>JAFGCA010000507.1 GCA_016932895.1 Sedimentisphaerales bacterium | reverse complement strand
GAGTGCATCCTGGCATGCGATCTATCCGGGCGGGCCGAATTCGCTGGCGCAGGGCAATGGCGGGGTGGTGGGGATTGCGCTGGGACATTTTCTGCTCGCCAACGCGGCGGGAACGGGGGCGGGGCTGATCCTGGCGGCGACGCTGGTGGTCGGGTTGATCCTGGCGGCGGATACGCTGGTGATCCGGGCGGCAAAGGGGCTGCTGCACGGGATCTGGTATCTACGGCACGGGCGGGCGGTGCTGGCGACGGTGAAGATTCCGCGGCCGGCCTGGCCTTGGCAGCGGAAGCGAACGGCGGACTATCTGCCGCGAACAGCCACAATGCCGGTGCCGCAACGGGAGGCGGCGATTCGAGAGGTGGCGATCCTGGAAGAGGAGGAGCGGGCTCGCGAGGAGGAAGAGGCCCGACAGGAACAAGGCAAGGGGATGGAACCGCAGGACGAGCTGGTCAAGGAGAAGGAAGACGCGCATCCCGAGGCGGTGGCGGCGGTGCTCGCGCGGCTTCGAGGGTCGATGCCCAAACCCTTGGCGGTGCCGGCCGGGGCGGACGAGCAGAATTACGCGGACTACGAGTTCCCGCCGCTGGAGTTGTTGGAGAACCCGGTGAAGGGATTCTCCGCGTTGCAGGAGAAGCTCGTGCGGGCGAAGGCCCAGGTCCTCGAGTCGACGCTGCATGACTTCAACATCAACGCGAAGGTGGTCGAGGCGGAGACGGGCCCGGTTATCACGATGTTCGAGTTGCAGTTGGCGGCCGGGATCAAGGTGGCGCAGATTTCGAACCTGGCGAATGATCTGGCGCGGTCGCTGGGGGCGCCGGCGGTGCGGGTGGTCGCGCCGATTCCCGGCAAGCACACGATCGGGATCGAAGTGCCCAATACGGAAAAGGAAGTGGTGCGGATCAAGGATCTGCTGCACCTGGCGGCGGAGCGAGCGGGCAAGATGAAGATCCCGCTGTTTCTGGGCAAGGACGCGTCGGGCGAGTCGCTTTGCGTGGACATGACGGAGCTGCCGCACCTGCTGATCGCAGGCACAACCGGCTCGGGGAAAAGCGTGTGCCTCAACTCGATCATCATGTCCATTCTGCTGACGCAGCGGCCCGATATGGTCAAGCTGATCCTCGTGGACCCGAAGATGGTCGAAATGAACGCGTTCCGGGACCTGCCGCACCTCATGTGCCCGATCGTGACGGAAATGAAGCGGGCCGAGCAGATTCTCGAGTGGCTCACGACCAAGATGGACGAGCGGTACGCCCTGCTGGCCGAGGCTCGGGTGCGCAACATCGCGGGATTCAACCAGTTGACGCCGGACGAAATCTACGAACGGTTCTACCCGTCGAACGAGGAGGAAAAGGCGAAGATTCCGCTGCGGCTGCCGTATATCGTCGTGGTGATCGACGAGTTGGCGGACCTGATGATGACGTCGGCGAAAGAAGTGGAGTCGTACGTCATTCGGCTGGCGCAAAAGAGCCGGGCCGTAGGCATTCATATCATCCTGGCGACACAACGGCCGCAGGCAACGGTGGTGACCGGGCTGATCAAGTCGAACCTGCCCTCGCGTATTTCGTTCCGCGTCGCGGCGAGAATGGACAGCCGGATCGTGCTCGACCAGAACGGGGCCGAGACGCTGCTGGGCCAGGGCGACATGCTGTTCCTCAAGCCAGGCACGAGCGACCTGGTGCGGGCGCAAGGCGCATATATCAGCGACGGAGAGATCCATCGGATCGTCGAGCACGTACGCGATGTGGCCAAGGCACATTATCATCCGGAGCTGATGCAGCTTAACACGGTGGACCCGGCGGACCTGGAGAAGGACGAGCTGTTTGACGAGGCCGTCAAGGTCGTGCTGCAAACGGGGCGGGGATCGGTGTCACTGCTGCAGCGGCGGCTGACGGTCGGGTATTCACGGGCGTCGCGGCTGATCGACCAGATGGCCATGGTGGGGATCGTGGGCGAGTACAAGGGCTCGCAGGCCCGCGAAGTGCTCATCACGCCGAACGAGTACGAGGAGATCAAACGCCAGATGGGCTGGGAAGACGAAGAGCCCGTCGGGATGAGCGAGGAAAGCGGTTACGGTGGCGGCGTGAGCCCGGCGGCAGGCGCAGGCTCGCATAGCGCTACGCCGGCGACGCCGGCGACGCCGCCGGCACTGAATCCAGCCGTCATCGGCCTCAACGAAGCGGACAAGCTCAACGAGGACGCAGACGAACCGAGCGACCAGGAAGACGACGTGCCGGAAGAGAATGCAACGGACGAGGCAGGACCGTTCGGCGACGGCGGCGCGGTCGATGAAGATGAGGAGGAAGAGGAGGAAGAGGAAGGCGACGACGAAGAGGACGAAGACGAAGAGTGGGAGGAAGACGAGGAAGACGAGGAAGAAGAAGAAGACGAGGAGGAATGGGAAGACGAGGACGAAGAAGAAGGCGATGAGGAGGAAGACGAGGAGGAGGAGGAGGAGGAGGAGGACGACCGGGGGTGACCGACTGACGCCGGACGCGAACCAAGGCCTCGGCAACGAGGCCTTTTCTATGCGCGGCCGACGGACGAATCGTCGCTGGACCGGCCGAACGTCACGCCAACACGGCGGCAAGCAGATCGTAGTCCTGCCGGCCGATGATGCGAACGGGGACAATGGTGTCGAGCGGCGGTTCACCATCGGGTGGGCAGGCGACAAAGGTGAGCGAATCGCTTTCGGGGGCTTGGCGGGGCAACCGGCCGGCCAGCCAGCGGGACTCAGCGGCAAGACCCAGGGCCTCGATGTCTTCGCAAGGCAGTTCGTCTGTCAGCAGGCAGGGAAACTCCCGCCCGGCGAGCGCGTCGGCGTCGGCGAAGGCGATTTCCTGCTGGGCGAGCATCAGGGCTTCGAGGCGGGCATCGGCGATTTCCGGATCGATCCGAGGCTCCTGCCCGGCTGCTGCCGTGCCGGGCTCCGGGGAATACACGAAGACGCCAAGGTGCGTAAACCGTTGCTGCCGAACGAATTCGAGCAATTCCTGGAACTCCTCGTCGCTCTCGGAGGGATAGCCCACAATCAACGTCGTCCGCACCGCGAGATCGGGCATGGCGCTGCGGAGGCGGTCGAGAAGACGCTCGGTCTGGGCGCGAGTGACGTGGCGATTCATCTGCTCGAGGAGCCTGTCGCTGATGTGCTGCAACGGTAAGTCCAGGTACGACAACACTTTATCGCACTGCCCCATGGAATCGATAATCTCGTCGGTCAACGAGGCGGGGTGGGCGTACAGTACGCGGAGCCACCCGAGCGGCTCCAGGGCGTTCAATTCACGTAAGATACCTGCCAGACCGGACTTATAATCGATATCACGTCCGTAGCTGGTGGTTTCCTGTGCGATGAGGTTCAGTTCGATCGCGCCGGTTTCGATCAATTCCTGCGCTTCTGCCAGGATTTCCCGGGGGTTCTTGCTGCGGAATGGACCCCGAATCCGTGGAATCGAGCAAAACCTACAGCCCATGGAACACCCTTCGGCGATGCGGAGATACGCCCACGACGGGGCCGTCAGGCGAAGGCGGGTGCGATCGTCGGTGACCTGGTCGCGGAAAGGATCGGTGCGGACGACGGCTCCGGCACCCGGGCGAACTGACCTGCGCTCGGCCACGAGGCCGCGGATGATCTGGTGGAGCTGGTCGCGATGCGCAAGACCGACGACGGCGTCGATGTCGGGGAATCTCTCGCGGAGCTGGTCGGGCTGGTACTGCGCCAGACAGCCAGCCACGACGACCCGGCCGACCTCGCCGTTGTGTTTCTGTTCCAGGGCGTCCTGGATGCACTCATAGGCCTCCTGGCGGGCATCCTCGATGAAACCGCACGTATTGATGACCGTCACGTCGGCGATCTCGCCGGAGGGCACAAGGGCCATGTCGTCCTGCCCCAGGACGGCAAGCATCCGTTCGCTGTCGACGAGGTTTTTTGGGCAGCCCAAAGAGGTAAAGCTCACCGTCAAGGGCAAGCCCGGCTCACGGGCCCCACGATTTCGCGCATTTTTCTTGCTCATAAGAGAATTGTAGCAGCCCCGATGGACCGACGCCAGCACGGCCGGGCCGAGCGGGCCCGACGGAGACGCTGCATTCGCAGAAACTGGCGTCAAGCCCGTCAGAGCGATACAATGCACTAACGACGGCACACACCAAACGAGCATCGCAATGCGAGAAAGGACGGCGATGAACGGGGCCTTACGGCAATTGCCAAACATGTTGACGGGGTCGCGGCTGGGGCTTGCGGCAGGGTTTTTCGTACTGGTGGCCATGGCGAAGGACGGCGTGATCGGCGTGGAAACGGTCACAGCCAAGGCCCAGACGCAGTTGTTCTGGGCGTTCGTGCTGTTCGTGGCGGCGGGCGTGACGGACATTCTGGACGGGTATCTCGCCCGGCGGCTGGGAGTCACAGGGAAGTTCGGCCGAACGTTCGATCCACTGATGGACAAGGCCCTGGTGATCGGAGCGTTTCTGCTGCTGGCGTGGTACGGACCGGCGATCTCCGGGGTCGCGTGGTGGATGGTGGCCGTGGTGATCGGGCGGGAGGTCCTTGTGACGATCATACGGCACACATGCGAAGCCAAGGGGCATGAATTCGCCGCCACCTGGGCGGGCAAGCTCAAGATGAACCTGCAGTGCGTAGCAATCGGAACCGTGATTATCTACCTGGGCTGGCGCCAGGAGGCGACTTGGGCCCAGATCCTGCGAACCGTGGTCGTGTGGGCTGCGGTGGTGATGACAGCTGTCTCCGCGGTGCTGTACCTGGGACGGCTGCGAAATATGGCGAGCCATTCTGAAAAGTAGTTCGTTCCTGAAGAACCGGGGGCTGGAGGATCGTCTCGATGGCTGCACAAGACTACACGGCGCCGGCATGGTTGCTATGCCTTGCGCTGGTGACGGCGGGATTGGCGGGCGCACCACGGGCCATGGGAGCGTCGCAAGACCCGGGAGCAGGACGGCTGACGGTGACAGATGCCGCCAAGAATGCGTGCCGGCCGTTCAGGCTGACGCAAGTAGAGTTGCACTCGGGCCTGCTGGAGCAGCGGAGCGAGTTGGGCGAGGCGTACCTTCTCATGCTCGAGCCGGACCGACTGCTGGCATGGTTCCGCAAAGAGGCCGGGCTCGAGCCCAAAGGCGAGGTCTACGGCGGATGGGAAAGCCAGGGCGTGGCGGGGCACTGCCTGGGACATTACCTCTCGGCCCTCTCGCTGGCATGGGCGACGACGGGCGATCCGCAGTTTCGACAACGAGCCGACTACATCGTGAGCGAGCTCGCCCTGTGCCAGCAAGCCAACGGCGACGGGTACGTCGCAGCCATCCCCGAAGGCAAACGGATCTTCACGGAAATCGCCCGCGGCGAGATCCGCTCCGCCGGATTCGACCTCAACGGCGGATGGGTGCCCTGGTACACCATGCACAAGGTCATGGCGGGACTGCGCGATGCGTGGTACTGGTGCGGCAATGACCAGGCACGCACCGTCCTGGTGCAACTGAGCGACTGGGTGCATGAAACAACGAAGGGTCTCGACGACGCCCAGTGGCAGAAGATGCTCGCGTGTGAGCACGGCGGGATGAACGAGGTGCTCGCGGACGTATACGCGATCACGGGCAACCAGCGACACCTCGACCTCGCCCGCAAATTCTACCATCGGGCCGTGCTCGACCCGCTCGCGCAAGGCCGCAGCCCTCTGCCCGGCCTGCACGCCAACACCCAGGTGCCCAAGATCATCGGCTGTGCCCGCCTGTATGAACTCACCGGCGAAGAAAAATACCGACAGATCGCGGAACTGTTCTGGGACCGTGTGGTTCATCACCACAGCTACGTCAACGGCGGCAACAGTGCGTGGGAGCATTTCGGCCGGCCGGATGAACTGGCGCAGCGACTCGGCGACACCACGGAAACCTGCAACACCTACAACATGCTCAAGCTCACGCGGCGCCTGTTCCTGTGGCAGCCGCGAGGCGAACTCATGGATTTCTACGAACGCGCGTTGCTCAACCACATCGTGGCGAGCCAGAACCCGGTGACGGGTATGACCAAGTACAAGGGCTACCTCGACATGCCCGCCCAGAAACACTTCTGCACGCCGTTCGACAGTTTCTGGTGCTGCACCGGAACGGGAATGGAAAACCACGTTAAATATAACGAAACGGTGTATTTCCATAATGGCTCCACGCTGTGGGTCAATCTCTTCGTCCCCACAAAGCTCGACTGGAAAGAGCAAAGTGTAACCGTGCAGCAGCAAACAGGCTTCCCCTACGAACAGGCTACGCGGCTGACGTTTTCCTGCCGGGAGCCTCGCAAGCTGGCAATCCAGGTGCGCCGGCCGGCCTGGGCGGGAGAAGGCTTCGCGATCAAGGTCAACGGAACGCCCTGGAGAACGGATGCACAACCTGGAACGTACGCCCAAATCGAGCGTGAGTTCCATAACGGCGATACGATTACGGTTCAACTTCCGATGACGCTTCGCATGGAAGCAATGCCCGACGATGCCAATCGAGTCGCGATGCTCTACGGCCCGGTGCTGCTGTGCAGTGAGCTCGGGTCCGAACGGGAAGCGCCGGTGTTGGTGGTGGACAAGAAGGAGCTGCTCTCCGTGTGGAAACCGTTGGATGGGCCTCGGCCGATGTTCGCTGCGGCAGCAATTGGACGAGTGGCCGATGACAAAGGAACGCACCCGGTGGACGTCCGGCTGGTCCCCCACTTCGAGGTCTACAACGGTTGGTACAGCGTATACCACGACGTCTTCACGCCCGAGCAGTGGGAACAGAAACAAGTCGAGCATGAACGGATGCTGCAGGAGCAACGGGACCTGGAAGCACGAACCATGGACGTGCTGCGGATCGGCGAAATGCAACCTGAGCGAGACCACAACTTCGAAGGCGAGCGAACAACCGCGGGCGAGCACGCCGGACGAAAATGGCGACACGCCACCGACGGCGGCTGGTTCGCCTTCGACATGGCCGTCGATCCCGACGGCCCCAACGAGTTGGTCTGCACATACTGGGGCAGCGACGCCGGCGGCCGCGTGTTCGATATCCTCGTCGACGGCCGGCGAGTCGCCACGCAAGAGCTCGACCGGCCCAAGCCGGACCAGTTCGTCGACATGAGCTACGCGATTCCCACGGAATTGACCCAGGGGCGCCAAAAGGTGCGCGTGCGATTCCAGGCACATCCCGGGCAGATCGCCGGGGGTCTGTACGGCTGCCGCATCGTCAAGCCCAGGACCGACTGATTGCCGCGAACCCCACGACGCCGCTCCCAGGCAGGCGCCGAGCGCTGAAATCGCCCGAGACCGCGCCCGGGCCGTTCCGCGACCCGTCGCCGCCTATGGACGCTCTTGTGTCGTGAGAGGAAAATGGTATCATAGAGAGGCAGGGGCTGTGGCGGGGCCGCTCGGATGCGGGCGAGCAGAGCCGCCCCTCACTTGGAATGGCACAAAGGGCGGGCTAAAGAGAGATCGCCCAAGCGGCGGAGAAGGAGACACAACCGTGGAAAATCAACCTTTGATGGCTCGTCTGGCCACGGACAAGCCTTGCGAAATCGACAAGTACTTCAAAGCGGCCATCAAGATGCAGGCCTCGGACATGCACCTCAAGGGCGACCAGGTGCCCCGATACCGCGTCAAAGGGGCCTTGCGACCGATTACCGCCGATCCGCTGCCGGAAGACAAAGTCGAACACATCATCTTCGAGATCCTCTCGCCCGAACAAAAGAACTACTTCCTGGGCCACGGAGCCCTCGACTTTGCCTACGACTTCGGCGCCGTCGACCGCTTCCGCGTCAACATCTTCCGCACCCGAGGCAAAGTCTCCCTGGCCGCACGCCGCGTCTCCTCCACCATCCCCCCCTTCGAACAACTCTACCTGCCTCAGTCCGTCCAGGAAATCGCCGACCACAACGAAGGCATTGTACTCGTCACCGGCGTCACCGGCTGCGGAAAATCCACCACCATCGCCTCCATGCTCGACCACATCAACTGTACCCGACACTGCCACATCATCACCGTCGAGGACCCCATCGAATTCGTCTTCCAGGATCAAAAGGCACTTGTCTCCCAGCGAGAGGTCGGCGTCGACGTGCCCTCCTTCGAGGATGCCCTCCGGTCGCTCATGCGAGAAGATCCCGACGTTGTGCTCATCGGAGAAATGCGAGACTTCTCCACGCTCAGCGCCGGAATCCGCGCCGCCGAAACCGGCCACCTCGTCTTCGCCACCCTCCACTCGACCGACGCCTACCAGACCATCACCCGCATCATGGACCTGACCCCCCAGGTCGAACGAGACATGATGCGACAGGCCCTCGTCGGAAGCCTCCGGGCCGTCATCTCCCAAAGACTCCTGCCCACGGTCCGCAAGGAACCCAGCCGGGTGCCCGCCGTCGAAATCCTGCGCGTCAACGCCGCCGCACGTAAGCTCATCGCCGACGGCCGAGAGGTCGAACTGCCCACCGTGATCCGATCCTCCTACCAGGAGGGAATGGTCGACTACACCGAATCGCTGCGAAAGCTCGTCATGGAAGAATTCATCGAACTGAAAACCGCCTACGCCTATTCCGCAAACCCCGACGAACTCAAAATGGCCATCAAGGGCATCCGCGCCACCAGCGGAGGCATCATCGGCTAGACATCCCTCTCGCAGAGGGAATCGCCAAAATCGAATCCCCCTCACCTGCCCGCACGCACCGATGCCCCCCGACACGCTCAAGCAGGGACGCAAACCCCGGCCAAGCGGCCCGACGCGTCAATTGTTGACGTCGCGGGGCAAAGTGTAATGGACGGGAATGTACGTGGCGCCCCACTTGAGCTTCCAGAGCTCTGCCAGCCGTACACCCGCCACATGCCCGTCGAGAAAAGCTACCGTGTCTCGCAGGCTATCGAGGTTCCCCTTGTCACCATGACGGCTGATGCAGAACCGGCCCATGCTCAGAACACTCGTGCCGTTGTGCCGGGAGCCCTGGTCGTAATCAAACGAAGAACCAAGGTTGGAGCCGTTGATCGGCCACGAATCCACCCAGTTGCCATCCGCAAAAACGGGAGTGTCCGAGGGAAACTCCACAGCGCCGGGCTTGCCCCAGATCATGCTCTCATAGCCTTGGATCCATTGATAATCGCTCCCGTTGTACAGCCAGCCGTTGAAACAGTAGCTCCCCAGACGCGCCTCATCCCCCGATCCCCAACGCCAGGGCATACTCGCCGAGCCCCACGCACTGCCGCTGCCGGCAGGCATGTGAGTCTTCGGGCTCGCCGACGGACAATACCGAATCTCGTTGAGATCCCCGCAGAACGGCTCGAGCTCTTCCATCCACAGTGTACCCTGATATCTCACGGATCGGCCGTCGCGGTTGGCGTCGACATACTGGTTGAAGCCCATCAGCAGGCCCCGGCCATTCGTGAGACATTTCGTGAAACGCGCCTGTTCCCGGGCCCGGCTCAGTGCGGGGAGCAGAATCGACATCAGAATGGCGATCACGCCAATGACGACAAGCAATTCGATCAGGGTAAACGCCTTGCGGTGCTTCATGAGAAACCTCCTTCGCTCCCGGAATCGTCGGCACAGAAAAGCATCTTCAAGGAGCGGCCGAAAACGGAAAGCTTCGTTCCTGTCAACATACCGTATGACATGCGACGATCGCATTGCCATTTTTGGAAATAAATCCGACTTTTTTGGGGGAAAAGGCCCTCCTGACGCCGCTCAGACGCCCCTGGCGACTTCCCGAGACAAGGCCCCAATGCCCAGTAGTCCAGGGGTAATTTGTTTTGGCACCACGGCGCCGGCGCGTTAGAATTTGACCTTCGAAACCCCAAGCGGAAGCGACGAATACTCATGCCAGGAAAAATCAAAATCGATCCCGACCGGTGCAAAGGCTGCGGCCTCTGCGTCGAGGTCTGCCCAAGGCAGTCCCTCACGATGTCAAGCCAGGAAACCAACCGCAAAGGGTATTTCTTCGTCGAGCCGTGCGCACCCGGATGCACCGGCTGTGCGATCTGTGCCCTGATCTGCCCGGAAGCCGCCATCGAGGTCTACCGAGACACCACCGACGCCCAGCCGCAGAACAACCGGCCCTCTGAACCGGTAAAGCCGGTAAAGGAGGGCACACCTTGAACACCGCCCCTACGGACGAACGGGTCCTGATGACAGGCAATGAAGCCCTGGCGGAAGCCGCCATCCGCGCCGGGCTCGATGCATACTTCGGCTACCCCATCACGCCCCAGAACGAACTCACCGCCTACATGGCCACCCACATGCCCGAGCGAGGCCGCGTCTTCGTCCAGAGTGAATCCGAGGTCGCCGCCATCAACATGGTC
>JAFGCA010000506.1 GCA_016932895.1 Sedimentisphaerales bacterium | reverse complement strand
TGCGGGCGTAGCTCAGTGGTAGAGCGTCACGTTGCCAACGTGAATGTCGTGAGTTCAAATCTCATCGCCCGCTTTGGCGCTTTCCTACGGACGGGAAGGTTCGCACCCTTCCGCAATGGGGAACCCAAATAGTATCGACGAGGTACCGGCTAAGGGTAGTTTGGCGTTGGTCGTCGATATGCTAAGTCTCGCGGCGGCCGGTCGCGGGGCCGGAAATCGCAATTATTTGGCTACGGGAGGCTTCTCCCCGATGCCTTTTTTATTTATCGGAACATTGCAGCAGTAAGGAGCTTATCCATGAGCGCCGAGATGGAGGAAGACAAACAGCAGGATGCGACCGCCGAGACGACGGAAGAAACCGTGGACGCCCCGGTAGCAGAGGACGCCGCCGAGACGCAGGAATCCGCTGCCGCCGCCGACGAGGATCTGACCGACGAGCAGCAGAAGGAAAAAGCTCGCACGTCCAGGAATACGATAACCGTCGAGGACGCCGGACCCTGCAAGAAGAAGGTCGTCATCGAGATCCCGGAGGAGAGCATCAAGGAGTTGACGGACGAGCAGTACCGCGAGCTTCGCCGGGAGGCGGTCGTACCGGGCTTTCGCAAGGGCCGCGCCCCCCGCCGGTTGCTGGAGAAGCGATTCGGCAAAGAAACCAACGAACAGACCAAGCTCAAGCTGCTCGCCGAGGCCAGCGAGGCGGCGATGAAGGAGAACGAGCTGGACTCTTTGAGCGATCCGGACATCGATTTCGAGAAGACCGAGCTGCCGGAGACGGGCCCGATGAGATTCGAGTTCGAGGTCGAGGTTCGGCCGGAATTCGAGCTGCCCGCTCTCGAGGGCATCCCGGTGACCCGTCCCAAGCTGGCGGTGACCGACGAACAGGTCGGCCGCGAAGTCGACCAGATGCGCCGCTGGGCCGGCGTATGGACGCCCCGCGAGGAAGGCGAGAAGGTCGAAAAGGACGACCAGATCGTCGCGGACGTCCATCTGACGTTCGAGCAGACCGAGGAAGAAAAGGAAAAGGCCGCCCAGGAGGCCGAGGAAGGCCAGACCCTGGAGCTGGACAGCAAGCTGGACAACGTCGAGGTGCACGTCCGGCCCAACGGCTTTGTCGGAGCCGTCCCGGTCGAGAAGCTCGACGAGTTGCTCGTGGGCGCCAAAGCCGGCGACGAGAAGAACACCACCGTCGAGATTCCCCAGACCTACTTCCGCGAGGAATACCAGGGCCGCAAGGTCGAGGTCAAAATCAACATCAAGGACATCAAGTACCTCAAGCCGGCTGAAATCGACGAGCATTTCCTCCAGCGCTATCACGTCGACAGCGAAGAGGAGCTGCGCGAGAAAATCCAGGACAACCTGCAAACGCAGCTCGAATCGCGTATCCGCAACGAGATGAGCGAGCAGGTGTACCAGCATCTACTCGACAACACCGAGTTCGATCTGCCGCTGGATATCGTGGCCCGCCAGGCCGGTGGCATCCTGCAGCGACAATACATCAGCCTGCTGCAACGCGGCTTGGGCCGCCAGCAGATCGAAGAGCAGATGGAGCAGCTCCGCGCCGGCAGCGAGGATCAGGCCAAAGAGCAGCTCAAGACCTTCTTCATCATGGACAAGGTCGCCGAAAAACTCGAAATCGAGGTCAGCGACGAAGAGATCAACGGGCACATCGCCCAGGTGGCGATCCAGCGCGGCCAGCGTCCCGAAAAAATGAGAGAGCAAATGGAACGGGATGGCTCGCTGGCCCAGTTCCACCTGGAAATCCGCCAGAACAAGTGCATCAGCAAGCTGCTGGAATCGGCGCAGATTACCGAAGCCGAGCCCGAGAAGAAGGCCAAAAAGCAGGCGAAAAAGAAAACCGCCGAAAAGTCGGATGAGAAAGACGCCGATAAGCAAGAGCAGTAAGCCAAGTTAACCGTCCATGGAGCACAAGATGCGACACAGCCAGTGGAACCATGACATTCTCAACCAGTACGGGCAATACCAGCGTTATCGCCAGATGAGCCTGGACGACATGCTGCTGGAAAACCGGATTGTCTTTCTCGTCGGCGGCATCGACTACGCCCGCGCCTCGGAAGTCATCATGAAGATGTTGTATCTGGACAACATGAAGCGAGGCCGGGAGATCAGCCTGTACATCAACTCGCCGGGCGGCACGGTGGACGACACCATGGCGATCTACGATACGATCCGCTTCGTCGGCTCGCCGGTGGCCACCTACTGCATCGGGCGGGCCCAGTCGGGCGCGGCCCTGGTCCTGGCGGCGGGCACCAAGGGCAGCCGATTCGCCCTGCCCCACGCCAAGATCATGCTGCACCAACCCTGGGGCGGCGTCACCGGGCAGGCCTCCGACATCCAAATCCAGGCCGAGGAAATCCTCAAGGCCAAGAAGACCCTCAACGAAATCCTGGCCAAGCACACCGGCAAGCCGCTCGAAACGATCGCCGAAGAGACCGAGAGAGACCGCTACATGAGCGCCGAGGAGGCCAAGGAATACGGGCTCATCGACGACGTGCTGCACGAGGAAGAGAAGAAGTCCGGCGAGCAAGACGAGGACAAGGATAAAGACGAAACCAAGGACAGCACCGACTCGCAAGAAAGCAACTAACCGCACGCAGCGAGGACGCAAGCCGACTTTGCAGGCAAGGAACTACGCAGATGGCATTGAATCAGAACCTGGTACCGATCGTTATCGAGAAGAGCGGGCGTGCCGAACGGGCGTACGACATCTATTCGCGCCTCCTGAAGGACAGGATCGTCTTTCTCGGCGGCGGCGTCAACGACGAGGTCGCCAACCTCATCATCGCCCAGATGCTCTTTCTGAGCAACGAGGACAGCAAGAGCGACATTCACTTTTACATCAATTCGCCCGGCGGCGCGATCACGGCGGGCCTGGCGATCTACGATACGATGCAGTTCCTGCGCTGTGACGTGGCGACGTACTGCATCGGGCAGGCCGCCAGTATGGGCGCGGTCCTGATGGCCGGCGGTGCGTCCGGGAAGCGATACCTGTTGAACAACAGCCGGGTCCTCCTGCATCAGCCCCACGTGATGGGCGTCCTCGAAGGACCCGCCACCGACCTCGACATCGAGGCCCGGGAGATCCTGCGATTGCGCAGCCGGCTGTATCACATCCTGGCCAATCACACGGGACAGCCCCCCGAGAAGATCGAAAGGGATTGCGACCGCAACCTCTGGCTCAATGCCGAAGAGGCCCTCAATTACGGGCTGGCCGACCGGATCCTCCAGAAAGCGCCGGAAATCGTCAAGGACGACGGGCAGGAAGAAGAACAGCAGCAGCAGTAACAGCAAGCAAGGCGGGGAGACGCGCAATGAGCGAACGGCACGGCAAGAGTTGGCTGTTGGGCGTCGCCGTGGCGACACTGGCGGCAGTTTCACTATCCGGCTGCGGTATCGGAGACGCGCGGGACCCCGAGATCCTGCTGGAGGTCGAAAGGCTTGAAGGCGAGCGCGCCGCATTGCAGAGCGAGCTCGGCCAGTGCCAGGTGGAGATCAAGCAGCTCGAAGAACAGATCCAGGCGCTCAGCGGCCTTCCGGAAAACGGACGCGAGAATCCGTACCCGCTCAAAGGCATCAACATCACGCGGTACACCAATTTCTACGACAAGGACGAGGACGGGCGCAAAGAGAAGCTCATCGTCTACGTCGAGCCCGTCGACGTCGAGGACGATACCCTCAAAGCCACGGGAACCGCACACGTGCAACTCTGGAACCTGAATAAGCCCACAGACCAGGCCCTCCTGGGTCAATGGGAAATCCAGCCCGACGCGCTGCGCAAGCTGTGGTTCAAGACGCTGGTCAGCACCAGCTACCGCCTTACCTTCGACGCCCCCGCCGGCACCGAAATCCTCAGCGAGCCGCTCACGGTAAAGGTCAACTTCACCGATTCCCTCACGGGCAAGATATTCAGAGACCAGCACGTCATTGAGCCCGGCAGCCAGCCGTAGCAGAAGCTTGCCTCTCCGCTTCAGAAACACGGAGGGGTTATGTCTGTGCCGCTTTCGGGGCCCTGCGTTTTGGAACCGCTGCCCGCCCTCCGTGGCAACGCCGCCTGTCATTCCCGCGGAGCCGGGAATCCAGGATGCTTCGGGCGCTTCCTGGACCCCTGCCTCCGCAGGGGTGACAAGATCGGCCTTCTACGCCGCACACCGCCATCGTCAAGATTTCTTCACACACCGGACGGACTCTGCAACGATGCCGCCCCATAGGGGCGCGCCCCACTACCGTGAATTGGCGCGGCAGGACAATCCGATCACGGCGGCGAAGCGGCCGGCGGGGTTGCCTTCGCGGCGGTGGCTGGGGAACAGGTCGTTGCGACACATGGTGCAGATGCCGGCGATGTGGATGGATTCGCGCGGCACGCCGGTGCGGAGCAGCGCGTCGGTGTTTGCCTGCCACAGATCGAAGTGGTCTTTGCCGTTGGGGCCGGGCCGAAAGAACTCTCCTGCGTGCGGACCAATCTCCCGGATCGCCGCGTCGCGCACTTCGGGACCGACCTCGTAGCACTCCGGGCCTGCCGAGGGACAAACACAAGCCACGATCTCGGCCGCAGCGCAACCGGCGCAAGCCATCTTCCCCACCACCGCCGGCACGATCCCCGCGACGGTCGCCCGCCACGAGGCGTGGGCAAAACCCACCGCACGCCGCTGCCCGTCCGCCACCAGAACGATGGGGCAGTCGCCGCTCTTGCCCAGCAGAGCCAGGCCCCTGGTCGTCGTTACCAGTCCGTCGGCGTCTCCGGCGCAGCCGGGCGTCTCGCACGCGACGGCCCGCCCACCGTGGACCTGCTCCAGAAACGCCGCGTCCTCAAGGCCCAGGACGTGTGCGATCCGCCGGCCCGCCGCGGCGGTGTCGTGACGAATCTCCTGCACGTCCGGGCCCTGCCGCGTCGTCACCAAGTGCGACACACCCAACGCCTCCAGCGCCGCAAAACGACCCACCTGCCAGCCGTTGCCCAGGGTTTCCAGCCGAAATCCATCGTCCGGGCACGAAGAACCATCAACCATCCGGGACCTCCAAACCGTCCCCCCTCGCAGTCAAAAATACGGATTCACATCATACACGCACACTGCCTCACCCGCCAACCTCCCCCAGCCCGAGACTTCGACCCTTCCCGTGATTGTCGCTTGCCACCGGGCGCAAAAGCCTATAGAATATCGCCATGCCTGAGCTAAAGAACAAGATCGTCGAGGGTGACTGCATCCAAGTGCTGCAAAAGGTCGGGGAACCGTTCGCGGACCTGGTCTTTGCCGACCCGCCCTTCAATATCGGGTACAAATACGACAAGTACCACGACAAGAAGAAAAAGCAGGACTACCACGGGTGGACTGAGCAATGGATGACCCAGTGTTATCGCGTCCTGAAGCCCCACGGGTCCTTTTACGTCGCCATCGGGGACGAGCACGCCGCCGACGTCAAGGTGATCGCCGACCGGCTCAAACTCGCGCTGCGCAACTGGATTATCTGGCATTACTCTTTCGGCCAGCAATCCCCCAACAAGTTCGCCCGGGCCCACGCCCACATTTTCTACTTCGTCAAAGACAACAAGAACTTCGTCTTCAACGACGATCTGGTCCGGGTACTGTCCGACCGGCAGAAGAAATACAGCGACAAGCGGGCCAACCCGGACGGCAAAATGCCCGATGACGTGTGGAACGAGTATCCGCGGGTCTGCGGCACCTTCAAAGAGCGGACGGGCTTCCCCTGTCAGATGCCCGAGAGCCTGCTGGCACGGATTATCCGGACCAGCTCCAACGAAGGGGACTGGGTGCTCGATCCCTTCTGCGGATCCGGCACCACAGCTACCGTGGCCCACAAGCTCAGACGCTCGTACACCACGATCGACCTGTCGCCCGAGTACGTGGAGGCGGCGCGCTGCCGCATCCGCGAAGCGACGGGCCTGCCCGTGGAAGGCAACGGATCGCCGCGCTGGCCCGAGCACGCCGACCTGGAACTCAAATGGCTCTACAGTGAGAACAAGACCCCGGTCGCCCAACTGTGCGAACATCGCTTGCTTCTGTCGCTGGTAACAAGGAAGCTAAACGGCCGGCTGGGCAAGAAAGAGCCCTACACTGCCGCAGAGGTCGGGAAGCGACTCAAACAGCTTGGAAGCCAACTCAGCCCCCTCGATAAAACGAGCGCAATTCAGCCGGGAGACTCGGCATTTGAAGAATAAGACGTACCTTCTTGCGGCAGCGCTGTTTGTCGCTTCCGCCGTGTTGCAGACGGTGATTCAGCCGCCGTTGCAGGGAGCCTTTCTGGCCTGGGTGGCGTTTGTGCCGTTCGTTTTGGCGTGCGGGCCGCAGGTCAAGACGCGGACCCTCGCGCTGACCGTTTACGGCGCGGGCTTTTTCTACTGGCTGGGCAATCTGTACTGGATCATGCCGATCACGATCCTCGGCTGGATCATCCTCGGTCTGTACATGGCGGTGTTCTGGCTGCTGTTGGCGTTGGCGGTTCGCTTCTGCCGCCGCAAGGGCGTACCGCTGTTTCTGGCCTTTCCCGTCCTTCTCGTCGGGGTGGAACGTCTTTTCGGTTTCCCTCTGGGCGGGTTCTACTGGCGGTTCCTGGGCCACAGCCAATACGCCAGCACCACGCTCATCCAGGTCGCCGACCTCGTCGGCGCCGCGGGTGTCTCCTTCGTCCTGGCCATGGTCAACGGACTTGTGGCCGATCTGGTCATTCTGGGCGTGAGTCTGAGACAGCGTAAGAACGCCGCGTCCTGTCAGTGGCTGCGCCCGTTCTTGGCGTCCCCCTCGGCAAGCACAGCCTGCCGCGGCCGCCCCAGTGCGAGAATCGCCCTTCTCGGCACAGCCGTAACGGGCGTGGTGGTCCTGGGCACGGTCTTCTACGGCCGGTGGCGAATCCGCCAGGGCGAGCAATGTATTGAGCAGGGTCCGCTGGTGGCCGCCCTGCAATCGAACGTGCCGCAATCCATCAAACGCAGCTTCAAGGCCAGTGAAGTGCTGTTTGCCGAGCTCATGGCCAGGAGCCGGGCCGCCGCCGAGGCCGGCGCCGAACTGATCGCCTGGCCTGAAACCATGGTTCAGGGCATCCTCCAACCCGATCTCTGGCCGTACCTCGACAACGACCTCAAGCAGGACAAGGCCTTCCACCAGGCCCTCAGCGAGCATGCCCGGAGCACGGCCAACCTGCTCGTCGGCGGCTACGGCGCCGAGGTCATGAGAGACTTCGAGGGCAAGCTTCGCCTGGGCAACTACAACTCGGCCTTTTTCTATCGATCCGACGGCACACTGGACCCGCAGCGCTACGACAAGATTCATCTGGTCCTCTTCGGCGAGTACATTCCCTTCCGCCAACGCTTCCACTGGCTCTACCGGCAGCTTCGCCGCTTCGCGCCGAAGGAATACAATTTCGATTACTCCCTGGAACACGGCACGAAGTACACGATCTTCGAGATGAAGCCCGGCGCCAGCGATCCCCAATCCGCCATCCCCAATCGTCGATCCCCCTATCGCTTCGGGGTCATCATCTGCTACGAAGACACGGTGCCGTACGTGGCCCGGAATTTCACCCTCGACGAGCAAGGCCGCAAGCGTGTCGACTGGCTCGTCAACATCAGCAACGACGGCTGGTTCGTCCGGTTCCTCGACGGGTCCGCCCGGGTGATCCCCAGTACGGAACTGCCTCAGCACGCGGCCATCTGCGCCTTCCGCGCGGTGGAAAACAGGCTGCCGGTCCTCCGCAGCGTCAACACGGGCATCAGTTGCCTGATCGACTCGACCGGCCGGATTCGCAGCGACTACGCCGCGGCCAGTGACGGTTTTCCTGCCCGGGCCATGGACCGAACCGGTATGGCTGGATGGTTCGCCGACAAAATGCCGATAGACACAAGAGTGACGTTCTACAGTCGGCACGGGCAGTGGCTCGACGCCGGCTGCGCGATTGCCTTCGGCGCCGCGGTGATCTTGCCGGGCGGGGCCCGACTCATCCGCCGGCGACGCAGGCACGCGAAGGAAAAAGACGCCCGATAAAGAACCTCCGACCAGACCTCGCAGAGGTGTCTGTATGATTCGTATCACCTGGCTTGCCGGCGCGGTCGCTTGTCTGTGCGCGACGCTGACAATCTCCGGCTGCGAGCAGCCCGCCCCGGTCTTTCTTGCCGACGACCGGCCGGCCGCGCCCGCCCGCGACAAGGGCGATCTGGGACCTCAAGCCCTGCGCGTCGTCATCGAAGGCCTGGCCGATCCCGACCCACGCATCCGTGCCAACGCCGTTGAAGTGGTCGCCCGGACGCGCGAGGTCCTCCTGATGCCCAAGGTCCAGCGCCTGCTCCACGACCCGGTCGCCCCGGTGCGATTTCTCGCCGCCGTGGCCGTCGGAGATCTGGAGTACGCCCTGGCCCGGAACGACATCATACAACTGGCCAACGAAAGCGATGCCAACGTCAAAATGGCGGCCGCCTACGCGCTGATGAAGCTGGGAAATGCGGACTCCTTCAAGGTTTTCCGCGACGCCATCACCAGCGAGGACCAGACGGTGCGTGCCAACGCGGCGCTGCTGTTAGGCAAAAGCGGACGCAGGGATGCCGTCCGTTTTCTGTACTGGGCCTTGCGCGACGACGCTTCGGAGGACAAGGTCGTCCTCCAGGCCGCCGAGTCGATCGCCATGCTCGGCGACGACCGCGTCTATCCGAAACTCTGGAGCCGGCTGATCAGCGCCTATGCCGACGACCGCGTGCTCGGCATACGAGCGATGGGTGCTCTGGGCACGGAAGAGGCCAAGAACGCCCTGGTAACGATGCTCGACGATCCCGTCCTGGAGGTGCGCCTGGCGGCGGCGGCCCAGCTGGGCAGGCTCGGCGAGCCCATCGGGGAACCCGAGGTCCTGCACGTCTTTAAGAGCGAGGAACTGGCCGGCATGGACCCTCAGGGCCGGCAACGCGTCAAGGTCCTGACCGCCCTGGCCATCGGCGAGATCGGCGCCAAATCACTGACCCGGCATCTGCCCCAACTGATAACCGATCCGTCCCGGCAAGTCCGCCTGGCCGCCGCCAAAGCCGTCCTCCAATCGGGCCCCAACGACCGATAACCGGCCCTGACGGCTCTCTAAGGCCCCACGCGGGCTGTTCTATTTGGGCTGTTTAGGAAAAATAACTTGACCTTTTGCCCCGCTAAGCGTAAAATTACAGTACGCAGAAACAATGTTGGGGCGTGGGCGACAGCGTGTGACTTTTCACATGATCGGGTCCTCGCGGGCCGCGTGGTGAACACCGACTCAACGTCCTATGGAACAAGGTATTTCTTTGCTGTAACACTACTGTAATTGCTGAAAGGAGCCTGTCTTGAGCACGCTTACGAAGGTTCTGATCGTTCTGCTGACTGTTTTCTCGATATTCCTTTGCGGCATCGTCGTTACCTACGTCGGCAACGCGGAGAACTACCGGGAGACGGCGGACAGCCAGAGGAGGCAGGTCCAGACCATGCGGAACGCGCGCGATGCGGCGGTCGCGTCCGAGGAGCAGGCGAAACAAGCGGCCGAGCAGTTGAAGGCCGAGCTGAACCAGCAGATCAACGATCTCAAGGTCGCCATGACCGAGCTCCAGGGTCAGTTCGACGCCGTCAAGAGGGACAACACCCTAAAGGAGCAGCAGGTGACCAACCAGACCGCAGCGGTCAAGCTGGCCAACCAGGCAGCGGCCGAACAGACGCGCCTGTTCGAGAGCGTTCAGCAGGAAATCGAGTCGCTGCGGGCCGAACAGACCAAGCGCACCAAGGAATTGAACGAGACGACCCAGACCCTGTTGGAGAAAATGGCCGTCATCGCGCAACTTGAGACGAAGAACAGGCAGCTCACCGAAGCCAAGCAAGACGTCGAGACCCGGCTCAACCAGATGCTCCAGCAGTACGGACGAGTGGCGGCCCGGCCGGCAACGGTGACACCGACCCGCGCCGTGGCGCAGCCGGTCCCGTCGCGGGCGGCCGAGAAAATCGACCTGGACGGCAAGGTTACCGGCGTGGACCCCAAGAATCGCCTGGCCGAAATCTCGATCGGCGCGGCCGCCGGGGTGCGGCAGGATATGAAGTTCCACGTCACGCGCGGCGAGCAGTTCGTCTGTGACATTCTCATCTTTGAAGTGTACCCTGACAAAGCGGTCGGCATCCTGGATCTCATCCAGGTCGAGCCGCGCGTCGGCGACGCGGTCGCGACGAATCTGTGAGCCCTTCCCGGCATCGGGTCTGCGGCCAGCTGTGCGGTTAGGAGGTTAGTCCTACATGAGTCCAATGCCACAAGCTCGCGGGGGAAAGATATCGCCCGCCAACAATCTCTACACGGCGATTCTCGCCGTCGCGCTCGGCGTCGTCATCGCCAGTGCCGCGTTCGTGGCATTCCAGTGCTACACGCAGTATGGAACGATTTTTGGCACGCCATAGCGAAAATTCCTCTTGACGATACTGCCTTGCGATACTCACAATAGCCAATGGCAATCTGAGAAAGGAGTCGATTGTGCTATTGGACTCAATCCTCGGCTTTTTCAGCATGGATATGGGTATCGATCTCGGTACCTGTACGACGCTGGTTTGTGTGCGCGACAAGGGTATCGTCCTGAACGAACCCTCGGTGGTCGCGGTGCGCCGGGGGACCAACAAAGTTCTCAACGATGGCGAGGCCGTCGGTCTGGTGGCGCGCGAGATGCTGGGCAAGACGCCCGGCTCGATCAGCGCGATCCGGCCCATGAAGGACGGGGTCATCAGCGACTTTGAAGTCACCGAGGCGATGCTGAACTATTTCATTCGGAAGGTCCACGGCCGGGGCGGCCTGGTTCGCCCGCGCGTCGTGATCGCCATCCCCAGCGGAATCACGGCCGTCGAGCGGCGCGCCGTCATCGACAGCGCCGAGCGGGCCGGAGCCCGCAAGGTCTATCTGGTCGACGAGCCCATGGCCGCCGGCATCGGCGCCGGCCTGCCCATCACCGACCCGACCGCCTCCATGATCGTCGATATCGGCGGCGGAACCACCGAAGTGGCCATCATGTCGCTGGCCGACATCGCCACCGCCGAGTCGATCCGCATCGGCGGCGACGACATGGACGAGGCCATCATCAACCATCTCAAGAAAACGTATAACCTGCTCATCGGCGAAGCACGATCGGAGAAAGTCAAGATCCAGATCGGCTCGGCGGCGCCTCTGGAAGAGGAGCTGACGATGGAGATCGCCGGTCGGGACACCATTTCCGGGCTGCCGCGCAAGATTGTCATCACGAGTGAAGAAATCCGCGAGGCGTTGAAGGACCCGATCGCCGCGATCATCGACGCGGTCACCGGCACGCTGGAAAAGGCCGAGCCGGAGCTGGCGGCCGACTTGATCGACAACGGGATTCACATCTGTGGGGGCGGCTCCCTGCTGCGGAGCATCGATACCGTGCTGGCCAACGCCACCGGCCTGAAAGTGCACGCGGTCGAGGACCCGCTCAGTTGCGTCGCGCGGGGCACCGCCGTGTATCTGGAGAACCTCGAGTTGTGGAAGGACACGATGGACCACAACGAACGGGGATGGGAATAGGCGCGCCGGGATCTGCGCCGAAGCCCGCGGCGACGCGGGCCGCCGCCGTCTTCACGACCCGCACGGTACATCGACGATTATGGTACAGTGGCCAACCAGAATATCGAGGCGGATGCTGTTCACCTGGTTCATGCTGGGCGGGCTGATCTTCCTGTTCGCGCCGCCACGCGTGACCGGCAAGCTGCAGTTGGCGTACACCCGGCTCTTCCGGTGGCCGCTGGCGAGGAGTCGGAGCCTGACCATTGCCGCCCGCCCGCTGCCCCAGCCCGACAGGCTGGGCGCCCCGGACTATGACAAGGTGATCGTGGCGCAGCGACAGCTCCGCAACCACGTCGCCAATCTCGAGGCCCAGTTGGAGGAGGCCCATAACAAGATCGACCGGCTGGCCCGCCTGCGCACCATACCGCAATGGAATCGCATGGGTTTCCTGCTGGCCGAGATCATCACGGTCACCGGGCAGGCGCAGAACGAGCTGTTTGTCGATCGCGGCACGGAGGACGGGGTGGCGCCGGGCCAGTTCGTTCTCGCCGACAACAGCATTATCGGAACGGTCAGTGACACGGGCGCCCAGACGAGCAAGATCAAGCTGATCACCGACCCCACGTCGAAGATCCCGGTGTACATCGGGGCCACGAACGTCCCGGGCGTGATGGAAGGACGCGGCGGCAACGTCGCCCGCATCCCTCTGGTCTCGGCGGCCACGTACCAGATCCGCAAGGGAGACCTGGTCTACGCGAAAAAGACGCCGGGGCTGCTGGCGGTCCCCGTGATCGCGGCCAAAGTCACGCAGTGCAAAATCGACGCCGCCGAACCCCTGCTGTGGGATATCACCGTGCAGCCCGTCTGTGACATCACGAAGCTGGCGAACGTAGCGGTCGTGATGGCGGCGCCCATACCCAAGTGACCGATGCGCAGGCCGAGCATGCTTCAAGGCGAAGGCACGACGTTGCGGAGGAGTGGTTGAATGCGCTGGATCCGCTTTGCGGTGCTGATCGTCGGGGCCACCATTGTCCAGGCCAACGTGGTCGGCGTCATGGCCTTGCGGCGCGCGGAGATCCGACCGGACCTGCTGCTGATCCTGCTGGTCTTCTTCGCCACCCGCTGCCGGGCGAACGACGTCGTCATCACCTCGTTCACCATCGGCTTCGCCGCCGATTTGATCAGCCCGACCATGGGCCTGATGGGCCCGCAGATCATCAGCTTCGGCATCTGCGGAACCATCCTCTCGGACCTGCACAACATCGTGTCGGTCCGGAGGGTCCCGCACCAGATCGCGACCATATTCGTAGTCGGGCTCCTGACGGCCCTGGCAGGGCACCTGCTGACCTTTCTCCGGACCGAACCGGTCGCGCCGAACCTCCTGGCCGAGATGCTCTGGCAACCGTTGTACTCGGCGGTCCTCGGCCCGCTTTTGTTCTTGCCGACGGCCTGGTGGATGCGTATGAATAGAGCCGGACGCTGGCGCAGCGGACCCGGCTCAGAATCAGGATGAGGGCCGACGTAACGCCGCCGGCGACCGGATCGAAGTGGCGCTCAACGAAACGGGGCATGTCAAAACCGGGGTGGTAGGCACGGATGTACACCAAAAGAGTCAAGATATTCATCTGCATTAGTCTGGCTCCGCTGCTGGTCTGCGTGCTGAGGCTCATGCAGATGCAACTGCTGGCCGACTCGCGGCTGCGCGAGGAGATCGAGCGGCTGCGGGAACAGCGCAGCCTCTCCACGCAACTCCGGACGATTCGGGGGCGCATTCTCGACCGCAAGGGCCGGCCCCTGGCCATCGATGTCCCGCGGTTCGAGATCTGCATCGACTACCGCCTGACCCGCTTTCTCGACGACCGCGTCCTGGACATGATGTGGGAAAGGGCGGTCGCCAAAGCCACCAACCCCTCCATGGTGGACTTCCTCGCCCTCGTGGGCGCCAAGCGAAAAGACCTGGAACAAATCATTGCCGAGTGCACCGGCTTCGGCCTCAGCGCCGAGGAGGCGCGAAGCCGCATCGAAAGGGTCAACGACGGCATCTGGGACCTGCGGACGTTTCTGGCCTGGGCCCGCAGCAGCCCGGACCCAAACCTGATCGCCGAATACGGCGGGATCATCAGCGTCCCGCTGTCCCGGGCCGTGCGCGATTTCGAGGGGCACTTCCCTGATAAAGTCGAGCGCGACAAACGGATCGCCAAGGTCGACGATCTGCCGGAGATGAGCAAGATGCACGCGCTGCTGGAGCTCCAGACCGAGGATGACATTTTCCGCGCCCAGGTGGAGTTCATCGACATCAACGCAGTCGAAATCCTGCCCAGGGGGCGCCGGTACTACCCTTACGGACCCGTCGCGGCCCAGACCATCGGCTGGGTCGGCCCCGCCACTCAGGATAGCGATAAGGAGCTCTTCAAAAACGACCGCTTGGCGCGGTACCTCAAGGGCGATCTCTGCGGGCGGGAGGACGGCGTCGAGTACGTCTGCGAGCCCATCCTGCGGGGCCGGCGCGGCGAGATGGTCATTGACATCGACGGCGAACTCGTCCGCAACACCGAAGCCGATTTCGGCGACGACGTCACGCTCACGCTGGATATCAACCTGCAACGGCAAATCGAGGAGTATCTGACGAATCCGCAGCTCAACCCGAACTACGACGCCAACAGCGCTGCGGTCGTCATCCAGATCGGCTCCGGCGACATCCTCGCGATGGCGTCCGTACCGACCTTCGACCTGAACCGGGCCCGGTACGAGTACGGCAAGCTGATCAACGATAAGAAGCGACCGCTGTTCAACCGGGCCGTCAACAAGCAATACCTGCCCGGATCGTCCGTCAAACCGATCATTCTCGTGGCGGCCCTGGAGGAGGGGCTGACCACCCCCGACGAGGTGATCTCCTGCCCTGCCCACGAGGCCCAGAGCGGCTGGCCCAACTGCTGGGTCTGGAAACAGCACAATGCCGGCCACGACTGGTACTGGAAGAACAACGCCCGCAACGCCCTGAAAGGCAGCTGCAACATTTACTTCTCCCGGATGGCGAATCGGCTCGATCCGCTGGTGCTCCAGCGTTGGCTCTTTGACTTCGGCTACGGGCACCGCCTGCCGCTGGCCTGCCCGGCCTCCGAGTCCGACGAGTGGGAGCCGCGCCCCCTGCGGCAGGTCCCGGGGCAGATCAGCAGCGAGCGCATCGGAACGAGAGAAATCCACTCACTGGCGGACGTTCCGCCTCTGCGACGCGCGGACCGGCCCCTCGTGGGCATCGGCCACGGCAAACTGTGGGCCACCCCGCTCCAGGTTGCCAATTCCTTCGCGACCATCGCACGGGGCGGCCAGCACAAACCGCCGCGCCTGTTCCTGCAACCGCGCGCCTCGTTGGCCACGGAGCTGGTCGACCTGAGAATCTCCAATGAAACGCTGACAACCGTTTACGACGGCATGGACGCCGTGGTCAATGAGGAACGCGGCACCGCCTACAAGGAGTTCGCCCCCAGCTTGCTCTCTCGGCAAGGAGTCAAAGTCTACGGCAAGACCGGTTCCACCGAGCGGCCCTACGACGCCTGGTTCGCTGGATTCGCCGAGGACGACGAGGGAGCCAAGATTGCGATCGCCGTGGTCGTCGAAGGGGGCCAGCATGGCTCCAGCGACGCCGCTCCCCTGGCCCGAGATATCATCCAGTTCTGTATCAACGAAGGCTACGTCGGCAAACCGATGGCGATGGACTTCATCGAGGAAGAACCGGCCGACACTCCATAACTCGCGCCGGCAACCGTGTTCATACAGCAATACTCACCGCGTTGTCGAGGCCCGAGAGCACTGCCTGGAGCGATTCGAAAAACCTGTCGTTGTCAGGCCAGAGGATGCGGTCGTCATGCGGCAGGGGCTCGTCGACCTGCTGCAGGAAGCGCGACAGGGCCGCCTCGTCCAGCCGCTTCGACCAAAGGCCCAGCCCCAGCTTCTGGGCGTAGTGGGCGTTGATGATCTGTTCGTACTGGCCGGCCAACGGCAGCAGAAGCATTCTCTTTCGCAGGCACATGCACTCGCTCATCAGCGAGAACCCCGCCGAGGCCACCACGCCGCGCGCCGACGCCAGATCCGCAAGAAAACCCTCCGTCGAGCGCTCCTTGAAAACGCAGTTCCCGGCCTCTGCGCTCTTGTTGAAGCCGTACAGGTAGAACTGCTGATCGGGGAATTGATGCAGCACCCGACGCAAACGGGCTTCGTGCGTCCCCGTGGTCGAATAGACGAGCACGTGACCGGCATTGGATGGCTCCAGCGCGGCAACATGCGGACGCACCACCGGGGGGACCAGAACCGCCGAAGCCGTCCGAAGCGGCGCCTTGAAGAAGTTGAGCACCACGTACGACCGGGCCCCGATGTAGTACGACCGGGTCACCGCCGTCGCCGTCAGACGCGCGAGAATGTCCGCCGCCCGGTGCTCCAACGCGCAGACCGACAGCAGATGCTCGTTGTCGATGCTGATGAACGGGACATGATTCCGCCAGGCCCACCAACCGGTAAAAGGCTCGAAATCAGTTATCACCAGGTCGGGTCGAAACGGCTTGCACACCTGATCGAAGAGCTTTCGGTTGTGCCCCTTGCCGCACGGCATTCTCACTACGTTCTTCGCCACCGTCCCAACCGCATCGACGTTACCCTCCCGATAGGCAAACGACAGACCGAAGATCTCCTCCACGCGCGGGCCGTAGTAGTGACGCAGGTACAGCAGCGCCTTCTGCGAGGCCACGAACATCACCTCATGGCCGGCGTCGAGAAACCGCTGACCGATCAGATGCGCCCGGCTGCTGTGACCAAAGCCCTCCCCTGCCACCGCATAGATGATCCTGGCCATCCACGCTCCTACACTTGAAAATGCCAATGCAGGCCAAACGACACCGAGTCCAAGGCCTGCCGGCACACTCTACCACAACGGCGCCCGCCCCACATCCCTCAAGCCATGGACCTTCTCTGGGCTGTTAGTCGTGTGCAAACGGTCTGCATTTCTGTCAAAGGGGCTTTCTCCTGCCAGTCCGATGGCCTCGCGGGCAACACAAGGGAAATCTGTCGATCAAAGCAAAACGGAACCCGGAACCACGGCCTACCAACCGGCACGGACGACGGGCGGTTGCGCCGGGCCTGTGGCGACGGTCGGTTCGGTCCTGGGCGGGACCTGGAGGTACGAGAGGGTCTTTTTGAGGATGGCGGCGGCGACGGGGGAGGCGACGGTGCCGCCGGTGTAGCCCTTGCGCAGGGCCACGTTGGGTCGGCGAATCGATACGAGGACGACGACTCTGGGGTCCTCGGCCGGGGCGCCGCAGATGAAGGACGCGATATAGGCCTTATCCTGGTAGCCTCGACCGTCCGGCCGGGCGATCTGGGCGGTGCCGGTCTTGCCGAAGACCTGCCATTGCTCAAGCTGCGCTCTTTTGCCCGTACCCTCGTTGACCACGTCGGCCAGGGCCTTCTGGATCACCCACTCGGCCACTTCACGCTTGATGACGTACCCGACGCGCAGCGGCAACGGACGCATGTCCTTCATGGAGCCGTCGGGCTCGACCATGGCCTTGATCAGGTGGGGCTGGATGACCCGTCCGCCGCTGGCCAGCATGCAGAAGGCGCGGAGCATCTGGAGGCCCGTAACGGAGATTTCCTGCCCGAACGGGATGCGGGTCACGCTGTAGCCGTTCCACCGCGAGGGCGGCCAGAGCAGCCCCTGGGCCTCGCCGGGCAGCTTGACTCCTACGGGCCGGCCGAAACCGAAAAGCGTCAGCCCTTCGTAAAGCCGCTCGGCGCCGAGCCGCTGGCCGATCTTGGCCATCCCGATATTGCTGGAATTGATGAGAATCTCCCGGATGGTCAGGTCGCCGAAACCCTGGCGGTATTCACCGATCCGGCCGAAACCTTGCCCGTGATAGTTCCCGTTCTCGCAGAAAATCGTCGTATGCCGGCTGACGACGCCGGTGTCCAGGGCGATGGCGGTAACGACCGGCTTGATGATGCTGCCGGGCTCGAACTGGTCGGTGAGAGCGCGGTTGTAGAGCCACTTCGGGTTCGTATTGGCCACGTGACGCGCATCGGCCGGATCGAAATCGGGCAACGATACCATCGCCAGAATCGCCCCGTTGCGGGCATCGACCACGACCGCCATAGCCCCCTCGGCCTCGAAGGCCTTATACTGGCCGATCAGCTCCTCCCGGGCAAACTGCTGGATCGTCGCGTCCAGCGTGAGGATGACGCCCGCGCCGTGGGTCGGAACACTGCTGTCTTCCTCCCCGTCCATGCAGAAGGCGATCGGCCGGCGGTGCACGTCAACGAAGAAGGTGCTTCGCGCAGCCTTTCCGCGCAACTGGCGGTCGTACTCGAACTCTATGCCGGCCAGGCCCTGGTTGTCGATGCCGGTAAAGCCGACGACATGCGAGGCCAGCGACCCGGTCGGGTAGTGCCGGCGCCAACTGTAATGAATGCCGATCCCGGGAATCCGCCGGGCCTGCTCACATTCGCTGGCCCGGGCCTCCTGCTTGATCACCACGTAGCCCGGATGCGGGGCCTCCGTGATGATCCGGCAAATCTCGTGGGCCGGTATGTCCACAATCGGCGAGAGCCGGCTCGATATCTCCTTGGGCTCGCTGATAATGCGGGGCTCGGCAAAGACGGTGCGGATCTGGTTGCTGGCGGCCAGGACCCTGCCCTGACAGTCCAGGATGGCGCCTCGCTGGGGTTCCATCGGCACGAAGGCCCGCTGCTGGTCCGCGCATTTCTCGGCGTAAAGCTCGCCCCGGCAGCATTGCAGGTAGTAGCAGCGCCAGCCCAATCCGAAAAAGGCCAGCACCACCAGGGCCATCATCACGATGATGGTAACCAGTTCCCTGCGGCCGTATGGACCGACGCGGGATTCCCCGTCGCGAGAAGAATGGACAACTCCTTTAGACTGCATGCCAACCGTCGCCTGTCTGTACCGTTATCTTGGTGAAGAGGAACACCGGCGCGAGCCGGCGCTCGGACACTCGTGTCGAAAAACCGTCCGTCTTACCGGTCGAGGCGCTCGGAGATCGCCGCCGGGTTGATCAAGCTCTCCACGCGAAGCTGCTTCTGCCAGAGCTCCTGCCGCAGCCGTTCCTGCTCGATCTTGCAGCGGCGCAGGGTGTAAAACGTGCTGTTGTTGGAGCCCCGCAGATAGACGGCCAGAATCAGGGTCGCCGCGAAGAAAAAGACCACCAGGACATTACAGAAACGTGAACCCATGAAAGCCACCGAGCGATCGCTTGACATCAACCGGGCCGCCTGTTACTTGGACGGCAGACGCAGCCGCACCCCCACGTCCAGAACTTCCTTGCCCTTGAGGACGTCGGCGTTGAGCTTGGCGATTTCTTCGTACCGCGCCCCGCTGCCGAGCTGGGCCGAGGCGATTCTCCACAGATTGTCGCCGTCCTGAACGACGTAGTAGCGTTCCTTCGTCTCCTTGCGGCCGATGCCGGCAAGCTGCTCGCGGCCGATGGACTCGACCTTCTCGAACAGCCCGTCGGGCAACGCCCTGTTCGCTCTATTCTGCGGGGTCGGGTGCTGAGGCAGCGGCGGAACGATCAGCTTCTGCCCCACGAAAATCTCGTCGGGGGAGTTGAGCACCTGGCGATTGGCCTGGAAAATACGGTCGATGTTGGCCCTCTTGTTGCCCTCTTCCACACCGTAAACGTTCCTGGCCACCGAGGCCAGATTGTCTCCGTCGGTAACGACGTACACCTTCGGTGCGGCAGCCACGCGGGTCGG
>JAFGCA010000505.1 GCA_016932895.1 Sedimentisphaerales bacterium | reverse complement strand
GGAGAGGTGTCGGAGTGGCTGATCGAGCTGGTTTCGAAAACCAGTGTGCCTTCGGGTACCGCGGGTTCGAATCCCGCCCTCTCCGTTCTTTTTTTTGCGCGCTGTCGAAGCTCATGCGGTTCATCGCGGCCTGAGTGTGACGGCCATTCATAGTGAAGTGCATCTTGGAATCCGAGATAAGGGCATTCACATGAATCGAAGACGCTTCATGGCGAGGATGGGCTCGGCGCTGGCGACGGTCAGTCTCCTGCCGTCTCTTGGATTTGCCAAGGCAAGGCGAAAACCCAATATCATCTTCATCATTGCCGACGATATGAAGCGGCACATGTTCAACTGCCTGGCCGAGGGAAAGGGCGCGAATCTGACACCCAATATCGATCGTCTGGCCGCTGAAGGCACGCTGCTGATGGGCCAACATGTCGCCTCGCCCGTATGCACCCCCAGCCGATACAACTGTCTGACTGGACGCTATGCCAGTCGAGCGCAGAACGCCGGATTCCTGGCGGCGACGCAGCAGAATGGCCAAAGCGTAGTGACGTGGAATACGCACATTCTGCCGACCGATCAGACGCTGCCCAAATTGCTCAAGGAGCAAGGCTACGCGACCGGCATCGTGGGCAAGAACCACGTTGTTGAGGTCCCCGGATACAAAAAGCTGCCCTACCGGGCCGATCCAACCACGCCGCCGGCGAAGAACGTTCTTGCCGAGAATTCAAAGAAGATCAAGGCTGCGATGAAGGCGTGCGGCTTCGACTATGCCGAGAGCATTTACCACAACAATCCGGACGGCAATGGGCCACGGGCTCTGGCTGTCCACAACCTGGATTGGATCGCCAGGGGCGGTCTGGAGTTCATCGATCAAAACAAAGACAGGCCGTTCTTCCTCTATTTCGCTTCCACGGTTCCCCATGGCCCGTCAGAGAAACAGCGCTCCTGGGCGGCGGACAGCCGAATCACCGCCGATGGGATACTGGATGAGCCGTTGAACGTGTTGCCTGCCCGAGAAACGCTGCCCGCGCGTCTTAAAGCCGCAGGCATCACAGGCGGCGGCAAGGAAAACGTGCTCTGGCTGGACGACGCTGTGGGCGCATTGATCCAGCGACTCAAAAAGCACGGCCTGTACGATGATACGATCATCTTCTTCTTCACCGATCACGGCCAGGACGCCAAGGGTACGATCTATCAGGGTGGGGTCGCAGACCCGAGCATCATCTGGCACAAAGGGGGTTTTCCGTGCGGATCTGTCAGCGAGGCGTTGATATCCAATATTGATTTTGCCCCGACCATCCTGGATTTCGCCGGGGCCGAGTCCTCGGAGGGCCGTTTTGACGGCCGCAGTTTTCGTCCCGTGCTCCAGGCACAGACCGACGCGATTCATGAGACGCTCTACTTCGAAATGGGTTACACCCGCGGCGTGCGCAAGGGGCAGTGGAAGTACATGGCCCTGCGATACCCCGAGCGCGGAACCAGCATGACGGCGGCCGAAAGACAACGGATACTCCAACGATTCAACGAGAAGCAGAACGAACACGGCAAGCGAATCGTGACAACCGATCCTTCCGCACCGTTCAGCCATATCAGCCTCATTCCAGGCGGAGGAGGCGCCGAAGCGGCCTCGACGGGCAAGTACGCCGGCTACTATGACGCAGATCAATTGTACGACCTTTCACGGGATCCGGGAGAACAGAAGAATCTGGCGAATGATCCTGGATATGCAGAGAAATTGCAGGAGATGAAAGGGGAGTTGATCAAATACATCGAGCAACTCCCCGGCGGTTTCGCCGAGCTCAAGCGAGAATTGTAGAACACGAAATCGTGCCGGGTTTCCCCCTCATCCTCCTGCGAAGGATGAGGGTGAGAACGCCCATGCCCGTTCCCACGCCTGCCAAGAACATCGGGAGGCTCCTGCGCCTCGATACGTGGGGCAATTCCATGCCCTCCAGGATGCTCGGCGTGCCGGCAGCAACCTTCGCCAGTTCTCTCAGAAACTCCCGGTCACTCAACCTGTCAACGTGCCCGTCGGAATACAACACGTTCCACCGGAACATGTCCGGCAAGATAATTCCTATGCGACGATGAGCTTTACTATCCCAACAGATCGGCATGACACCTTCATTATTGGATGGAACTCGGTACACATAGGCCCAAGAGGTGGGCGTCTCATCTTCGCCTCTGCTGCCTGGACAACTCGGAGCACGCCCCGGCCCCGGGCGGTACTTTTCTTTCACATAAGGGCCCAACTCCACAAGGGTGGGCGGATATACGCCCTCGTGATCGGCGAGATACAGCTCAAAAGCGCGTGCCATCGTTTTCAATGTATTCTCGCACATGAGCCGGCTACCGGCATCGTTGATTATGTACGGAGAGTTGAGCAGCAACAGCACGCCCACGACAACCATGGAAGATTCATAGGTTCGATTCAATTGCTATAGAAGTCCATGGTTATGAAGCCAGTTTCGTCCAAGATGAAGACAGGTTGCCCCAGAAGGCACTGAATTAAGTGGATTGATCTCAGTCTCTAAAAGACTATCTAAATGCGACAACGGTTTGCGTTGGATCTTTTGGGATTCCCAGTTCTTGACTATTTCACATTGGCAGAATTGTTCGTCATGAAGCAGGAGCAACGTACATACTTCCGGTCTTAGATTAAGAAGATCCACACATAAACCAGTAACAGTAAATTCTGCCCTGTTCCCTTTAAGACACTCCTCTACAAGAGGAAGTGGGTGTTTTCCGTAGATGTATTCTGGGTTTGTATCTTTTTGTTTTGTAAGCTCCTTTATGCCATACAACTCTTCTAGGAGTTCTCTGAAGAGATTGTATTTGAATGACCACTCTCTATCGGGCTCATCGCACGATACCTCGCAAAATCCTGCTGGAGCAACGTGATACTTGCTTCCTGAAGCGGCAACTTCTTTTGACCTCTTTGACAAAATATAATAGTAGCCATCGCTACGCTTGAATACAAGCATCATTGACGCTGTTATTGATGTACACCGAGTTGTGCCATTGGTTAACGGATTGTCTATGCCTCTCTCAGCCTTGTCACGGAGTGGAAGAGAACCCTTAAGGCATAATTGTTCCTTGAATGTTTCCAATGTAGGTAAGTTTTTGTTTGCAAGGTGAATTAATTCTCTTTCGATACCATATTGAGAAATCAAATTGTCATAAAACAATCCAAGGCGAGCACTGATTTTTGGAATCGTACCAGATAAGTCGATCTCGTTCATGCAATAATTGATGCCTTCGTGTTTGATCTCGCCGCGTTCTTCTAGGAATTTGACGTATGCTCTTTGATGTCGATCGCATATAGGATCTGGAGGAGATGTATCAAGGGGATATGCACGTAATGCATCGGGATCTATTGTTTTCTTGTCATTGTGCCAGAGAATGTGTATTGGGTATTGGATATTATTGTAAGTATGTGGATTGATATTATAATGCTGAGCAAAGTAATTAATAGCTTCCTGCATAAAGGTCTGACTGAGCGTCGCTCCTTTATATTTGTAACATGTTTCTTGAGTAAGATTGTTTCCCATTAGACGGTGATGAGCTTTTAAAAAAAGAAAACGACCATATTGTATCTTGTCGCACAGCCACTCACGGAATGATTTATCTTTAAGTACGCCTGATAGATCAATGATATAACCAAGTGCACCCATGCTTCACCTTTTTCTTTTATGTGTTTGTCTATGTGAGTTTTTGGGATAACAAGTTATTATCTGCTTTTACTGAGAACACCGGATAAGATATTCTCGAAATAGGCCCTCGACAGCAAAAATGCGGTAAAATGCGCTATTGGAAACGGGGGACACCATACTTATTCCCGCTGGGTACATCGCATTCTCCCGTCGCCGTCGGCCTCTTTCCTGTCTACCGTCAGAGATCCGGCCCGGCCTGCAATTCGTTCGTCGTAGCTCATCCGCGCTGCTTCACTTGGGGGTATTGTGGCCGGTAGCGGCGGAGGGGGCAAGAAAAAAACTTCCTCTTTACAAGCGTTTATCGTGAAGCGGCCTTGGAATTGATTATTGATGAATGATGATTGATTCTTTCTTCGTGTCCGTCGTGTGCTTCGTGGTTCCAACGATAAGAATCCGCATGGGCAGAGAATCTGCCCATCCTACCGGCTGACTGCGCCTTTCTCGGTGCTCTCTGAGACCTCTGTGGCAAGACATTCAGTTTTCGCGTGTTCCGCGTATTTCGCGGTTGAAAGATCGTAGAAGATCCGCATGGGCTTCAAGTCCATCCTACCGGCTTCTGATTTTCTTCTTCGCCTCGTCCCAGTCGCGAACGGATGCCTTGCCGGCCTCCAGGGCCTTCTGCCGGTCCCGGAGAACGTCCTCGTGCCAGCCCGGCGATTCGAGGGCCTTCTCGTCCTTGATGATGTCGGCCCAGAGGGTCTCGATCAGATCGAGCTTCTGAGCCAGTGTCAATTTCGCCAGAGGCAGGTCCACTCGTTCCATAGGTTTTCCTCATATCATCGTCATCTTATCCAGGATTATAAGCACATCTGCACCATTTTCGCCAGCCCATCGGCATTGAGCGGACGCGTGGAAGGCTGCCAGCGCGACGGAGTGCTTGCCGGAAGGGGGTGGTTGCTGCTATAAGGGGGATTTGGAACGCTCCTTTGGAGCCAGTGACGGAGAGCAGGCCGCCGATGCCGCCAACGACAAGGACGCAGAAGAATCAGTGGGTCGTCAGGGACGCCGACGATCGCGCCGAGGAGTTGGCGCGGTCTTTGAAGGTCGCACCGCTGGTGGCGCAGGTTCTGATCAACCGGGGGATCACCGAGGCGCAGACTGGCAGCGTGTTCATGCAGCCGAAGCTGACCGAGCTGATCCGGCCGGACCGGATGCCGGGCATTGAGCCGGCCGTCGCGAGGCTCCGAGACGCCATCGAAAAGAAGCAGCGCATCACCATCTACGGCGACTACGACGTCGACGGCATCACGGGAGTCTCCATCCTCTGGCAGCTCCTGACCCTGCTCGGCGCCGACGTGGACTACTACATCCCGCACCGCATCGACGAGGGCTACGGACTCAACAGCGACGCGATCCGCTCCATCACCGAGTCGGGCAGCAGCCTGCTCGTGACGGTGGACTGCGGCATCACCGGCTTCGAGGCGGCCGATCTGGCCCGCGAGCTCGGCCTCGACGTGATCATCACCGACCACCACCAGCCCGGACCGGTGTTGCCCAACGCCGTGGCAATCGTGCATCCGGCCCTGGACGAATCGTATCCCAACCAGGACTCGGCCGGGGCGCTGGTCGCCTACAAGCTGGCCTGGGCTTTGGCCGACGAGCTGAGCAAGGGACCCCGCCTCGGACCGGAGCTGCGCGAGTTCATGCTCAACGCCACGAGTCTGGCGGCGATGGGCACCGTGGCCGACGTGGTCGATTTGCGGGGCGAGAACCGCATCGTCACGAGCTTCGGCCTGCAATCTTTGCCGACGAGCAAGCTGTGCGGCGTTCGCGCGCTGATCGAGACGGCCGGCCTGACCGGGCAGGGGCTCGACAGCTACGCCATCGGCTTTCGCCTGGCGCCGATGCTCAACGCGGCCGGCCGGATGGGACACGCGCGGCTGGCCGTCGAGCTGATGACCAGCACCAGCGAGCTGCGGGCCATGCAGATCGCCGAATACCTCAAGGGGCAAAACGCCCAGCGGCAGCAGTGCGAACGAAAAATGCTCAAAGAGGCCTGCAAGATGGTCGTCGAGCGCGGGTTGAACCACCCGGACCACAAGAGCATCGTGCTGGCCGCCGAGGGCTGGCACACCGGCGTCCTGGGCATCGTCGCCTCGAGGCTCGTGGACCGGTTCTACCGACCGACCATAATGATCAACGCCTCGCCGAGCGAGGACGGCGCCGCTCAGGGCTCGGCGCGGTCGATCGCGGGGTTCAATCTGCTCGGCGCGATCCAGTCGTGTTCGTCGCACTTAGCCACCTTCGGAGGACATACGATGGCGGCGGGCCTGACGATCCCGCCGGAGAAGATCGAGGATTTCGCCGCCGACTTCGAAACGTACGCGGCCGGCAACTTGAACGAGGAGGACATCGTCGCCCACCTGCACATCGACGCGCTGGCGGCCTTGCGGGCCTTTACCGTCGACACCGTCAACCAGCTCGACAGGGTTGGACCGTTCGGGCAAGGCAACCCCAAGCCGGTCTTCGCCACCAAGGGCGTGCGCCTGACGGGCGCCCCCCGGCGCGTCGGCGCCCGCGGCGACCACCTCCAGTTTGCCATCACCGACAACACCGCCTCCATCCGCTGCGTCGGCTTTCGCATGGGCAACCTCGAGAAGAAACTGCTCGACTGCGAGTGCTTCAACATCGCCTACGAAGCCCAGATCAACCGCTACAACGGAAACACCAGCGTCGAATTCATCACCACCGACATCCAATTCGAGTAGAAAGAAATACCCCGTTTCAGAAATCGTGGGACTATAGATTGCTTCGCTTCGCTCGCAATGACAGGGAGCACCCGTATCTGTCATTGCGAGGAGCGTAGCGACGAAGCAATCTCCTCCCGCATGGTCGCAGAACTTGCGAAATGCGTCACTACTTCGCTCTCTGGATTTTGATATTTTCGATGGTGAATTGTCCGAGGGCGGTGGCCATGTTGAAGAAGGCGCCGGGCTCTCCGTCTCCGGTGGCCAGGGCGATGTGTCCGGCGTCGTATCCGCCGCGACCGCCGCTCTTGAAGGCGGCGTCGAGACCGATCCACCGGCCGCCCCGTCCCTGCTTGTCGCCCCCGACGTAGGCCCGCGCCCAGGCGTGGCCCCCGAAGCCTTCGATGCCGGCGAATTCCTTGACGTAGGCCATGCCGACGACGACCTCGGCGGGAATGCCGGCGGCGCGGCACAGGGCCGCGGTCAAGACCGCAAACTCCGAGCAATCGCCCTGCCGGCTCTCGACGACCTCGGCCGCCGAGGCGTAGCCGACGGAGAGGCTCTTGTTATCGATGTACTCGGCGACGAAGGACTCGATGCGCCGCGCGGCCTCGGCGCTGTCACGCGCCCCGGCCGTGGTCTGGCGGGCCAGCTTGACGATCTCGGCGTGGTCGCTCTGGAGGAAGCGCGTCGGCTTGACCGCTTCGAGCAGGGCCGGATCGCTGCCCTGGTAGGGGAAGCTCCCCCCGGCGGGCGCCGCGACGGGCTTGACCACCAGCGCGATCTTGCCGTTGGGCAGACGCTTGGCCTGCTGGTTGTCGGTCGAGGGGATCACGAAGTCGGCGCCCGGGCCCGGATGCAGCAGGTACGCAATCGAGGAGACCGAGGCGAGATCGTCGATCGATTCGGGGCTCTTGACAAACATCCGGTCGATCAGGTCGAGAATCTCGTTGCCGCCCAGCGCAACCTCCCTGGTGCAGGAGACCATCTCGACCTGCATGCCGGCGATGGGCATGACGTTCTTGAGGGCCTGCATGTCGTCGTCGACGTAGCTGATGCTCGTCATCTGCCCGGCCCCGGGGACATTCATAACCGTGGTCATCTCCGTAAGGGTGCGGACGCGGCCCAGCAGATCGACCTGCTTCTTGGTCCCGACCGTGACTTTGGCGTTGATCGCCTGCATGACGCCGGGACTGAAGATCGAGGCGGAATACTCGACGCCCGGTTTCAAGCCGTGCTTGAGCGTGAGCAGACGCAGGCCCTCGGCCATGACGGCGCCGGCGGGCCACTGGATCGTGCTCTTCTGCTCCATGCCCAGGGAGGCCGAGGTCACCTGCACGACGCCGTCGCTGCCGACGGTGCCGGAGACTTTCATCGTCATGGCGCCGAGATCCTGAAGGGATTGGAAACTCAGCGGCTTGCCGGTCGTCGTCTCGACGCTGGTCTCGGTCATCTTCACCGTTATCGGCATGCCCATCCGAGTGATTGTGATGCTCACCTCCTCGGTCGTGGTAACTTGGCCGTCGGCGACGGCGCGGGTGTGAATCCCGTAGCCGACCTTCTTGCCCTCCATGAAGACGGCGAGATACTCTTTCTCCCCGTCCGCCAGCGCGGGCGCACAAAGAGCCAAAAGAAAACCCAGGACCATCAAATGCATTCTTCCAACCATCGTGATTCCTTCCCAAGCAGGGATTCGTTGCGGCCGCTGCCGTCCGTTATCCGGTTCCGTCGTTCCTACCCTTTCGCATCGCATGCGGTTCGTTCCGCACCGGCCATTATACGGGCCCGCCCGCCGTTTTTCATCCGAAATCGCCGCCGGCGCCGATTAGAGAGAATAAGCCGTGCCTGCGCCGGGAATGCAAGCGATGTGGTTGCACGTTTTCCGGGGCCGCCGTACCATGGGCGCTTTGCCGAAGTTGAAGTTGACCGCGCGATCGCGCACAGGATGTTCGACGATGACGTTTGAGCGACTTTTGGAACTCGTCGGCGGGGAGGCGGGCCCCGCCGTTCGCATCGACTCGCGCCGGGTCGAGGCGGGCGACGTGTTCGTGGCCATTCGAGGAACCGCCTGCGACGGGCACGATTTCGTCGGCCCGGCGCTGGCCCACGGCGCGAAATACGTCGTCTGCCAGGAGAATCACGAAACGGCCGCGGCGGCCGCTGCCCCGCGCCAATGCGCACGGATCGTGGTGAAGGACTCGGCCCAGGCGGCCGGCGCGCTGGCCCAGGCCGCACGAGGCCAGCCGGCGGCGCAACTGACGAACCTGGCGGTCACGGGAACCAACGGCAAAACAACCGTCGCGTTCCTCGTGCACGCCTGCCTGCGCCACGCGGGCGAAACGTGCGGCCTGATCGGAACCGTCGTCACCGACACCGGCGCAGGGATCACAGCCTCGACCCTGACCACGCCCGACGCCCTCACGATTGCCGAGGCACAGCAGCAGATGGTGCAGGCCGGCGCCCGGTACATGGTTCTGGAGGCCAGCAGCCACGCCCTGCACCAGAACCGCCTGGCCGGGATCGACTTCGCCGCCGCCGCGTTCACCAACCTCTCGGGCGATCACCTGGACTACCACAAGACCAAAGAAGACTACCTGGCCGCCAAGACGAGGCTGTTTTCGGCGCTGGCGCCCGGTGCGATCGCCGTGCTGAACCAGCAGGCGCCGCAGTCGCAATCCATCGCCCGCGCCACCCGGGCTCGCACGTGCTGGTACGCCGTGGGCGAGCCGGCCGACGTCACCGCCCGGATCGAGTCGATGACCGTGGAGGCAACGCGGTTTACACTCGCGTACGAAGGACAAGAAGCGCAAGTCACCACGCCGCTGCCCGGTCGGTACAACGTGGCGAACCACCTGGCCGCCGCCGGGCTGTGTCTGGCGGCCGGCTTCGACCTGGAAACCGTCGCGGCCGGACTTTCGTCGCTGAAAGCCATACCGGGCCGGCTGGAGAAGGTCGGCGGCGGCGATGTCACGGTCATCGTCGATTACGCCCACACCGACGACGCGCTGCAGAACGTGCTGGCGACGCTCAAACCCCTGTGCCGGGGCAGGCTCACCGTCGTCTTCGGCTGCGGCGGCGACCGCGACAGGACCAAGCGGCCGCGCATGGCCCGCGCCGCCGAGCGGTGGGCCGATGCGATCGTCGTCACCAGTGACAATCCGAGAACCGAAGACCCGCAGGCCATCATCACCGACATTATGGCCGGCTTCGCCGAACCCGGAGCCATCACCGTCGAGCCCGACCGCCAGAAAGCCATCGCACGCGCCCTCGAGCGCACCGAGCGAGACGATATCGTCCTGATCGCCGGCAAGGGACACGAAACCTACCAGATAATCGGAGATCGCAAGCTCGACTTCAGCGACAAAGAAGTAGCGCTGGCCCATCTTCGACCGAAGTGACGCCATCGGTCGCTGCGAGCGAGGCTTGCCGAGCATGGCGATCTCGTCGGCGCATACCTTGCGAAAGGCGGTACCGCCTGCCTATTGGACTTTCTTGCCGGTCAGGGTCATGCCGGCCTGTTTCAGGGTCAGGCTCGTGACGCTCCCGTCCGGGTCCTTGTTGAAGATGATCTCGACCTGGGCGATTTTGAGGAAGAACTCGGTCTGCGAGCGCGGGAAGAGCTCGACCTGGGGCTGGCCGCCCACTTTTCCGAAGAGACGGCCGCCCTCTTTGACAATCTTCATCGTCCCGACGTTCTCAAGTTCGTAGTCGCCCACGTAGGCGTCGTAGACGGCCGGATCGATGTCTGCGACCGGTTCGTCCTTGAGCTTGGCGACCTCCAGTCTGGCTCCGCCCTGCTGGTGGACCGCGCCGGTGACCGTCCCCGTCTCGTCCCGAACGAACCTGATCTGCGCGTCGACGCCCTCCCAGAAGAACTCCGTCTCCGAGCGCGGGAAGATCTCGGCCTGTCCCTGGCCCGTCAACTGCGCCAGCAGCCGGTTGCCTTCCCGAGTCACCGTCAGGACCATGCTGTTGCCGTAGTCGTAGCGGCCCACATAATCGTCGTACACGGCCGGGTCCACGGTTGTGTCCGTGGCGAAAGATGTCTGCTCGTCCATCTCTTCGTGCAGGTAGATCTCGGCGATCTGACGGCCCAGACCCGACGTACTCAGCTCGGGCACGGTGGGCAGGCAGTTGGCCAGCACCGCCACCGTGAGTTCTTCTTCGGGCAGGCGCATCAGGTAGCTGATGAAACCGTGCAGTCCGCCGCTGTGGGCGATCTGGGGCCGCCCGCGCAGCGTGCCGATGCCCCAGCCGTAGCCGTAGCCTTCGCTCCCGACTCCGGTCCCTTTGCCGGCCTCGCCGCTGTTGAGCGCAGCCGGTGTGAAGGCCGCTTTCAGGCTCGCTTCGCTGAGAATCTTGCCTTTGAACACGGCTTCGTTCCAGCGATAGAGATCCTCCACGGTGGAGTACAGGGCCCCGGCGCCTCCGGCCCGGGACATGTCCCAGTCCAGGGCTTTTTGCACCTGCCCGTTCTGGTAGGAGTAGCCCACGGCCTCGTGGTCCAGGACCAGGCTCCAGTGATAGATGCCCGTGTCGGCCATACCCAGCGGATCGAAGAAGGTCTCCTTGAGATAGTCGCCGAAGGACTTGCCACTGACCTTCGCAACGATGTGGCCGAGCAGGAAATAGCCGGAGTTGCAGTAGCTCTGGCTCTCGCCCGGCTCGAAGTCGAACTTGTCGTTCTTGAACGAGTCGATCAGCTCTTTGGGACTGGTCTCGCTCGCGACGGTCTTCATGAAATTGGGATCGCTCGTATAGCTGTGAATCCCCGAGGTGTGCGTGAGCAGGTGATGCAGCGTCACCTCGTCGCCGCGCGGGAAGTCGGGCAGAAACTTGGACAGCTTGTCGTCGGTGCTGAGCTTGCCTTCTTCCTGGAGCTTCAGAATGGCCGCGGCGGTGAATTGCTTGCTGATCGAGCCGATGCGGAACTTCGTCTGCGGTGTGATCTCCACGCAATCGCTGATATTGGCGTAGCCGTACCCGTTCTGGTAAAGGATCTCGCCATTGCGGGCGACGAGGACCGCCGCCCCCGGATAATTCTCCTCGACCAGACGCTCGAAGAGCCAGTCGACAATTCTCTCCTTCGGAGGCATCGGGATGCCGGCGTCCGCTCCCCCGTCCAGCAGCAGTTTGGCGGCCTCGGTCCGGCCCGTAATCCGGGCCATGTGCAGGGCGGTCAGGCCCGGGCCGACTTTCGCGTTCACGTCGATGCTGTGCTCCAGCAGGGTCTTTACGGGATCCAGGTGTCCCGACCCCACCGCAGAGACCAGCTTCTGGCCCAGCGCCTCTGCTCCCAGGACCCGGCAGGAGAATCCCCAGTCGCTGGTTCCGTTCTGGACCTTCAGGACGAGGTGGTTGCGGCCCTTGCGAAACGTGACGCCGACGAGATCGCTGTCTTGGGCGCAGGGTCGTTGTACCCAGTTCTCATGAACGAGCTCGCCGTTGAGCCAGATCTTCACGGCGTCGTCGCTGCCGATGCCGAGCAGGACCTTCCTTTCTTTCACCACGTTGATGCGGGCCCAGGCATAGGCCGTCGCGTACTCCTTCTGCCCCAGCGCCTGATCCAAATCCACCACGTCGCTTTCGGAGACCAGCGGACTCCACTCGTACTGCTTGTCGCCGATCTTGACCTTTGCCCGGAAGCGCTCGAGCGAAAACGGATCGGTTTCGAAGGCCTTTTTCTGGTCAGATTCGCCTTTACCGGCGGCCTCGTCGGCGAAGACGGGGACCGGGCCCAGGATGAGCCACTTGGTCATGAACTTGCCCGGGCGCAGACCTCGGTACGAAGCGTTGCTCAAGACCCCCTTCCCGCGCGGGCCGGCCTTTTTCTTCTCTGCCGCCTGTGCGGGCAGACACAATGCGGCTATGGTCAGGAACGTTAGCACAGACTTCTTCAAAGACATGCCTTTGTCTACCATATTCTGTCTCCCGATACGGGTAGAGGTCATGCGGGGCCGCACGGAGCCGCGCCGCAGCGCTGGACCCATGATGAAATAGCAGATTCCTGCGCCGGGAGCAAGCCGTCTCCATCCCTCTTGCATACGCAGAGAACAAACACCTGTCGCGAAAAGGGCAATTCTATACCCCTGTCAAGAAGACTGCAATTGTTGTCGTAAATTGTTCGGAAGAAGTGTTGAGGCAGCCACCGTGGCAGCTATAATGGTCCGGCCGACGTAGCGGCACAGAAAACCAATGGGGTCAGTATATCGGGAGGATACACAATGACGATGATGCAACGAGCACTATTTTCCGTCATGTTGTTCGTTTTTGTAATTGGCTTGACGGGCGGGCCGGTGGCCGGCGCCGACTGGCCCAACTACCGCGGACCCAGTTACAACGGGGTCACGACTGAAACCGACTGGAGCTGCAACTGGCCGGACGCCGGACCCAAAGTCCTCTGGAAGAAGTCCGTGGGTATCGGCTTTACCTGCACCGCCGTCGCCGACGGACGCGTCTACACCATGGGCAACACCGGCAAGAAGACCAACACGGACGTGGTCTACTGCTTCGACGCCAAAACCGGCGCCGAGCTCTGGAAGCATTCCTATCCCTGTCCGCTCGAACCGAAGTATTACGAGGGCGGCACACTTTCCTCGCCCACCGTGGACGCCGGCAAGGTTTATACGCTCAGCAAGATGGGCGATCTGTTCTGCCTGGATGCGACTACCGGCAACGTGGTCTGGCACAAGCAGCTCAACAAGGAGATGGGCTTTGCGCTGCCGACGTGGCATCTTTCCAGCTCGCCGCTGATCGTCGGTGACATGCTGTACCTTAACGTCGGCTCGGCCGGTCTGGCGCTGAAGAAAAAGACCGGAGATCTCGTCTGGGACAACGGCAAGGGCAAGAGCGGCTACGCCACCCCCGTGCATTTCACGATGGACGGACAGGACGGCTTGGCCATCTTCGGCGAAGTCACGCTCTTTGCAGTCGACCCGACCGACGGCAAGAAGCTGTGGGAATTCCCCTGGAAGACCAAGTATGAGGTGAACGCTCCCGATCCGGTCGTCGCCGGCAATCGCGTCTTCATCTGTTCGGGCTACGGCCGGGGCTGCGCTCTGCTCGAAGTCAACGCCGGCAGCGTCAAAAAAGTCTGGGAAAACAAGGCGATGGCCATGCAGCTCAACTGTCCCATCCTGCGCGACGGCTACCTCTACGGCTTTGACGAGAAAACGTTCAAGTGCATCAAGCTCGACGACGGCAGCGAACAGTGGCAGGACAAGAGCATCGGCAAGGGCTCGCTCATCATAAGCACTGACGGCCGGATGATCCTCCTGAGCGACAAGGGCGAGCTCGTCGTCGCCAAAGCCGACCCGCAGCAGTTCAAGGCGATGGCCCGCGCCCAGATTTTGCCCAAGGAGCGGTGCTGGACCGCGCCGGTTCTGGTCGACGGGCGCATCTACGCCCGCAATGTCAAAGGCGACTTTGTCTGTATAGACGTCGGTGGCGCCGGGCGGTAGAATAACCTTCCGCAGGGACGTTTCTCATGCGCAAGGTGCGGCGGCAAAGACACGTTGCCGCGCCGGCAGGGGGGATGTTTTTTCGTGAAGATGGGATAGAGCATGAAGAGTTACGAACAGATTAACGACCGGATCGCCTCGGGTCAGGCCGTCGTGCTCACTGCCGACGAGATCGCCGACTACGTCGATCGCAAGGGGCTCGAAGCGACCGCCGAGGAAGTGGACGTGGTGACCACCGCCACATTCGGAGCGATGTGCTCCTCGGGGTGTTTCCTGAACTTCGGACATTCCCAGCCCAAGATTCGCATGTCGGAGGCGTGGATCGAGGACGTCCTGGTCTACACGGGGATCGCGGCGGTGGACGTCTACCTCGGGGCCACGCAACTGCGTCACGGCGACCCGGCCAACATGTACTATCCCGGCGAGTTCCGCTACGGCGGCGGGCACGTCATCGAGGACCTCGTCGCCGGCAAGACGCTACAGCTCTTCGCCCTGTCCTACGGAACCGACGATTACCCGCGCCGCGAGATGCGGACGTATTTCACGATCGACGACCTGAACCAGGCCGTCATGGTCAATCCGCGCAATTGTTACCAGAACTACAACGTGGCGGTCAACGATTCAGACCGTCCGATCTACACCTACATGGGGTCGCTGGAGCCGAAGCGCGGCAACGCCAGCTATAGCTCGGCCGGCCAGTTGTCCCCCCTGCTGAACGATCCCTGTTACGAGACGATCGGCGTCGGGACCGCCGTCTGGCTGGCGGGCGCGCACGGACACGTTCACGCCGAGGGGACCCAGCACGCCGGGGCCTGCGAGCGGACCGAGGCGGGCGTCCCCAAGGAAGGGGCAGGCACGCTGGCGCTGACCGCCGACATGAAGCAGATGCGTCCGGAGTTCGTACGCGGGGTGAGCCTGCGCGGGTACGGTGTCTCGCTGGCCCTGGGCGTCGGCATTCCCATCCCCATATTGAACGCCGACGTGCTCAAGCGCACCTGCGTCCGCGACCGCGACATCTTCGCGCCCGTGGTCGATTACAGCGCCGACTATCCGCAAAAGACGGGTCGGGTCCTCTGTCACGTCAGCTACGAACAGTTGCGCCGCGGCGAAATCGAGATCGACGGTGACAAAGTGCCCGTCGGCTCGCTGTCGTCGTACTACAAGGCGGTCGAGATCGCCCACCTCCTGGCCGACGAGATCAAACGCGGCGATTTCCAGTTGAGCCGGCCGATCGCGCCGCTGCCGAAGGATACGAGCATGAAATCGCTCGAGATAAGAGAGAAGCCGGCATGAGCGAAACCGTTACCAAGAAACTGATGCTGTTCTTTCCGCGCTGCGAGTGCGAGAAGCCTATCATCTATCATCTGGTCAAGGACCACAATCTCGTCGTCAACGTGTACCGCGCGAAAGTCACGCCCGAAGAGGAAGGGTACCTCGTGCTGGACGTGACCGGGACCGAAGCGGACATCCAGCGTGGCATGGACTTCGTCAAGACGTTCAACGTCACGATCAATACGACGGGCAAAGGCGTCACGCGTGACGAGGAGCGCTGCACGCACTGCGGCCAATGCGTCCCGCACTGCCCCACCGGGGCCCTGCACATCGGCGATGCGGCCACGCGCGAGGTGGTCTACGACGAGGCCAAGTGCATCGAGTGCCTGGCGT
>JAFGCA010000504.1 GCA_016932895.1 Sedimentisphaerales bacterium | reverse complement strand
GTCAACATCGTCACGCTGGGCGACCACGCGTTTCGCAAGCGGGACATTATCGAGACGCTCGAGCGGGCCGGCAATATCACGCGTCCGGCCAACCTCTCCGAGCACGCCGCCGGCAAGGGCGTGGCCCTGTACCAGACCGGCAAGGGCCCCACGATCGGCGTCCTGACGCTCATCGGCCGGCTGTTCATGAAACCGGCGGACTGCCCGTACACCGCCGCCGACAAGTGGATTCCGAGATTGCAGCAGCAGGCCGACATCCTCGTCGTCGATTTCCATGCGGAGGCCACGAGCGAGAAGATCGCAATGGGCTACCACCTCGACGGCCGCGTAAGTTGCTGCTTCGGCACGCACACGCACGTCACCACCGCCGATGAGAGGATTCTGCCCAAGGGCACCGCCTACATCACCGACCTGGGTATGACCGGCGCGCACGATTCGGTCCTCGGCCGCAAGACCGCCTGCGTTTTGAAGTCGTTCCGCACGCAAATGCCCGTGCCCTTCGAAATCGCCACCGAGGATGTCAAGATGAACGGCATCGTGGTCACGGTGGACAGCAATACCCGGCGGGCCGAGCGGATCGAACGCATTCGCATCGACGCCCAGACCGAGGACGCCACCCGCTACGACAGCGACGACGGCCGCCCCGAATACTACAACAACGCCTTCTGACTCTATCAGGCCGCTGCCCCGCCTCGCTCCCGGATGATTCCGCGAGCCGCATTTCTCATCGCCCCCCCCCAAAATATCCTTGCAAAAAAGCCACTCGCATGGTAGGATTACAGTGGCTGAGGAATAAGGTGGGCCAAGAAGTTATTATACTTTGCCGTCACCATATTTCGCGTCCCTTTCATACCATGCCCACCACCGCCAGGCCCTTGCGGTTTTTGCCGCCGGAGCCAGCGCCCGCAAACGTCCAGCGCATGGCCTCGCCGCCCTTCTCCGACGGCTTTGAAGATCATACCGATCATACATGCAGCAAAAGGAGCGGAAAATGGCGAGAAACGAATCATTCCAACATGCAATTGTGGTCTGCCTTGTCCTCGCAATCGGGTGTGGACCTGCGTACACAAAGGTCATCTACGTCGACGACGACGCCAACGGCCTCAACGACGGCACCTCCTGGACCAACGCCTACAAATTCCTCCAAGACGCCCTCGCAGAAGCGGAATCTGCCGAAAAACCCGTCCAGGTCCGCGTCGCCCAGGGCACTTACAAGCCGGACGAAGGCTCCGGACAGCAACCCCACGACAGAAGCGCCTCGTTTCCGTTGTATCCCGGGGTGAGCATCTGGGGCGGATTCGCCGGCTGCGGTTCAGCGGATCCCAACGAGCAAAACGCGGCTCTCTACCAAACCATCCTCAGCGGCGACTTGGTTGGGAATGATGCCGAGTCCCAATCGCCAACCGACCTACCGCGCTATGATAATAGTCACCATGTCGTTCGCTGCACTGCAGGCCAAACAAGCTTGACCACAGAACTCGGCGGGTGCACGGTCATTGCAGGGCAGGCCTCAAACAACGAAACGGAGAGCGGAGGTGGTCTGTACATCCGTGGCGCGAGAAAGGTACTGATCCAGAATTGCGTGATCACGCACTGCTATGCTAATGAATCCGGGGGCGGTATGTGCATAACGGCAACGGACGACATCACGATTCTGCAATGTACGTTCGTGGCAAACCAGGCACGCACCGCCGGCGGTGGCCTCCGCATGGATCGTAGCAACGGATGTTTGATTGGCTGTACCTTTGAGCAGAATCGGGCGGACGAGCAGGCCGGCGCGACACTGTTGCTGAATTGCGGCTTGACGCTGGCCAACAACACCTTTCGGGCAAACACGGCACTGACCGGAGGCGCCGTGAGGCTCGAAAACAGCCGGGCTGTATTCCTGAATTCCACCTTCCAGGACAACAGCGCCACGTGGGGAGGGGCCGTCGCAAGTAAAGACCGCACCGATCTGACGCTGGCGAGGTGCCATCTTCGAGGCAACCAGGCTACGGCGTTTGGCGGAGCGATTTGGTGTGAGGACACCACGCTTACACTGACAAACAACACGCTTTGCGGCAATGCGGCCGGCGAGGGAGGCGGCGGCATCCGCACCGCGGACAGCCGTCTGTATGCAACGAATTGCACCAGCGCCGGCAACCGGGCGCCGCAGGGAGCTTTTCTGCTCAGCGATGCCTCGGCCAGGTATGGCGGACGAGCTGAGATCGACCATTGTATTATTGCCGAAGAGGACAATTCCCTCTGGAATCGGCACTGCCCTCTGACCATTCAGTACACGAATCTGCCGGGAGGCCAGGCGGGCGTCGACGACACCGAAGACAGTCTGCTCTGGGGACCGGGCAACGTGGATGTTGCCTCCCGTTTCGCCGATCCGGGCTACTGGGACGGGAATGACACACCGGACGACCCCAACGACGATGTCTGGATTGACGGCGACTACCACCTGAAATCACAAGCCGGACGATGGGACGCGACGGCCAAAGCCTGGGTTGCCGACGCCGACTCAAGTGAGTGTATTGACGCCGGCGATGCAGCGGCAGTTACGCGCTACGAACCCTCACCAAATGGATATACACTCAACCTCGGTGCGTACGGCGGCACGCCCGAAGCCAGCAAGTCACACAACGTCGGCGGCGAGACAGACACCGAAAAAAGATTCGCCCTGCTCCAGCAGCTTCTGGATTCGGCGGACGATCCTTTTTCGCCACCTCTTATACTCGTGCGAACCGGTGCGGGATATCTCAGGTACCTGTCGGCCGAATGTCCGGGAGGGTACGTCATTCAAGGCGTCCAGGGGCGCAAACCGGAGGAAACGGCTCTCGCCTTCGCGGACCGATGGCGAGATATTCTCATCCGCAACACCCCGGCGGTCGACTTCCAGGTGAACCGAATCAGCCGCAGCGACTACGCAACCGTCATACGTGTCGGTCAGACATATGCCGGTCTCCCGGTATATGCGGCCACCATGATCATCGAAGTGGGGGCGACGGACAGCGTGGAGAGTCTCCTGACGGATCATCTGCGCGATGCATATCCACTGGAAGACCAACCGAACCTGTTGGCTCCTTCGATTAACGCACTGACGGCCAAACACATCGGCGAGGCGATCCTCTCGCAGACCAATCCAGGGCAGACGTACGTCGCTTCGGAAGCAACGCTCATGATCTACGATCCCGCTATAATCAGCCTTGGTGGAGCGCCCTGCCCGGCATGGTACATGCGTGTAGACCCAACCCAGGGGAGCTGCGGAAAATACATGCTCATCGATGCGCAAACCGGGGAACTGCTCCTGGCCAATCCCATGTGTCTGATACGATAGCGGGTCCTTCGCGTGCCGCTGCAATTGGGGACGACAAACCGGACGCGCAGAAACGGGGTTAGATCGAGCGTCGGCGTTTGGCGCGGGGGGAGGATTTGCGGGTGCGGCGTTTCTTTTTGACCTTGAGGGCGAATTTGGTTTCTTCGCCGGTCTCCTCGTTGAGCAGGGCGAACTCGCCGGTATCGTCGCGCTGCATCTGCTCGTTGGTGTTGAGCAGCTCGATGCCGTACACAGTCCCGTCGGGGGCCAGGTCGATCGCGATCTCGTCGCTGAGCTTGACGGATTCGGCGTCCGCCTTCTTGTGCTTGAAGCGGATATAGCCCACATTGTAGCGCGGGTCGTACGTGAACTTCATGCCGCCCGACCTTTCACTGCTCTTAATTGCGTCTCAAACCTCTCTCCCGCCTCCACCGCGAGGATCACCTCCTCCTCGGTAGCCCTTCGTTCCCCCAGGCGCTCGCGGTCATGCGGGAGAAACCGGACCTTCACGGGCGCCGGCTCCCGACCCGCACCTTTCGGGCGCGCGCAACATCAGCATCGACATATTCAGAATAATGGACGGGACGGGCGTTCGCCTGCGCTTTCTTCATGGATTCTACGTCACGAAGGGATTCGATCTCTTCTCGCGGCCGATGGTGGTCCTCATTCCATGGCCGGGATAGACCGTAGTCTCGTCGGGCAGAACGAACAGCTTCGTCTTGATGCTCTCGACCAGTTGGCTCATGCTGCCGCCCGGGAAGTCGGTCCGGCCCACGGAATCGGCAAACAGCGTGTCACCGGCGAAAACGGCCTTGTCCTCCGGGGCATGGAGGCAGATCCCGCCGGGCGTATGGCCGGGCGTGTGAAGGACGTCGAGCCGGATTCCCGCCTCCTCGACGCGGTCGCCGTCGGCCAGAAGCACGTCGGCCGGGGCGGCGGTGTAGGCCATGCCGGTAAAGGCGGACAGATTGGCCTGCGGATCGGCTAACAGCGCCGCATCGAGCTCGTGGATATACACCTTCAGGCCGGGGAACTGCCCGCGCAGGGCTTCCAGACCAACGATGTGGTCGGCGTGCCCGTGCGTGAGGACCACCGCCGCCGGGGTCAGCTCCGCCTCCACGAGCGATTCCACCAGCTCGCTGGAATCGAGCCCCGCATCGACCACGAGGCAGTCCCGGGCCGACTCGTCGACGCGGACGACGTAGCAGTTGGTCTCAAAGTCACCCAAGATATATCGATCGATCTTCATCTGCGCCGGTCAACCTCCCACTGTCAAAAAGAAAGTCCCCACGCACAGATGGGGACAATCGCAACAAGACTCTCGGTTGTATCGAGCGACGCTACGCATTCGGATCGGCGACATTGGGTTCTGCGACCGGTGCGGCCGGCACCGTGACGGCGTTGGGCTCGACCGCCGGCCCCG
>JAFGCA010000503.1 GCA_016932895.1 Sedimentisphaerales bacterium | reverse complement strand
GGGCTGGTGGCCGGAGGACCACCCGCGTTCGGTCCATGCGTACTGGGACTTCAACTCGGGCGTGGAAGTGTCGGACAATGTGCCGTATGACTATGTGGCCTCGCCGGCGACGGAGTTTACTTTTGGTCCGCTGGCGGCCACGAACAACGCCTTCATCTCGGGCGTCTATGTCGCGCCGAGCGCCGCGGCCGCCGGAGACGGCTATTTCACGGGTGGCAGCCAGTACACCGGCGACGAGATCTGGGTGTGGATTGAGCTGCAGAACTTCCCGGAGCCTCTTGGATTCAAAGAGATTCAGATTGACATTGGGTATGCAGGCAAGATCATCTTCGCGAATGCTTTCGGGGGCGGCGGATTCACGACTGTGCCTTGGGAGCCTTATCACGAGGCTGCCGATCTGGCCTTCCGCATCTACCCGAATCCAGCGAAGGATGATATCTACTTCCGCATCGCTCCGTACACCGCGGACACGGGGGAGTACATAGAGGCCGCGCTGGGCGGGATTCACGTGGATACGATTTGCATCCCCGCTCCGGGCGCGATCATCCTGGGTAGCCTTGGTGCCGGTCTGGTCGGCTGGTTCCGTCGGCGCAGGGTGCTGTGATTTACGTGAGCAATTGAGTGGATTATGTGGCCGGGACAGGTTGCCGGCGATCTGTCCCGGTCTCTTCCTTCTGATTGCGCCGCGGGACTGCCGCGTTCTCGTCCGTCCCCCTGGACGGTGTTGCCTTGACGGCCGGCTGGCGAAGGACTTGCCCTGCGCGAAGTTCTTCGGGGTCCGGGCATCGAACGGGAGCTCCCTGCGCAGCGGTGGCGGCCTCGTTTCTTCCTCGTCCGGCTTCACTTCACTCTGCACGAAGACTTTCTCATAAACCGCGATAGAGTACAAAACCCAGGTGGTTGCCGGCGGGATGCTCCGGGGGCGCCAAGGCCCTTCGGCAACGGGAGGATTGAGGGCGCACGGCCGGAGAGGGGGCCGAGGGCGGCGGTTGCCTTTTTTTTGGGGCGGTATTATCGGACTGGGCCTTAAGGGACCTTGCCGCGACATTTTTCGGACTGACCGCCCAAGCAGTGAACCGCTGCCTGGGCCCACCGTATACGTGCTAAGAAGAAATCGCTTCCAACAGAGAAATTCGATTCTTGATGGCATTTTTCGCTTGACAGGCCGGCAGACAGCGTCGTATGGTAGCGGCGGATGTTGATTGGAGGAGGCCATCTCCAGTTCTGAAACGGGGGGTGGCCTGGAACTCACGAACGGAGACGGGGTGGGTGAGCCGTAAGGAGACGGGGAGATGCGTTTAGGCAGGGGATGTCCATTCGCGATCATTCTTGAATCATGCGGAACAGCCGCAACAGGCGCGCGAAGCGTCGCTTGGGGCGGAACGCATGAGGTTTCACCGGCGGCTTTGGCCGTTGTCACGCAGACGCGTGCCCTCAAACGGTTCGCGCGTTCGCTGCACATCTCTCTGAGCCAACACCGTGGTCTCTGGGTCGCAAAAGAGGCATGGGGCTCCGTACCGGCAAACCATGCCCCCTGTCACGACCGGACAAGGACGTCTCGTCTGACGGGATCATGGGTCTACGAAGCGTCGTTTCCCTATGGCACCGGGGCACGCGGCCCGCCGGGGATCCTTCCGGCAAAACACTTTCTTTGAAACGGATTTCCGAAATACCTGCTGCAATGACAAAGGAGAATAAGATGAAACGGTTTCTGTTTATGCTGCTTGTGATAACTCTGCCGGCCTCTTGGGCCTTGGGTGCAGGCGTTTACACGCTGAATCAGAGTCAGTTGTCCCAGTTGTGGCAAACTGGGGAAAATCCGCTTGACCCCACGCAGGCGGGTTCCACATATCTCGTTGGGAAGACCACCGATGCGCCCCCCGTCACCTATCCCGTGCCTATGGGCGGGAGTGTCGGATACGCCCTTCAAATGAGCGAGCAATCAGGTTGGCAGTCAATAATGATTGGTGCTCAGTGGGATGGTGTGACAGCTACGGGTACTGGGATTACCTCTAATAGCCTGCTCGGTGGCACCGATGACCTGAGTACTTATGATGGTTTCGGTTTGACGCTCTGGAATGACAACCAGAGTGATTGGGTTGTCGCTTTGTACATGAATACGGGCTATATGCCTGTTCCTGGCGACAATGGTATGTTCCAGTCGAATTGGGTGACCCTGCAACCAGGCCAGTCAGCGAACTTGGTATTGGACTTCTCAGCAGGCCTGCAATGGGACGGGTCGGCGTTATCTCCAACGCTGGTTCCAGATCTGACCCAAGTCACCAATATTGGCTTCATGGTGGGCGGCAATATGGGTGGTGCAGGGGGAAATGATCCGAGCGTGACTGACACTGCACACATCTCGGCTGGTCCGATTCCTGCTCCGGGTGCGATTCTGTTGGGTTGCATCGGTACGGGTCTGGTTGGCTGGATGCGTCGGCGCCGGGCACTGTAGATCGATTGCGGCATGAGGTTTGACCTGAAGGGCGATCCGGGAAGGAGCGTCGCAGGGACGTGGGTTCCTCCCCGGGCCCTTGATGGTCGATTCCACCGCGTCACGCATCAGATAGATGCAAGTGCTTGCGTAGCTCGCTGAGGAGGAGGGCGTGGGAGGCTTGTTCTTCAGTGGGAGCGACGGCATGAGAGGGAAGGTACTTTTGATTTCAATTGTTGGTTTGGGTCTCACATGTCCCCGTGTCGGCATGGCGAATGGGTCCTTTGGGCTGTTTGGCGGATCCGGTTTCTGGGGCGGCGTCCGGAGCGGCGCGTCGTCAGGGGCCTCGCAGTTTGATTCGCTATTCGATACCCTGGGGGGTTGGGGCAATCTCTTTACGGGAGGCCACTGCCTGCAGATGGATGGCCTTTGCCCGGACACGATGGGGGGCTGTCTCACCTGGCCCAACTCGTATCCCGATCTGATGTCCGGTTTGTCCGACCGGATAGGCGGATATCAGACCGGTTGGCGTGCGACGTCGCACATTCCTTCGTGCGGTTTCGGAGCCGATTACGGCTGTTCGTTTGACTGGCCGGACTGTTCGTGCTGGCAACCGTGTCAGCCATGTAGGCCTTGTTGTCGGATTCCCGCCCCCGGGGCAGCGCTGCTGGCTGGCATCGGGGCCTTCGTCGCAGGATGCATGCGCAGACGGGGAGTGCTGTGACACGTTCTTGAATTCGAAGGAAACGAGGGCGTGTTCTTCCGGGGTCAGGCGTGAACCAGGGAGATGGTAAGACGTTTTGACTATGGACTCAGACGAAGATTCCGTTGGTCGAGGTCGTGTTCTATATACCACCGCTGACGATATCTGGCAGCGACGCGCGGTTTGACTGCGCGTTTGAAAGTGGGGGCGTTGTATTCTTTGCCAAGCGCTTGGATGGCAGGGAGGTGAATCGCACGGAGGCGGTTCCCTTCCTGCGTCCAAGAATGGCGGAGAAGGCCAGAGCTGACGACCGGAGGTTTCCGTCGTGCGCCTGGAAGCGGATCTCGTGCCGGGTCGGCCGGCCGTTAACAAAGGGAGGGTTTACGCCATTCTCCGATGCCGTCCCACCAGTAGGAAATGTAGTCGCTGGTTTCGGCGTCGCCCTGTCTTTCTTTGCTGATGGCCACGGCCATGTCGCGGACCTCGCGCATGCAGTTGATTCCGCCTAAACGCCAGGCTTGGGCGCCGATGTCGAGGGCCTCGCGTTCGGCCTCCCGGAAACCGTCGGCGTCCACCGCCAGCAGGGTGGCCAGGCGCTCGGCCTGGGGCTGCAGTTCCTGTTGCCAGCGGTGGCGCTCCTGCTCTTCCCGGGCAAAGGCTTCAGCCAGGAGTCTCTCGCGTCTTTCGTGGCGCTCGCGCCGCTCGGCTTCGGCTTTGGCCAGGCGCTCGGCCCGGTGTTTGCGGCTGGCGGGCCCGAGCATCTCGATCAGGCCTGCGAGGGGGTCCAGCAGGACCCATATTGCAAAGGTGGTCCCGAGCGTTCCCATGGCCACGCCGAGCATGAATTGGATGGGATTCCGCGTTCCGGCCATGCCGAACAGGCCGGCCAGGCCCCCGATCAGGGGCGCTGCTACGTAAAATCCCATGTACGCCGGCCCGCCGGTCAACGGGTGCTCCACTTCGATCTGCTGAGCCCCGCGGACGCCGCGAAACAGCGCGAACAAATACAGACTGACGAGCAGGAACACCAGGATGAGGGAGTGCCCGGAGAGCGAGAAGATCAACCACGAATTGAAGCCGGCCTGGTGCAGGGCCAGGATCAGGACGCAGACCACACACAGGACGAACCAGACCGTGCTGACCACGTGTGTCCACTTCAAGGCTCGCCTGGCCGTCATAGGTCCTCCGCGGGATCTCTTACCGAGCCCTTGTCGATCACCGATGACGCTCATCCCATCAATAGCGGGCACCGGCCTGAGGGCTGTAGCCACCGCCGTATGTCGCGGGCGGATTCTGGACCAGGTAGGCTCCATAGAAGGCTCGAGCGATCGGTGTGATGAATTCCTCTATGGTCATGGCTATGGTTGCCGGAATGGTCGGCGGGACGTAGACGATGTCGCCTTCCGCAAGGAGCACGTCTTTGCTGGTGTCGCCCAGGGCGATCATTTTGGCGTAGTTCACCTCGAAGACCTTGGGCGGGACATCCAATTGGGCCGACGGCCGGATCACCTGCACGCGCTGTTCCCAGGCCGTGGGGCTGGGCTGGGCTTGGGCCAGGGCGGTCAGCAGACTGTCCCGTCCCGTGTAATTCCGCGGCCCCGGTGAATTCACCTGTCCGAGCACGTAAAAACGCTTGCTGATAAAGAGCGAGATGTGCACATCCACGGGATGGTCGCCCGGGAGCGTGTAAAGCTTCTCCACCTCTTTTTCGATGAGGCTGGCCACCTCTCCCGGCGTTTTGCCGGCGACTTCGATCTCCCCCAGGGCTTCAAAACTGACCTTCCCATCGGGCCGGATCCACTGACGCCGCAGATGAATCTCGGGCACCTGCGAACAGTGAATCTCGATTTCGTCCGGCGGCTGCAGAATATAATCTTCGGACGTGACGTCCACCTCATACGGTTTGACGAAGGCCTGGATGTTTGCGGGGTCGGACGAAAAGCATCCCGCCACGCAGCAGACAGCCACCAGCAGACATCCCAGAGCGAATTGCCTTAACATCTTCACTTTCGGTCTCCTTTTCCTGCTCTTATCGGACGGCATGCTGCGCGTACATCACTCTGTTTCACCAGAGTTTGCGCAGCATGCGAAAACTTGTAAACTACATCGTATTCTATGTCAAGGGTCTTCACAAAAAAACATGGCTAACTCCGCTGACACCAAGAAATTAGCAAAATGCCTTGACGGTTCCGGCGCCCTGTTCGTAAGGTGGAGAAAATGTGATTTCGTGGGCCGGAGGCAGCCGAATGAGAACGTTGCGTTTCACGCGTCAGTTTCTGCGTCACCCCAGGCAACTCGGCACCGTGGTCGAGAGCGGCCGGCGGCTCGCGCGGCGGATGGCCGAGGAGATCGACGGCGGTGCGCGCGTGATCGAACTGGGGCCGGGCACCGGGTCGGTGACGACGGAGATCCTCAAGCGCCTGCCGGAGAACGGGCGCCTGACGTGCTTTGAGATCAACGCGGAGTTTTGCCGGTGCTTGCGGGAGATCGACGATTCGAGACTGGAAGTCATCAACGGCGATGCCGCACAGTGCGAGCGATACGTGGACCAGGCGGATTGCATTGTCTCGGGGTTGCCGCTGGCGCTGTTTGGCAGGCGGGAGAAGGAGAGGATTCTTGAATTGTGCGAACGATGCGGAAAGTATATCCAGTTGCAGTACACGCCCGTTCTGGGCCAGGAGATTCGACGGCATTTTGCCGAGGTGAAGTTGAAATTCGTTCCGCTGAATCTGCCGCCGGCCATCGTATACGTCTGCACGGGGGCCCGTGGGAGCGCGGGACACTGATGGCTCGGGCCCGGGCGGTGTTGCCGGGTTGGTTCTGGACGGCGTAGCGTAACGAGGCCCGGCGTAAGGGCGCGGCGCATTGAGGGCAGGCGAAACCGCCGGTCTTCGGTGCGCGGCCGAGTTGATGACGGGAGGGACAGGGCATGGCCGCTGAAGCTGGTCCGCAGGAGGTCAGGAAGAGGGACGGATCCACCGTTGCGTTTGACGATTCCAAGATCGAGCGTGCCATCGCACGGGCGGCCGGGGACGTTCTGGCCGACGAGTCCCGTGCAGCGGCGGTGGCCTCACGCCTGACCGGCATCGTCGTCGACCGGCTCCGGACGGAGTATCGTCAGCGCATTCCGCACATCGAGAATATCCAGGACGCCGTCGAGCGCGTCCTGATGGCCGAAGGGTACTGTCACATCGCCAAAAGCTATATTCTGTATCGGGAAAAGAGATCCGAGGTGCGCTTCGCCAAATCGGCTCTCGGGTTGAAGGACGATCTGAAGCTCCCGGTCAATACGATGGCGGTATTGCGCCGGCGATACTTGCTCAAGGACGACGACCGGCACATCACGGAGACGCCGTGCGCGCTGTTCCGCAGGGTGGCGCATCACGTTGCCCGGGCGGAGGTCAACTACGCGTCCGGCCCCGCCGCGGCAGAAGTGGAGGAGCGTTTCTACCGCATGATGCGGAGGCGGGAATTCCTGCCCAACTCGCCGACCCTGATGAACGCCGGGACGCCACTGGGCCAGCTCGCCGCGTGTTTTGTTTTGCCGGTGGCCGATTCGATTACGGAGATTTTCGAGGCCCTGGCCTCAATGGCGCGCATCCACCAGACGGGCGGGGGCACCGGGTTCGACTTTTCCCATCTGCGGCCACGCGGCGACCTGGTCCGCTCGACCAAGGGACGCGCATCCGGCCCCGTCTCCTTCATGAGCGTTTTTGACAAGGCCACCGAGGTGATCGTCCAGGGTGGCAAGAGGCGGGGGGCCAACATGGGGGTGCTGCGCTGCGACCACCCCGACGTGGTCGATTTCGTCGAAGCCAAAACGCAGCGCGGCGCGTTTGAGAATTTCAATCTGTCGGTGGGTGTTACGAACGGATTCATGCGAGCGGTCCGCGCCGGCCGGTCGTTTGCCCTGGTCAGCCCGCGAACCGGCCGCAAGGCTCGGACGATCGATGCGCGGGCTCTCTTCGACCTGATTGTCAACGCGGCCTGGAGAACGGGCGATCCCGGACTGATCTTCCTCGACCACGTCAACAGGCACAATCCCACGCCCGAACTCGGCCGAATCGAGGCCACCAACCCGTGCGGGGAAGTGCCCTTGCTGCCGAACGAGAGCTGCGTCCTGGGCTCGATCAACCTGGGAAGGATGGTCACAGACAAGGAACGCGGCAAAGGCGCGAGTCCGGCTACCGTCGATTGGGACAAGCTGCGGGAGACGATCTGTTCGGGCGTGCGTTTTCTCGACGATGTGCTCGAGACGAACAAGTTCCCGCTCGAACCGATTGAAACGGCCACTCGCGGCAATCGCAAAATCGGCCTGGGCGTTATGGGATTTGCCGACATGCTGATTCGGCTGGGCATTCCGTACGATACGGACGACGCGGTCAAGTTCGCGAGCCGGCTGATGCGCTTCGTTCACGAGGAATCCCTGGCGGCCTCGCAGGCTCTGGCGGAGCAGAGAGGCGTCTTCCCGAATTTCGAGCGGTCGATCCACGCTCCGGCGGGCCGGTCGCTTCGCAACGCCACGGTCAACACCATCGCGCCGACGGGCACCATCAGCATCATTGCGGGCTGCTCCAGCGGCATCGAACCGCTGTTCGCCGTCAGCTTCGTACGCAACGTCCTTTCGGGAACGCGCCTTTTTGAGACCCATCCGTTGTTCGAGACCGTGGCCCGGGACCGGGGGTTCCACAGCCGCGACCTGCTGGCCGAGGTCGCGCGGCATCGGTCGCTGCGCGACATCCGCGGCATTCCCAATGACGTGAAGCGGCTCTTCGTGACGGCCTTCGATGTCACGCCCTCGCAGCATCTCAAAATCCAGGCGGCTTTCCAGAAGTACACGGACAACGCGGTGTCGAAGACGATCAACCTGCCCTCCGACGCGACCGTGCAGGAGGTCCGTGACATCTACCTCGAAGCGCACCGCCTCAAGTGCAAGGGCATCACGGTCTACCGCTACGGCTCCCGGTCGGATCAGGTGTTGTCCATCAGCGAGCCGGACGAGGCGCACGCCGATTCGTTGCACGACTTCATCTCCGCCGACACCGACTACTCCGGCGGCTGCATCGGCGCTGGCTGCGACTTCTGAGCGAAGGCTACCGCATTGTTACTTTGCCGGGCGGTCGCGCGTTGGCTTGCAGTTCCTTGTCGAATGTGTCCATTATTTCGGTCAGGCGCTGTACGATCTGCGGATTCTCGGCGGCGACGTTGCGTTTTTCGCTGATGTCTTCTGCGAGATTATACAGCTCGATTTGTTTCTTTTTGCGCATCAGCTTCCACGCGCCGCTGCGAACCGCTTCGAGTCTCGTGCCGCGGTAGTAGTAATAGGCCTCGTGCGGCGTTTTCGCGTCGGGCTTGCCTGCCATGAGCGGCCAGATGTCCTTGCCGTCGATGACGCGGTCCGTTGGCACGCGGGCGCCCGCCAAACCAGCGAGGGTGGGCAGCAGGTCGATGGTAGCCGACACCTCGTGACACTCGCGGCCGGCGGGGATTTTCCCGGGCCAGCGCATAATGCACGGCTCGCGCATCCCGCCCTCGTAGGTGGAGAACTTGCCGTCGCGCAGCGGCAGGGCGCAGCCGCCGTGGTGCTTCACGGAAAGCCACGGTCCGTTGTCGCTGGTGAAGATCACCAGCGTATTGTCGTCCACACCCGCTTCTTTCAGGGCCTTGAAGACCTCTCCCACCGACCAGTCGATCTGCTCGATGGTCGCCTGGTACGCCTTCTGCGGGTCCTTCACGTAGAACCCGTCCGAGACGAACATCGGGATGTGCGGCATCGTGTGGGGCAGGTACAGGAAAAACGGCCCGTCCTTCTCCCGGTGGATGAACCGGACCGCTTCCCGCGTATAGCGTTCGATGAGCTTGGTCTGGTCCGTCGGGCGCTCGATGACCTCCTCGTTGCGCATGAGCGGGACGTTCCAGGGCGAGTAGTCCTTGTGCGTCCACGCGCGGTCGAGGCTCCTGTTCTTGCCCTTGAGTCCATCCATATCGTTGGAATAGGGAATCCCGAGGTAGGAGTCGAAGCCGTTGTTGGTGGGCAGGAAGGTCGGGAGGTGGCCCAGGTGCCATTTGCCGACGCAGGCGGTGGCGTAGCCGCGCTCTTTCAGCATATCGGCGATCGTGTGTTCCTGAGGATTCAGCCCGATGTTGTCCCTGGGAAACAGGACTCTGGTAATGCCGACGCGGGGCGGGTAGCAGCCGGTCATCAGCGCCGCCCGGGACGGCGAGCAGATCGAGGCGGCAGAGTAAAAATCGGTGAAGCGCATACCCTCGGCCGCCATGCTATCGAGATTCGGCGTCCGAATGTTGGGAGAGCCGAAGCAGCCGACGTCCTGGTACCCCTGGTCGTCGGTGAAGATGATGACGAAGTTCGGTTTTCTTTGTGGCGCGGGGGTGGCGTCCGCCCGGCCGATTTCGCACAAGCGGTGTGCCGCGAGCGCGACGGCGCCGGCACCAGCGGCTCTCAGGAATTCACGGCGACTGCAACGACTGTCTGCCATACGCTTTCTCCTTGTGTGTATATCGGTACTGGCGGTCCCGCTGCCCGGCGAGTACGGCCGTCTCACTTATAGTTCACGAGGACGCTTTCGGCAACGCCTTCGGTGATGAGCTTGTCTTTGAGCAGGCCGTTGATGGATTCCTCCATGGTGACCATGCCGTGCTTTTTGCCCGTTTCGATGACGCTTCGCAGGAAGTAGCCGCCTTTGCGCCGGATGATGTTCTTGGCGCCGGCGGTGACGACCAGGATCTCACAGGCCACTCTCTGCTTGCCGTCGGTGGTGGGGACCAGCTCCTGATGAATCACGCCTTGCAGAGACTCGGCCAGCAGGAATCGCAACTGGCCTTCGTCGCTGGCCGGGGTATAGCTCAGGAGCCGTTCGAGAATCTTGTCGATGGAGATGACGTGCAGGGTCGAGAGGACCAGCACGCCGGTCTCGGCCGCGGTCAGCGCGATCTTGATGGTCTCGTAGTCTCGCATCTCGCCGATGGCAATGACGTCGGGGTCCTGGCGCAGGGCCGCGCGCAGGCCCGTCTGGAAGCTCTGCGTGTCCCGGCCGATCTCGCGCTGCCGCACGACACCCGTCTGGTTGGCGTGAATGTACTCGATCGGGTCCTCGATGGTGATGATGTGTTTCTCGCTGGTGGCGTTGATCTCGTTGATCATGGAAGCCATCGTGGTAGTCTTGCCCTGGCTGGTGGCGCCGGTGATCAGGACGAGGCCCTTGGTGCGGCCGGTCAGGTCGCGCACGGTCGGCGGCAGGAACAGCTCCTCGATCGTCTGGGGACGCGTCGGGAGGATGCGAATGGTAACGCCGACCTCGCCGTCGAAATACCCGACGTTGATCCGGTACCGCCCGTTCTCCTCGGCCAGCATCAGGTCGTAGTCCAGGCGCTCCTCGAAGAGCTTCCTTTGCCGATCCGTGAGCAGTTCGAAGGCGATGTCCCGGCTCTGCTGCGGACTGAGCTTCTCCTTGGTTACGGGAACGAGCTTTCCGCCGATGCGAAAGAGAATCGGCGCGTCGGCGCAGACGTGAATGTCCGTGGCGCCCTGGGCCTTGGCGTGTTCGAGCAATTGCAGTTTGCCAACCATTCGTTCCCTCCGTCATATCGGTGTCTTCGGGTTCCCCCGCCGGAGGCACGGCCGCCGCGGGTCGTCCGGAACGACTCAGACGCGCTTCGGCTGGCCTTCCGGCCACTTGGCTCCCACGCGGCGTTGCCAGTGGCGCAGCGCCTGGAGCAACTCCTGTTTCTTATCCTGCTTGTCCGGTGCCAGATCGTGCTGCTCGCCGGGGTCGGCGGCGAGGTCGTAGAGCTCCACTTTGCCGAGATCGAAGAACTCGATGAGCTTCCAGTCGCCTTTGCGTATCGCGCCGGCGGACCGCCCGCTGAGGAAGTGCGGTTTCTTCAGGGGATAATGCCAGTACAGCGTGTCCCGCTCCAGCACGGCCCGGGCGTTCTTCAGCACGGGCACGAGCGACACGCCGTCAACGTCCTGCTCCACGGGTGTCGATGCGGCCTCGGCGAAGGTGGGATAGAAGTCGATGTTGCACACGGGTGTGTCGCAGACGCCTCCGGCCTGCGTGACGCTCGGCCAGTACACCAGCATGGGCTCGCGGATGCCGCCCTCGTAGAGTGTGGACTTGCCCGCGCGCAGCGGGGCGTTGGAGGTGACGCGCGTTTCGCCCCCGTTATCGCCCATGAAAGCGATGATGGTGTTGTCCGAAAGGCCCAGCTCGTCCAGCTTCCTGCGGATTTGTCCGACGCCCTGGTCGATGCACTCCAGTTGGGCCGCTAAGTGCGGATTGTTGCGCCGGGCGTTGAATCCTTTGCCCGCGCCGGGCTTGGCCTCGTACTTGGCCACCAGCTCGGGCTTGCCGTTGAGGCGGGTATGGACGGCGTAGTGACTCAGATATAAGAAGAACGGCTCGGCCTTGTGTCGCTCGATGAACTCGACCGCTTCGAGGTTGCAGCGATCCACGAGGTGCTCCTTGCCGCCCAGCCGTTGCTCAATTTCCCGGTTGAAGTGGTAGGGGAAGAAGTAACTTCCGCCGGCGATGCCGCGATTCTCCGAGACGATCACCTCGTCGAAGCCGTGTTGATCGGGGCCGATTTCCTGGGCCCCGTGATTGGTGTAGCCGGTCAGGTGCCATTTGCCGATGACGCCGGTAGCGTAGCCGGCCTTCTTGAGCATCTCGGCCAACGTCACGTAGCTCGTCGCCAGATGCTTGGGGTCGTTGGGGCGGAGGTAGTCGGTGATGCCGGTCCGCACGGGGTACTGTCCCGTCATCAGGGCCGCGCGGAAGGGCGAGCAGACCGGGGCGGCCGCGTAGGCGTTTGTGAAGCGCATGCCGTCGTGCGCCAGCCGGTCGAGATGAGGTGTTTCGTTGAAGGTGTTCCCGTAGCATCCCAGTTCGGCCCAGCCTAAGTCGTCGGCCAGAATGAATACGATATTCGGGCGATTCCTGCGGCTCTGCGCCTGCGTTGCCGCCGATCCGAAAAGACGCGCCGGCAAAACGGCGCCCAGCATTCCGACCCCCGCTGCCTTGAGCAGCTCACGACGCGTCGCACGTGCGTTCTTCATACTTGTGCTCTCCTGAATCGTTGTTGCACTCATCGAACTTCTGCAAAATGAAGATCAGGCTTACTTGAAAAACTCCTCTACCTATCCGGTTTTCTCTGTCGCGACTCCGTGACCTTCAACTCGATGACTCGTCGCGTATCGGCGGTTACCTTGACGCGTTCGCTGATGCGGACGGGACAGGCCCAGATGATTTTCTCGCCGTCGTCGAAGACGAGAAGATCGTTTCGCACGGCCTGCGGCACCCGGGCCGCCGTGAGGAATTTGCCGAGCTTTTTTTCGCCGGTCGTCCCCAGGGGCCGGAACCGGTCGCCGGGGCGGCGGGCCCGCACGACGACGCGCTGCGCCACGCGATCGTAATCAAGATACTCGCGCAGGGGGCCTTTGTCACCTGCTATTTCGCTCGCCCCGATTTCGTTGCGTCCTCGTATGCGGGCTTCGACGGTGCCGCGGGGGCAGCGAGTCGTGCCCGGAATCTGCAACCACACGGGCGCAAAGGCCCGCGCCGTTTCGCCGTTGCCGGCGTCGGGCCGCGGGGACGTCAGGATGATTCTGTCCCGCTGCCGCTGCGCGACGAATCCCTCCGGCAGCGTCGCCTTCTTTCCGCCTGCCGGCGCGCGGGCCAGGCCGAGTATACTGGCGTAGTGCTTCCGCGACAGGTCCCGCTCGTGGCAGCCCAAAGAGACCAGCTCCCGGCGGACCAGCTCGACCGCCACCGGCACGGGCAGCCGCAGCAACCCGCCTGGGTCCAGAGCGCTTCGGCCGGCCGCCCGCGTCGCCAACTGGCGCTGTGCTCGTGCGGCTTGCCGCTCGATGTCGCCGAAGAGCTTGCCGGCGGCGAGGGCCAGGTCCGACAGGGCGTCAATCACGGGGCCGCCGGCTTGTCGCTGCAGGGCCGGCAGCAGCCGGTGCCGGATGCGGTTGCGGGTGTAGGCGGGATCGGTGTTGGTGTGGTCGTGGCGCCATTGCAGCTTGCGCGCGTTGAGGTATGTCACAATCTCGTCACGTCGCACGCACAGCAGCGGCCTGGCGAACGTGAGTCCGTTGTCGAACCGCCGGGCCGGCCAGATGCCCGCGAGTCCCCGGAAGCCCGTTCCGCGTTGGAGGCGGTGGACGACCGTCTCGGCGTTGTCGTTTTTCTGGTGCCCCGTCGCGATGCAGGCGCATTCGTGACATCGGGCCATCGCGCCAAGCCGCTGCAAGCGCAACCGGCGGGCGGTCGTCTCCAGGGACAACTGGTCGCGCTCGGCGCACCGGCGCACGTCGACGCGGGCGGCGGCGGCGGGCAGTCCGCACCGCGCGGCTTCCCGGAGGACGAAGGCTTCATCTTCCTCGGCGGCGCGGCCGCGTAACTGGTGATTGACGTGGGCGCACACGAACTCGGCGTCCACGCACCCGGCCGCTCGCAGCGACAGCAGGGTGTGCAGCAGGGCGATGGAATCGGCGCCGCCGGAGATCGCGAGCAAGACGCGCCGTGTTCCTGCGAACAGGGCGTTGCGGCTGATGAAGTCCGCCACCTGTCTTTCGAACGCGTCCAACGCCATTCTCCTGTCATCGGAGGGACCGACAGCCGCCGCCATGAAAAAGGGCCCGACGTTCGATCTGCGTCAGGCCCGGATGTTGCGTACGTGCGAGAGGTGAATCTGATTCTTACTGCGGTTCGCTGTCGGATTTCGTCAGATTCTCGATTCGCTGCTGGGCAAATGCCTTCCACTCGTCATACTGCGCCTCTTTGATCACGGCTTCCTGGTAGAGCTCGAGGGCCTCGTCGCGCCGGCGCAGCTTCCTGTCCAGGATAAAGGCGGCCTTGAACCGGGCCGGATACGGCGTCTCCGCATCCCACTGGTACGCCCGCTGGTAGTACAGCAGGGCGATCGTATGGTCTTTGAAATGCTCGTGGATGCCGGCCATCTTGTAGGCCGCATCGTCGATCTTGTCGCTCGTCGGGTACTCCCGGATCAACTGGCTGTACCGGTCCAACGCCACCCGGAGCAGCTCGTCGTCCTTGAGCAGGGGCAGCGGCTCGGCCCGTCTCTGCACGCCGGTGGCTTCCAGATAGAGCTCGTCGGCCTCGGCGATTCGCGCCGTCGCCTTGAGATCCGCAGGCAGCACCTCGGCGTCGATGATATAGCGGTACTGCGGAATCCGGTCCAGCGAGCGCAACTCCTCCTGGGCCCAGTTCAACTTCATGTTGTTGCCCGCGCCCGAGTAGTTT
>JAFGCA010000502.1 GCA_016932895.1 Sedimentisphaerales bacterium | reverse complement strand
GCGCCAGGCGCTCTTTGGTGGTCAGGTTGTTCTTATCGCAGTATTCCGTGATGGAGACGCCGGTGACCAGCTCCATGACGAAGTACGGCCGGCCGGTCTCGGTCGCCCCCGCGTCGAACACTTTGGCGATATTGGGATGGTCCATCATGGCCAAGGCCTGCCGTTCGGCCTCGAAGCGAGCGATGACTTGGCGGGTATCCATGCCAAGCTTGATGATCTTCAGGGCCACTTTGCGGCGGATGGGCTCGGTCTGCTCGGCCATGTAGACCACCGCCATCCCGCCCTCGCCTATTCTTTCCAGCAGCTTATACCGCCCGATCACCGTTCCGGTGCCCTCGCTCAGCGGCGAGGCGTCCCAGGTAACGGAGGCGTGCAACGGCGGGGCTTCGAGGAAATCGCCCACTTCCTGTTCCATCCGGAGCAGCGATTCGACCTCGCTCCGCAGCGCCGTATCGGGGCCGCAGGCCGCGTCCAAATAGGCGGAGCGTTCTTGAGCCGTAGTTTTACTCGCGGCATCGGCGAGAATCTCTTTGATGTCCTTTGGTCCTTCACCCACAGCATGACTCCGTACACATCGGCCTCTACTCTACATGCGAAATTCGGGTCCCGAGTGGGACAGAAAAAATCAAAATGCAAACAGCAAAATGCAAAAATAAGGAAGTCATCCCGGCGCGCCGGGATTCCGCAGTTTTGATTTTTGCTGTTTGACCTTTGCCTTGTTCTGCCCAGTTGTCAGGCCGGCGGTGTCAGTCGGCCCGGTCGTCTTTGCGGGTGACCTCCCGGTACAGCCAGAGGCGGGCATAGTTCCAGTACCTCCCGGCGGTGCGGCGGGAAATGCCCTTGATTTCGGCCGCCTGCTCGAGGGTGAGCCCGCCGAAATAGCGAAGCTTCACCAGCTCGGCAACGTCGGGGTCCTGTTCGGCCAATCTCGTGAGGGCCTCGTCGAGTCGGAGCAGGTCCTCCGGCGATTCGGTGACCGATACGTCCAGGTTGTCGAGCTCGACGCGGTGGTGAGCGCCGCCGTGCCGCCGACTCTTCTTGCGCCGGGCATGATCCACTAAAATCCGCCGCATCGCCTCGGCGGCCGCGCCGAAGAAATGCCGCCGGTTCTCCCAGCTTTCGTGGTCCGACCCGACCAGGCGAAGATAGGCCTCGTGGACCAGGGCTGTGGCCTGGAGCGTCTGTCCGGGCGCCTCGCGCGAGAGCTTCTGGGTCGCCAGCAGCCGCAGCTCTTCATAGACCAGCGGCAGAAGTTCGTCCGTCGCTTTCGCCTGGCCCCGTTCAATGGCGTTCAATATCCGTGTGACGTCGCTCATGGCACTCCCCACCGTTACGCTCTCCAAAGACGTCGCCCTATTGTCCCCGAAAAACGCTACGCGTGCCAGAGCAAAATGCAACTGGCCGAACGTGAAACGTGAAGCGAGTTCCGGCGAATCCCCGGGTGGCAGCCTCAAGCGCAGCGTGGCGATGACTTTTCCGCGTTCGCATGACCCCATCGCCAAGCCCTTCGGCCTTGGCGCTGCCACCCGGCCGCTTCACGAGACACGCTTCATGCGCGCTGGAGGCGGCAGGGCGTTGAATTGTTGGCGGCGCTGATGTATAGTCGCCTCCGGTCGTGCGATCCGGATCGGATGAAGACAATCGACCCGGACGCTGCATGGGCAACGCAAAAGCGAATGCTTCGGCAATTTCGAAAGGTTTGGGATGAAGGATCTGTTTGACGTCAAAGACAAAACGGTCGTGATCACCGGCGGCGCCGGCGTGCTCTGCGGGGCGATGGCCCGGGCGCTGGCGGCGCGCGGGGCGAAGGTCTGCGTCGCCGATTACGACGAGAGACGGGCCCACGAGCTGTGCCAGGCGATCGAGGGCGAAGGCGGATTCGCTCTGCCGGTCAAGATCAACGTGCTCGAGCGTAGCACAGTGCAGGACGCGTTCGGCTGCGCCCTGGAGTGTCTGGGCAAGATCGACGTGCTGATCAACGGGGCCGGAGGCAACAAGAAGGAGGCGACGTGCGTTCCGCCGGCGACGTTCTTCGATCTGCCCGAGGATGCGATTCGCATGGTGTTCGACCTGAACTGCCTGGGCACGATCATTCCCAGCCAGATCTTCGGCAAGCACATGGCCGAGAACGGCCGGGGGTGCATCATCAACATCTCCTCGATGAACGCGTTTCGCCCGCTGACGAACATCGCGGCCTATTCCGGCGCCAAGGCGGCCATCAGCAATTTCACGCAGTGGCTCTCGACCTACATGGCCCGGCGCCACTCGCCTGATATCCGGGTCAACGCCATCGCGCCGGGCTTTTTCCTGACCGAACAGAACCGTTTCCTGCTGACCGACGAGAAGACGGGCGACCTTACCGCCCGGGGCCAGACGATCATCGACCACACGCCCATGAATCGCTTCGGCGACCCCGAGGACCTCATCGGCACGCTGCTCTGGCTCGTCAGCGATGCCAGTACGTTCGTCAGCGGCGTGGTCGTCCCGGTGGACGGCGGTTTCTCCGCCTTCAGCGGCGTGTAACGACGTTGCGTGAAGCGACCCTGCGTGAAGAGTATCTCGTGAAGCGTATCTCGGGCGAACCAACGCTTCACGCGCTTTGGAAAGGTACTGCTATGAAACAGAATGAGCTCTCGAGGCGGAATTTTCTCTGGTCGGCCGGTGCGGCGTTGTTGGCGCCCCGTTTGGTTTCGGCCGGCGTGATGTCGAAGAAGAAGCTGCGCAGGATGCCCGGTCGCAAACCGCGCAACGTCGTCTTCATTCTCAGCGACGACCATCGCTACGATTTCATGGGTTTCCTGGGCAAGGTCAAGTTTCTGGAAACTCCGAACATGGACCGCATGGCCCGCACGGGCGCCTACGTCGAGAATGCGTTCGTAACGACGTCGCTGTGCTCGCCGAGCCGGGCCTCGATTCTCACCGGCCTGTTCTCGCACAAGCACGGCGTCGTGGACAACCAGACCAACATCCGCGAGGACATCGTTTTCTTCCCGCAGTACCTCCAGCAGCTCGGCTACGAGACCGCGTTTATGGGCAAGTGGCACATGGGCCACGGGACCGACGAGCCGAGGCCGGGCTTCGACAAGTGGATCAGCTTCCGGGGCCAGGGCCAATACTACGATTGCCAGCTCAACATCGACGGCAAACGGGTCAAGGCGCAGAAGCACATCTCCGACGAGCTGACCGACTACGCGGTTCAGTGGCTCCAGCAGGATCGCGACAAGCCGTTCTTTCTGTATCTCTCGCACAAGGCCGTGCACGCCATGTTCGAGCCGGCCAAGCGGCACTTGAACAAGTACGAAGACGTCAAGCTCGAATATCCCAAGAGCATGGCCGATACCGAGGAGAACTATCGCGGCAAGCCCGCCTGGGTCAAGGAGCAGCGCAATAGCTGGCACGGCGTCGATTACATGTACCACGGCGACATGGACTTCGATGCGTTCTACAAGCGCTACTGCGAAACGCTGCACAGTGTCGATGAGAGCATCGGCCGGGTGATGGATTGCCTCAAGGAGATGGGGCAGGCCGATTCCACGCTGGTGATGTACATGGGCGACAACGGCTTCTGCTTCGGTGAGCACGGCCTGATCGACAAGCGCCACATGTACGAGCCCTCGATGCGCGTGCCGTTCCTGGCGTACTGCCCCGCGCTGATCGAGCCCGGCACGAAGGTCACGCAGCTCGTGCAGAATATCGACATCGCCCCGACGGTGCTCGAAGCCGCCGGCGCCCGCCCGCCCGGCTACATGGACGGGCAGTCCATCCTGCCGCTGCTGCAGGGCAAGGGCGTGAAGTGGCGGGACGCCGTCTTCTACGAGTACTACTGGGAGGCCCCGTTCCCCCAGACGCCCACCACCTACGGGGTCCGCACCGACCGCTACAAGTTCATCCACTACCACGGCGTCTGGGACATCGACGAGCTGTACGACATCAAGAACGATCCTGACGAAATGCACAATCTTATCGACGAACCCGAGCACCAGGAGCGCATCAAGGCGCTGCGGAAACGCCTGTACGACTGGCTCGCACAGACTGACGGCATGCAGATCCCGCTGCGGCCCGACAGCGAGTGGAAGGGCAACAAGCGCGGACCGAAGAAAGTCAAAGAATTCAAGTATTACGGGCAGACCAAGTGAGAGGAACCGATCCGGCCCAAGCTCTGAAAGAGTTCCAGCCGCAACACGAGTTCTTCGTCGGCGTCGACTCGGACGGCTGCGCCTTCGACACGATGGGCATCAAGCAGCGGGAGTGCTTCTGCCCATGGATGATCGCGTATTTCGGTTTGCAACCTGTGGCGCAGGCGGCCCGCGAGTGCAAGGACTTCGCCGATCTGTTCTCCAAAACGCGCGGCGGGAACCGCCACAAGACGCTCAAGCGGATCCTCGCCGAGCTGCTGCCGGCTCACCCGGCGGTCAAGCGGTGCGGCTTCAAAGTGCCCGACTATCCGCACTATTTAGAATGGGTGGACGCCCCGGACAGTTTGCTGAGCAACGACGGGCTGCGGCGGGCCATCGACGCCGCGCCCGACCCGCAGGCCAGAAAGGAGTTGCAAACGGCGCTGGCGTGGAGCGAGCGGGTCAACTGGGCGGTCGGTGAGATTGTCCAGGACATGCCACCGTTTCCGTACGTTCGCGAGAGCCTGGAGAAGATCCGGGGCAGGGCCGACGTCATCGTGGTTTCTTCCACGCCGGTCGAAGCGCTCCAGCGGGAGTGGCGGGAGCACGATATCGCCAGGTATGCGGCGGTGATCGCGGGCCAGGAGCAGGGCAGAAAGGCCGAGCACCTAAGGCATGCAACTGAAGGCAGATACGACAGGACGCACGTGTTGATGGTGGGCGACGCCCCGGGCGACCTGAAAGCGGCCAGGGCCAACGGCGTGCTGTTCTACCCGATCTTGCCGGGCAACGAGGTTGAGTCGTGGAAACGGTTCCACGATGAAGCGTTTGACAAGTTCATCACGGGGCAGTACGCGGGCGCCTACGAGGCCGGGCTCATCGCCGCCTTCAACGCCTGCCTGCCCGAATTGCCCCCGTGGGCCGGATAGAGGCGAAAGATGCTGTACTACAGTCGCGGAAATGAGAACGAAAACTTGAGCGCCGACGATCTTAAGCAGGGGCTTTACGAGGCCCTCGACAAGCTCGGTGCGAAGCGCAAGGTCCTGGCCCTGCCGCCGGATATTACCCGGTTCCATTCGCGCGCCGGCGAGCTGACGCGTTTTGCCTGGCAGTACTATGGCGAGGCGCTGACTGACATTCTACCGGCGATCGGAACGCACTTTGCGATGACCGAGGCCGAGATCGGGCGCATGTTCGGCGAGGTCCCGGTCGGTCTCTTTCGCACGCACGACTGGCGGCACGGCATCGCCACCCTTGGCGAGGTGCCCGCCGCGTTTATCCAGGAAGTCAGCGAGGGTAAGCTCGACTTTTCCTGGCCCGCCCAGGTGGATCAACTGCTCGTCGAGGGCGGCTTCGACCTGATCCTGTCGGTCGGGCAGGTCGTGCCGCACGAAGTCGTCGGCATGGCCAACTACAACAAGAACGTCTTCGTTGGGACCGGTGGGGTCGAAGGGATCAACAAGAGCCACTATCTCGGCGCCGTCTACGGCATGGAGCGGATGATGGGCCGGGCCGACACGCCCGTGCGGCGCGTGCTCAACTACGCCAGCGACCACTTCGGCCGAGATCTCCCGGTCGTCTACGTGCACACAGTCGTCGGGCCGTCGCAGGAGGGGCTCGTCACCCGCGGCCTGTTCATCGGCGACGATATCGAGTGCTTCGACCTTGCCGCCGAGCTTTCGCTCAAGGTCAACTTCACCATGCTCGACGAACCGCTCGAGAAGGTGGTCGTCTACCTCGAGCCCGAAGAGTTCAAGAGCACCTGGCTGGGCAACAAGAGCATCTACCGCACGCGGATGGCCATGGCCGACGGCGGCGAACTGATCGTTCTGGCGCCGGGGCTGGGCGAGTTCGGCGAGGACAGGGAGATCGACGCGTTGATCCGCAAGTACGGCTACGTCGGCACCGACGAGGTCCTTCGCCTCGTTGCGGAAAACGAAGACCTGCGCAGCAACCTCAGCGCCGCAGCCCACCTGATCCACGGCTCCACCGAGGGCCGCTTCAGCGTAACCTACTGCCCGGGCCACCTGACTCAGAAGCAGATCGAGGGCGTCAATTTCCAGTACGCCGACCTCGAATCCATGCTCGCCACGTACGACCCCCGCCGGCTCAAGGACGGGCCCAACACCATCGCTGGCGAGACCATCTTCTACATTTCCAATCCCGCCCTGGGACTCTGGGCCGCCAAAGACCGATTCGAATAGGCCTGGTGATTTCAGTGATGCAGATGCCGGGCGTTTGCCGTCGGCACGGGGGGCCGGCGCGACGCTCCGTACGCAAACCATCTCCGGCGATTTGATGCGCTTCTGCACGTCCGGGTCCTGCCGCGAAGCACGTGCCGTAAAAAAAAATGCGATTCTTCATATTTTTGTGTCTACATTCCGGGTCTGAGAAACGCCTTCTCATTGCGAATGCGGGTACCGGGATTGTACGCGCGCAGTGCAGAGGGCGCTCCCGGGCACCTGATTGCATTTTTTTTAACACCGTTTTAGGCATTTGAGCACATGGACGAGCGATTATGCGAGCAGTGTCGTTATTTTTCGGCGGCCCAGACGTGCATCGAGAAGCCCACCTGGGGGTACTGTATGTGGCCGATCAGTCGCAACGGCCGGAAGGAAGGCATCAAGCCCCAGCCGCTGTTTACCTGGGCCGACGGTACGTGCACTCGTTTTGAAGCAAAGCTTGCGCCGGCCCTCGATTCGTAAGGAAGGGAGTCCTTGCGATCGAGGCGGCGCGGCCTCCCACGCCGTTGTGGTCTGTGGGGCACGAAATCCGTCCTCCTTTCCAGTGCCCCGCAGACATTTATCGCAAACTGTGTATCGCCCGACAGGGCCGCTGACGTCGGCCGACCAACATCACGCGAACCCCCCCGTTCTGGCATGACGTACCATATCCTCTTGATTTTGAGGGACAGACCTCCTACAATGAGTTTCTCGGCGGCTGCAAAGGAAGATGTGCCGGGTGAGTCCACGGTTGGGGTCCGATAGCATGCGCCGAAGGAGGCATGGTTGTGGGAAGGTTCATCTTTCTATCGATTGCAGTTTTGCTGACTTCCGTGGGTTCGGCGCAGGTCTCGGTAAGCGTCTATCGCCCCGATGGGCACACCCTCCTGGGACCGGCCGATCCGAATCTCATTCAAGCCTACCCCGACATCATGGTGGGGACCCGGTTGGTTCTCGTGGTCAATTCCGAGGTGAGCGGGTACTGGACGG
>JAFGCA010000501.1 GCA_016932895.1 Sedimentisphaerales bacterium | reverse complement strand
TCCTCGCCCACCATGGGCCAGGGAAACCCAAGCTGATAGTCCACCTCGTCGGCCACCTGCCCGGCCGCGTCGCACAGCGTCACCCGCTCGCCATCGTTACTGAGCTTGCCGCCGTAGGGTCCCAGGACCAGATGCTCGGCCAATTGCGCTCGCAGGGTGGTCCACTTGGCCTTGAGTGCGTCTGGGTTCTCCGCCACGACCAGATACCCGTCCGGCGGTATCACCGTCCCGGCCGCAAATGTATAGAAAATCCCCGACGTGAACGACCACCCGGACAAATCCACCGCGGCACGGCCCCAGTTGTGCAGTTCGACGAACTCGACCAACTCCGTGCTCACATCCGGATTGATGTGCAGCTCGTTGATGACAATGGTCGACTCTCCCTGTCCCCAGGCCACGGACACACCACCCCAACTGCTCAGAGGCACACCCGCGTGCGCGCCACAAAACCATAGAACAGCAACGATTACAGCCAACGCCGGGAAACGCTCTGAAGTGCTCACTCTCGATCCTCTTCCTTTTTGTACCGTAGGTCCAATGGCAGGCTGCCTGACGTGTGCCTCTGACCCGGCGGGTCTACAGACCACATCCGCATCCGCTTTTATCCTATTCTATCCTATTTGACGCCCCTCCGTCAAGCCCGCTGCGAACCGAGGGCCTTCCTCGCCCGATAAAACACGCCGTCTGCTACCAGAAACAGGCTACCGGGGACAGTGGTGGGGTAGGTTTTCGGCCGCGTGTGGAGCGAGCGCTCTGCCTGCCGGCGCTCACGCCAAGGCGGACAGGACGGTGACACGTCGGATAGCCACAGCAACACCCCCGAGAAGAGCGCCTACGGCGTGTGCAGCAGGATGGGGATGGCCAGGATGTTGTACCAGGCCGCCCAGGCGTAGAGGATGATGGCGGTGACGAAGAGATACACCGCCCAGCGGCGCAGGTACACCGTCACGGCAATCAGGGCGACGATCTGGATCATCTTGCCGACGAGGGGACCGAGTACGGGCCCCAAAACCATCGCAATCCCGCGAATGACCGGGTGGGCCTCTTCCTGCGGTCCGCGGATGAGCATGAAGAAGACCGTCGAGAAGGCGTCCGCCGTCGCGGCCAGCACCACCAGAATGAGAAAGACGCTGTATGCGGACACAAAGCCACGCCAGTTGCCGCGAATGCGTGTGATGATATCGTCGATTGTCTGAATCCGTTCCATCGCCAGCATTATACCTTGGCCCGCCCCACGAGGCACCGTCACGACGGTGGTCGTTCGTTTTTTTTCCGGATTGCTTTGAATTCGCGGGACAGACAGCGCGTCTATTGGTAAGAATAGCGTTGGAAGAGCACTCGATCACGCGGGTTTGCGGCGGCAAGTCCAGACGTGTGCCGGCGTGCGTGCACCGAGCGGATTGAGAGGAACAGGCATGAATACGCCACGTCACTTAGCGAAAAGGAGGACCCACATCATGAAGCGTTCGACGGTTTGCTCATTTGGCGCCATCGTTCTGGCCGTCTGCGCGACTGTGCAGACAAAGGCATGGAGTGCAGCCGCCTCCAGGCCGCGCGTGACAACCCTGATTCTCCAGCCGTCGCGGTTTGACACGGGCCGGAGCTATTCACTGCTTCCGAAGGCCGATGAGTTGACCGAAGGCGACGCCGCACCACTGTATAACCAGGCGGTGGAGGACCTGCCCAAGAACATGAACAACAGCCAGATCCGCGAATGGACGAGCGCCTCCCTCAGCGAACTGCCCCTGGACCAGGTACAGGCGTTCCTCCAGCGGGCGCAACCGGCCCTGCAGTCGATCGCCAAGGCGGCTAAGTGCAAAGACTGCAACTGGCCACCCTTCCAGGCCGGGGTCGAAGTTCCCCATCTCAGCGAGTATCGCCAACTAACGTTTATTCTCCTTCTCAAGGCCCGTTACGACATCGCACAGAAGCAATACGACGAAGCCGTCGCGACCCTGCAGTCAGGCATGGCGATGGCCAAACACGTCGGCGAAGCGCCCACCCTCGTTCAGGGTCTGGTCGGCATAGCCATGGCCACCATGATGCTGCGCGGCGTCGATGACTTGGCCCAGGGTCCGGATAGTCCGAACCTGTATGCGGCCCTCAAGGCCCTGCCCCGCCCGCTGATCGACATTGAAAAACCGATCGCGACCGAGATGAACGCGCTCGAAACGAACACGGAGTATACCGGGGCTGTCCGCGAGGCCTTCCGCAAGCAATTGGAACCGGCCTACGAGCGGACCCGCCAGATCGCCCGGCGGCTTGTCGCTGACATGGGCGCCCGGCAGTGCCTCGAAGCGTTGCGCGACTACGCCGCGACGCACGACGGCAAGCTCCCGGCGCAACTCAGTGACATCGCCGGCGTCGAGCTGCCTGACGATCCGGTGACAAACAAACCATTCATGTATCGTCTCGACGGTACGAAGGCGGTGCTGGAGACAGCCATTCCGGAAGGTGGCAGCCCGAGGGAGGCGATGCGTTGCGAGATCACCGTGGCCCATTGATTGCAGTTCCGGCCGCATCGAGAAATCCAGGGGAAGGAAGCGAGCCATGATTCTTGCGGAAATGTCACGCACAGCAGCCCAATCCGGGATCGGTCTCGGTGCGGCGGTCGCCATCGTATTGTCGTGGCACCGCAACCGATCCATTCTCCTGATGGTCATTCACGGCCTCTTATCCTGGCTCTACGTCATCTACTTCGCGATGACGCGCCGGCCCGACGAAACATGAGCTATGCGATTCCGACATTCCCGGTGGCGACAGCAAGCGAGTGCTTGCCGATGGTGGCACGCGCGCACACGGCCAATACTGTCGGCAAGCCTCGCCTGCCGCAGCCACCGACAACCACAACCAGGCGGGCGACGGAGCGCCCTTGCCTTTTCCAGACCTTCGACTACAATGGCCGCAACGGAATGTAACGATTCAGGCGGAGTCGAGAGACTCGCGGCCTGGGAAGGGCTTTTGCAGAAGGATCGCCATGGAACTTCAGATCAGAACGCTGCCCATCGCTGCCACCGTTGTCGCGGTCGGGCTCGATGGCTCGATTGACGGCACGACCTATCGGCTTCTCGATGAAGAGGTCGGCCGGCTCCTGGCCGGACCGTACAAGACGCTCGTTTTCGACATGAAGAACGTCGACCAGGTCACCAGCGCCGGCATCGGCGTCATCATGAAGGCCAAGGTCTCCGCCAAGCACAAAGGAGGAGACCTGGCGATGAAGAATGTCCAGCCGCAGGTCAGGAGGGTCTTCGAGATCATGTCCCTGGTGCCTGCGCTCAACGTGTTCGAGGACCGGGCCGAACTCGATGCGTATCTGACCACGGTCCAGGAGCGCATCGTAGAAGATCAAGAGGGTGTCTGATCCGACGGGCCTTCGAGCCGCATCAATTCGCGGGCCCGCTCCAATAGAGCCGGCGGATACTGTTCTTGGGCCAGGATGCGAATGGCGGTGCGAGTGACGGCCGGGCCTGGGCGGAGAAGGTAGTCGAACGTAATGCCGGCCTCATCCAGATGCTCCTGGAAGTGGTAGTTCTCCGCTGCGACCGAGCCGGCGGCGGTTTCTGCGAGTCTCTCTTCGTGGGTGGCCAGGAGGAAGAGATTGCCACAGGTCAGGAGGTGTTCGACCAAGGCAATGCCGGCTGCCGTTCTCTCCGACGAGTTGGTGCCTCGGAACGGCTCGTCGATCAGCCCCAGCAAGGGCGTGTCCTGTCCGGCGTCGGCCACCATGCGCCGCAGCCGGCGGACCTCGGAAAGAAAATAGCTTTCGTTCTTGGCCAGATCGTCCCGGATGCGCACATCGGTGAGCAAGCGCACGGGTGAGAGAATCATTTCCCGCGCCGTCACGGCCGAGCCGATCTGGGCCAGC
>JAFGCA010000500.1 GCA_016932895.1 Sedimentisphaerales bacterium | reverse complement strand
GCGAGGCTGGCCGACGCTTCCGACGTTAATGATGGCGCGCTCGAGATCGGTGATGGGGTAGACGCCGTCGAGTTCGTCGACGCCGTAGAAATCGGGGTCTTCGAGGAAGACGCCAGGCACGTGGGTATGTCCGACGAAGCAGAGTCGTTTTACTCGCTCGAAGTTTGCGGCGATCTTGGCGGTGTTGGTATAGATGTCATCGGGGAAGACATATTCGTTGATCGGCCGTCGCGGCGAGCCGTGGACGAGCAGGACATCTCCCATTTCGAGTCGGACGGGCATACGGCCGAGGAAGCTCCAACGTTGGTTTCTTTTTTCCTTGTCGGGCTCATCTTCGAGCACCTGGCGGGTCCAGTAGGAGGCTCGTTCGGCGCCGGTGTTGAAATTAGTGGGTTCGTAGAAGACGGCGTGGTCATGATTTCCCATGATGGAAATAATGCCCTGCTCGATGATGAGGTCGAGGCAGGCCTTGGGATCGGGGCCGTAGCCGACGATATCACCGAGGCAGAAGACCTCCTTGGCGCCGTTGTTGCGGGCATCGTCGAGGACGGCGTGCAGGGCGGCGAGATTGCTGTGAATGTCGGAAATAATCGCGTAAGCCATGGCTGTCCTTGTGGTCGCAGGCAGCGGGACTTTATTACCGCTGCGCGCAGAGTATCCTCTTACTAGAGGCCCGTCATGCTACGCGGGCGGGGGGGGCAAGTCAATAGTCAGATGAGGAGGGGCCGCGGTCAAAGGGGGGAGGCGTCGTCGGCGACCGGGGCGGGCGGGCCGTTGAAAATCGAGGCCAGGACATGATCTAACTTATTTGCTCGCAAGGGTTTGGGGAGGAAGCCGTTGCATCCGACATCCAGGCACTCTCGGTGGTCTTTCTCCATGACGCTGGCGGTGACAGCGACGATGGGGGTCTCTACGCCCTGGGCGCGCAGGCGTCTGGTGGCTTCGTAGCCGTTGAGCCGAGGCATCTGCATGTCCATGAGGACCAGGTCGAAGGATTGCTTTTTGATATGGGCGATTGCTTCGATGCCGTCGTTGGCAATGACGACTTCCAACCCACGTTTTTCGAGCAGGTGCTTGAGGAGTTTCTGATTGGAAGGATTGTCTTCGGCAATGAGCACGCGGCCGGTGAAGAGTCTGTCCTGGCAGGAGTCGTGGTCATCTTGCGGGTCGGGTTGCTCCGGGGCGCGGGACTTGCCCAGGCAAGGTCCTTGCAGGACATCGTCGCTGACGGGGATGTAAAACGAGAAGACGGAGCCTTTGCCCGGTTGGCTCTGGACTGTGACCTGGCCTCCCATAAGTTCGGCGAGGTGTTTTGTGATGGCCAGGCCCAAGCCGGTGCCGCCGAATTCACGGGTTGTGCTGGTGTCGGCTTGCGTGAAGGCAGAGAAGATCAGGCCGAGTTTTCCGGAGGGAATTCCAATGCCGGTGTCTTCCACGTCGAATCGCAGCACGGAAGCATCATCGCGCTGTTCGGTGGAGACGATCATTTCGACGCGGCCCTGCTGGGTGAACTTGATGGCGTTATTGAGAAGATTGATGAGGCATTGGCGCAGGCGTATGGGATCCGTGAGGGGGAAGGCGGGGACGCGATTGTTTTGACGAACGCGGAAATTGAGGGCTTTTCGAGCAGCCATGGGGCGGAACATGGCTTCGATGCTGCGCAGCATTTGGGCGAGATCGGTGGGAGCCTGTTCGATTTCGATGCGGCCGGCTTCGATTTTGGACAGATCGAGGATGTCATTGATCAGATTGAGGAGATTTTGTGCTGCGTCCTGAACGAGCTGCACATATTCACGTTGTTCCGGCGTGAGCGATTCCTGGATGAGCAGGTCGCTAAAGCCGAGTATGGCGTTCATGGGGGTACGGATTTCGTGGCTGACATTGGCGAGGAATTCGCTTTTGGCCTGGTTTGCAACGGTGGCTTCCTGAGCAAGTTCATGGGCTCTGGCGATGGAAGCTTCGAGTTGTTCGTTGACCTGCGAAACTTGCTGATGAGCGGCCTGGGCTTCTTCTTTCGCCAGGAGGAGCTGTTGCTCGGCGGCTTTTTGTTTGGTGATGTCGGTAACGGTTTCGAGCAGGCAGTGCTCGGAGTCGAGATCAATGGACGTGATGGTTTTGATAAGGGAGATGTTGCGCGATGCATCGGGCAATCGGCACTCGAGATGGTCGATTTTTCGATGGTCGTCAAGAACGGGACACCGGCCTCGATTACTGCATGCGACGTCTCCGCAGCGGGCGCCGATGACCTGGTCTCGCGTGAATCCAGCCATATCGAGGAAGTATTGGTTGGCATAGCGGAGCGTTCGCGTTTTGGCGTCAACGATATAGACGCCCACACCGAGGGAGTCCAGAATGTGGGACCACTGTGCTTCGCTTTGGGATCGTGCGGCGGCGGCCTGTTTTTGTTTCTGAAGATCGTTCCATGCGTACCAGCCGATTCCGGCGAAGGCAAGGGCTTCGGCGGGGGCGATCCATTTCCGGCCGTCGCCCCAGATATAGGCCACGACCACCATGACGCAGGCCGCAACGATGAAGGCGATGCCGACCGTCATGCGAGACTCTCTCGTTGGCATGTCATGTCTCCCCGGGCCGCTTCTTACGTATGTTCCAAGTGCAGGGTTTTGCCAGACGGACCACGGAAGCCGAGGGCGGATTTCCCATGGTCACGACACGTTCTCTATGTTGCGGGCGTTCGTTCGGCCTCGGCTGTGGCTGGACATCCGTCAGCAGGGGTTGGGTGGCCCGCTACTGATATATCGTTGGGTCAGGCGAGGGACTTTTCCGGGATTTCAATATATCAGGGGGCCGTTGTGCTCTCCTTGCGCCCGGCTGGGTCGAAAACGGAGGAATACTGGCCTTTGGATGTGCAGGCGGGGGCTGGCGGCGCGGCGGTCCGGGACCGCCTGGCGCATTTGGGGAAACTGGGTAGAAAGAAGCCTGTGAGTTTCGAGGGTTTATGGGACCTAAATATCGCAGCAACAAGTGTTTGCGGCCGATTGACAAAGTATGGCCCCCGTGGTATGCTTGAGAATCCGTCGCCAGGGAAGGCTTGGCGGCCTATGCCGCGGGTGGCGGCAGAGTCTGCGATGTTTTCCCGCCAAGGAGGGCCTCAAAACCGCGTCAGGAGAGGAGGAACGATTGTGGACAATCAGCAGAACGACTTCCCGACAGTGATCGGCCCCGACGCCCACTTCAAGGGCGAGTTGTCGTTTGAGACAGGGGTGCGGGTGCTCGGCTCGTTTGAAGGGCAGATCAACACGACCGGGGCGTTGCATGTGGCTGCGGATGGAAAGCTCCAGGCGGATGTGGCGGCCGGCACGATCACCGTCGAGGGTGAGATTCGAGGCAACGTGGCTGCCCAGGACGTAGTCGAGCTCAAGAACACCGCTCGATTGCAGGGCGACCTTCGGTGTGGGCGGCTGATCGTGGTGGACGGAGCTCAGTTCACAGGCCATTGCAGCGTGGGCGAGGGTGCCCCGGCCCCGGCGACGGGTCGTTCGGAACGTCCTCGGCCTGCAGGACAAGCCGAAGCCGACGAGACCTAGGCCTGACATCACGAGCGGGCGGGCGACCCGAAAGCCCCGGATCCGCCTTGTAGGCTCGAGAAGAGGTGTGCCCAATGCAGCGTAGCAGCGAGCGTAAGAAAGTGTGTTGCCTGTATTGCCGTCGGGAATTTCTGGTCAGTTCACGGGCGTTCAGCGTGTGTTGCCCGGGGTGCTCACAGCGGGTGGACGTGGAAGATCGCGATTTCATCGGCTATTTTCACACGCCGCACGGCATCGAAACGTCGGGAGACTGTCGGATCGCCACTACGGGGGAGCTCCGGGCGCGGCTGCATGTACACTCGCTGGAGTGTGCCGGACGCTTACAGGGGGACGTCATGGCATACGAAAAAGTCAGTTTTGGCGATCAGGCCCGTGCCATCGGGGACGTAACGGCCCCACGGCTGGAGGTACGGGCCGGGGCCCGCCTGCAGGGATATTTCCAGATCGGCCCGGCTTGACGGATTCCGACGGTCGGGGACGAGGATTTCAGGTTTTTTGTACGTCGGGACACGCTTTGGGGGCCCAAAATCCGCCAAAATGCCTTCGCTTCAATTTTTTTTGCGGTTTTTGCGTAACGCTATTCGCTGCAGCGGATCATACGTTGCGGGCAGGACAACATGAAGCATCGCGACTACGAAGCCGAGTATGTGCAGTTGGCTCAGTCCGGCTGCCAGCAGGGCCTTGCCCGGCTTGCCGAGCTGGCCAGACCCCGGCTGTGCGCATATCTCTATCGCGTGACGCTTGACGCCGATCTGGCGGATGAACTGACTCAGGATGTGCTTTT
>JAFGCA010000499.1 GCA_016932895.1 Sedimentisphaerales bacterium | reverse complement strand
GCGATGCCCATCATCGCCGAGATCTTCCAGAAAATTTCAAGGCCTGCAACGACGCCGGGCAGGCGGTAGGCGAAGATCACGCCGCCGGCCACGACGCCGACCGAGGCAATTCGTCCGACGGTGATATAGTGCCGCTCGGGCCGGCCCGGACGCACGGGTCGATACAGGTTCTCGGTGAACAGCGCGGATGAAGCGATCATAAAGGCGTCGCAGGAACTCATCACCGACGCCAGCAGTGCCGCGATGAACAGGCCGAGCAGGCCCGGCAGCACGCGCGGCAGGAAATCGCCGGCGACGGCGCCGAAGACCTTGTCCGGCTCGACCTCCCGGCCCACGCCGGCGAAGTAGACCACCGCTGCCAAGCCCGTCAGCGCCCAGGGGATGGTGCAGAGCCGCTTGAGCAGGCTGCCGAACATGAACCCGACGCGGCCGTCCATCTCCGTCCTGCCGGCGGCGCAGTTGCCCATCGCGTGCGGCTGGGTCACGATGCCGATCAGGCCGTTCAGGGCGATCACGGCGATGTAGAACACGCCGATCTCCTGCGGGGCCACCAGGGACAGCATCTGCGGCGCGCCGACGCCGGCGCGCAGCCCGGACAGGCCGCCGACGGCGCCCAGGATCATGGGCAGAAGCATGAAGGAGAAGACGATGGTCAGGACGCCCTGGAAGAAATCGGTGACGATCGCGGCGGCCAGCCCACCGGCCACGCCGTAGATGACGAATATCACCGTCATCGCGGCGATCGCTATATCCGCCGAGAGCAGGCCTCCCGTGCTCGCCGAGATCACCTCGCCCGAGCCACGCAGCATGACGCCGATGTTCACCGCGAGGTTCAACATGCCCACGACGGCGTAGAGCATCGCCACGCCCAGGCCGTAGCGGGCCGAGAAGACGTCGGCCGTGGTGATCGCGCGGGCGCGGCGCATGACCGGGGCGATCAGCCAATAGAACGGCGTTACGGGAAGCCACAGCCATTGATACCAGATTCCCGACAGCCCGCTCGTGAAACTCTTGGACGCGACGCCGACCGCCTGGTCGGAGTGCGTGCCCGAGCCGAAGGTGAACATGAGCATCATTAGCTTGCCGAAGCGGCGGGGCATGAAGAAGTCGGCGCTGAGCCGGATGCGCCGGCCGCTCCAGATGCCCAGTACGGCGATACCGATAAGATAGCCGATGATGATGGTGATATCTGCTGCGTGCAAAACGACAACTCCCCGACCGCGTCGTTCCTCATGCATTCGGCGAACACAATGAGCGGTAAAAAAAGACCCCGCAGCGCATCCGTTCGCTACGGGGCAATGAAAAAACTAACGTTACTTGATACACACCGCACGCCGCGCGGATCGTTGCCCGGCGGGCAGGCAATTTTCTGTCACTTCTGTTCCAGGGGTCCTTCCGGAATTCCCGGCGTCTGCACGACCACACCCATCCGGCCAAGCTGACCGGCCACGTCAGGCTGCCGCGGATTGATCTCGAAACTCCGCATGAGATACTGCTTGGCGTTGGCCTTATCGCCTTTGCCAAGGTAGTACAGGCCGATCTGCTTGTTGGCCTCGGCCGAGTCCGGGGCGGCGGTTACCGCCTGACGGAAACTCTGCAGGGCGTAGCCATCCAGGCCAACGTTCTCGAATTCCCAGCCGAGCCGCAGCATGTCCGCCACGCCACCGACGCTCGCCCGGCGGATGTACTCGCTGGCGAACTGCTCCGCCTTGACCGTGTCGCCGCGTTCGGTGTACATCTTCACCAGACCCGCTTGCGCGGCCTTGTTGCCCGGCTCGAAACCCAGCGCGACGTTGTAGTGATAGTCCGCCTTGGTCCAATTATGGGATTTGCGGTACAGGTCCGCCAATTCGTAGTGCGCCTGTGGGTTCTCGAACTTCTGATTCAGATCGGCGAGCAACTGGGCCTCCGTCCGATCAGAGGGCACGGTCCCAATGGGATCGACCGCGGGCCTTTCCGCTTCCGTACCCGCACAACCCACAAACACAAACAGGACACAAACCAGCAGCGTCAGCAGCACGATGCTCTCCGCAACCGCTGTTTGTCTCCTTTCCTTGTGCGTCATTGAACGCCTCCAATGCATCCCTACGTTTGCGCCTCCAACGATGAGGCGTCGAGGGATCGACGGGGAGTATTGTGATAACATCGGCCTCGAAATGCAAGCAAAAAACAACGGAAACGGTGAAGATTGTTGCAGTTTTCCCGCGTATGGCGATGATGAAATTACCTGCAACGGCTTTTGGAGGTAATAAAAACGCCGTGTGCAGCGACATATCTACGAACACGGACAAGCGTTGAATGAAAATGTCGGGCAGCCCGGGCGACCCGAACGCATGACGAGGACGTTTCTTGCAGACGGATGACTGGCAGATGATCGTGCAGACCCACGGACCGGCCGTATGGCGGACGGGGTACAGACTGCTGGGCAATCACGCCGACACGGCCGATTGCTTTCAAGAGACGTTTCTCGCCGCGGTCGAGATTTCGCGCCGCCAGAGCGTGCGAAACATCGGCGGTCTTCTAGTCCGGCTGGCCACGACGCGGGCCATCGACAGGCTGCGACAGAAGGGCCGTCGCGACCTACGGGGCAATGCCGAGCGGATCAGCCTCCAGGCCGATCCTCTGGACAAGGCCCAGACGGGCGAGCTGGCTTCGCAACTGCGCGACGCCATCGTCCGACTGCCCGCGCAGGAGGCTAAGGTGTTCTGCCTGAGACATCTGAGCGATATGAGCTATCGACAGATCGCGCGGGAGCTGGACATCACCACGGGCGCCGTCGGCGTGTCGCTGTTTCGCGCCAAGGCCAGGCTCCGCGCCGCCCTGACG
>JAFGCA010000498.1 GCA_016932895.1 Sedimentisphaerales bacterium | reverse complement strand
GTTGGCCGTGGTCCAGCCGGCCAGCACAACGCAGACGATGCCCGCATAGCCCGCCCCAAGCATGGCGATGTCCCCGGGCGTGGGATTCGGATCGGCGACGCCGGCGGCCTGCTGCGAGTGGACGAAGGCGGCACACATTACGCCCGAGCATATCCAGGCCATGTAGTGTCCGAGGAACATGCCGAAAGCCGAACAGAAACCCATCTGCCATTTCTTGGCATAGCGGAAGATTGTGACATCCCCCATGCCCATGTGCTGAGCGATGTTGCAGAGCCAGGCCAGGCCCACGCAATGCCAGAAGCCGTACGGTATCTGACCCTCCTTGGGGACACCCGTCCAGATTTTCTCGTTGGCTACGGCCCAGAAGTTGCCCGGGCCGGTGACACCCAGCGAGGGCAACGAGGCCACCGCCCCGGCCAGAAATACGAACGGCATCCACGGCGCCACGACTTTGGCGAAATGCGCCAAGCGCTCGAATCCCAAGACCGCCACGACGGCGATGACCGCCCCAACCCCGACGGCGATGGCGATCCACGGCAGGCTCGGAATCGTCTCACCCGCTGTGTAGTTGGGATTCGCGATGCCCACCGTCCGGGCGACAGCTGTCGTGGATACGCTGACCATCGAGCCGGCCAATAGACAAAGAATGACGGCAAAGAGCCCGGAGTAGACGACCGTCAGATATGGCCCGGCAATCTTGCGGATCTGCCAGTAGATGGTCAGCCGCTCCCTGACCGCTATGGGGGCACACATGAAGGCCCAACTGAGCACGGCCAGCAGGTTGCCCAGGGCCAAGCCTGCAAACACGTCGAAGGCGGTCACCCCGTGAAGCACCAGCAGTGTCCCCAGGACGAATTCCGTGCCCGCGATGTGCTCGCTGGAGAACATCGCGATGAACGTCTTCCAGCCGTGGAGCTTGTCCTCGGTGACAGGCTCGCGGTCGTACTCGTACAAGGCGTCGAGCCGCTCGACGAGGGTCGATTTCTGTCTCGTACCCATAGGCGATGACTCCCTACATAGCTCGTTCACAGGGTCTCAACCATATTTCTGCTGCTTTATCCGCAATGGGCCTCTGTTTGTCAACTGCAAACGAGCCGCTTTCCCCGGCATTCGGCACCATAGTGTTTGGCGCTCGGTCAGGCTTCGTGGTATAGTACGCGGATTCTGGAGAACCATGGAACTGCACAAACAGGGGACAAACACATGAAGATGATCGATAAGAAGATCACGTTCGGCGTGATCGTCGGCACGCGAGGTTTTTTCAACCCAAAACTAGCCCAGGAAGGCAGGACGCAACTCGAGGCCCAGCTCAACGCCCTGGGATACGATCACGTGATCCTGCCCGCCGACGCCACCGAGCACGGTGCAGTCGAGACCTACGCCCACGCAAAGAAGTGCGCGGAGCTGTTCCAGAGCCGCCGGAATGACATCGACGGAGTCATCGTCGTCCTGCCGAACTTCGGCGACGAGCTGGGCGTCGTACAGACCCTCGACATGGCCAAGCTGAATGTGCCGGTGCTGGTGCAGGCGAGCAACGACCGGCTGGACGCCGTGGACGTGTTCGGCCGGCGGGACGCCTTTTGCGGCAAAATCTCCGTGTGCAACAACCTCTATCAGTACGGCATCCCGTTCACCGACACCACCGAGCACACGTGCGACATCGACGGCGACGTGTTCGCCCAGGACCTCGATTTCTTCGCCCGCGTGTGCCGGGTCGTGAAGGGCCTTCGCACCGCCCGCATCGGGGCCATCGGGGCCAGGCCCGCCGCGTTTCAGACCGTGCGTTTCAGTGAGAAACTCCTGCAGGAGTCTGGCATCACGGTCGTGCCGGTCGATCTGTCCGAAATCCTCGCCCGCGCCCGCGCGCTCGACGAGAAGGCGGCGAGTGTCAAGCAGAAACTCGCTGAGATCACAGCCTATGGGACCATCCCGAGCGACATCCCCAAAGAGCACGTCGTCCGACAGGCGGAGCTTTCGGTGGCCATCGACGAGTGGATGGCCCAAAACGAGTGCGACGCCAGCGCCGTGCAGTGCTGGACCAGCGTGCAGAACAACTACGGCTGCGCGACCTGCCTGTCGATGAGCCTGATGGGTGAGCGGCGCATGCCCAGCGCCTGCGAGGTCGATGTAGCCGGTACGGTTTCCATGTACGCCCTGCTGCTGGCCTCGGACAAGATTCCGGGCTTCCTCGATTGGAACAACAATTACGGCGACGAGCAGGACAAATGCGTCTGCACGCATTGCAGCAACTTTCCGCGCAGCTTCATGGGGCGCGACGTCGAAATCTCCCCGCTCGACCTGCTCGGTGTAACCCTAGGCAAAGACCGCTGCTTCGGGGCGATCAAGGGCCACGTGGCCGCCGGCGACATGACCTATTTCCGGATCTCCACGGACGACTCGCTCGGCATGATCAAGGGCTACCTGGGCGAGGGGCAGTTCACGGACGACCCATTCGACATGGACGGGGGCATCGCCGTCTGCGAAGTGCCGGACCTGCGGGAACTGCTCGCCCACATCTGCCAGAACGGCTACGAGCACCACGTCGCCATGACGCGGACGCATTGCGCCGCCGTGCTGGAAGAAGCGATTCCCAAGTACCTGGGCTGGGACCTCTACCGGCACATGTAGAACGCTGGAGATCGAGCTGACACGCCATGACAGACGCTGAATTGAGAATCAAGTCGATCCAGTATCGGATTCGGCTGCTGAAATATATCAAGCAGGCCCGGGCGGGACACACAGGCGGCAGCCTGTCGTGTGTGGACATTCTCAATGTGTTGTACAACCGTGTTTTGAACGTCTCGCCGGAGAGCTTCGTCGATCCGGCCCGCGACCGCTATATCCAGAGCAAAGGCCATTCGGTCGAAGCCCTCTACGTCGTGCTGGCGGACAGGGGCTTCTTCCCTGAGTCCGACCTTGAGACCCTGTGCCGATACCAGTCACACTACGTCGGCCACCCAACGCGAAAAATCGCCGGCATCGAGCACAACACGGGGGCCCTAGGACACGGCCTGGCGTTCAGCGCCGGGGTCGCCCTGGCGGGGAAAAAAGACAACGCCCGCCACCGCGTCTTCACACTGCTGGGCGACGGCGAGCTGGCCGAAGGCTCCAACTGGGAATCCATGCTGACGGCCGCCCACTACCGCTTGGACAATCTGACGGCCATCGTGGACCGCAACGGGTTGCAGATTTCCGGCCGAACGGAGAACGTGTGCGCACTGGAGTGCCTCATGGCGAAATTTCAGGCTTTCGGCTGGGTTGTCCGAAACGTGGACGGGCATGACGTGGCGGCCCTGGCGGAAATGCTGGGCGGCGTCCCATTCGAGGAAGGCAAGCCGAGCATGGTGATCGCCAAGACCGTGAAGGGCAAGGGCGTCAGCTTCATGGAGAACCAGGCCAAGTGGCATCATGGCGTGCCGGGCGACGAGCAATATGAGCAGGCGATCCGGGAGCTGGAGGTGCTGCTGGGGGAGGTGAAGACATGAGTTCGGACGCCAGCGTTGGACAGGGCAAGGCGAATCTCGATGTCTTCGCGGAAACCCTGCTGACACTCGCCAGAGATAACCGCAACATTCTGGCGGTGACGAGCGATTCAAGAGGATCGGGCAGGCTGACGGCCTTCGCCGCCGCCCTGCCGGAGCAACTCGTCGAGGTCGGTATTGCGGAGCAGAACCTGGTGGGCATCGCCGCGGGGCTGGCCTCAACCGGCAAGATCGTCTACGCGGTCTCGCCTGCGAGCTTTCTCACGGCCCGGTCGCTGGAGCAGATCAAAAACGACGTGTGCTACGCGGACCATCCGGTCAAGCTGATCGGCATCAGCGCCGGTGTCAGCTATGGGGCGCTCGGTTCTACGCATCATTCGATCCACGATATCGCGGCGATTCGCGCGATCCACAACTGCACGATCATCGTTCCCGCGGACAACCTGGAGACCGCCGAGGCCATCAAAGCCTCCGCCGGAATGACCCATCCCGTGTTCATCCGGTTCGGCAAACGGCCCATGCCTCCCGTGCATAGTCCCGGGACGCCGTTCGAGGTCGGCAAAGCAATTCGTGTTTGCGAAGGGCGCGACGTGGCATTCATCGCCACGGGCGAGACGGTGATCCACGCGCTGGAGGCGGCCGGAGAAACGCAGAAAGAAGGAATCTCCGCCCGCGTGATCAGCATGCACACGATCAGGCCCCTGGATACTGAAACGATCATCCTCGCGGCGAGAGAATGCCGAGCGATTGTCACGGTGGAAGAGCACAGTTGCGCCGGCGGGCTGGGCGAGGCATGCGCCGCGGTCCTCATGCAGGCGGGGCCGGCCGTGCCGTTCAAGATCGTTGCATTCCCGGATGAGGACACCGTGACGGGAAGCCAGTTGGAGATATTCACGCACTACGGCATCTCCGCCCGAGGCCTGGCGCAGACCGCCAGGGCACTGCTGACATCAAAACATTCCGCGAAAGAGTGAGGCGATCATGAGCGAGTCTTTCATCCTGGCCATCGATCAGGGCACCAGCGGCACCAAGGCTATCGTATTCGACCGCAACGCCCGGATCGTCGCCGAGGCGACCGAGCCGTTGGCGTCGTCGTTCCCGGCGCCGGGGTTCGTGGAGCAGGACCCGGTCGGCATCTATCAGAATGTGCTGACCGCGGTCAAAACGTGCATCGAGCGGTTTCGGGCGGACGTGCCTGCCGACTTGTCGCAAATCGCCTGTTGCGGCATTTCCAACCAGCGAGAGACCTTCTGCCTCTGGACGACAGCCGGCGCCCCCCTGTGCAACGCCATCGTCTGGCAGTGCAAGCGGTCGGTGGACATCTGCAGCCGTCTCAAGGGCTCGACTGTCGAAGCCGAGGTCATCAAGCGGACCGGCCTCATCATCGACCCTTATTTCTCCGGCACGAAACTGATCTGGCTCTATGAGAACGACCCACGGATCAGAAAGGCCGTCGACGCGGGCGAGGCCCTGTTCGGCACGGTGGATACATGGCTGCTGTATAAGCTGACCGGCAGCCGTAGCTTCTTCACTGATTACACCAACGCCTCGCGGACGCTGTTCTTCAACATCGACCGGCTGACGTGGGACCAGGACCTGCTGGAACAATTCCACCTTCAGGGTCTCAAGCTTCCCAAAGCCAAACCGTCGTCCTTCGCCTAC
>JAFGCA010000054.1 GCA_016932895.1 Sedimentisphaerales bacterium | reverse complement strand
TAGATTTTGTGGACAGCGAGGGTGGCTTTTCCGACGGCGGAGGGGTCGTACCAGTAGTGGAGCTTGGCGCGGTAGCTTTGGCTGTACAGGACGCCTGTGGGATCGTCGATGACGGCGAGGGCGTTGAGGGCGTCACCGGCGGAGTTGTAGGTCCAGAGGTCCATGCGATTGTATCGGGTGGAGCCGGAGGAGTTTTCTCTGAAGGAGAACTGGCCTGCGGTGAGGTTGTGGTGGTTGTCGGCGGTGGGGGTGTAGAGGGAGGCGACGAGGGAGTGCTGGTAGATGCTGGCGGTGGAAGTCTGGGGTTGATAGTCCCACTCGAGCCAGAATTCCTGGGTTTTGTGGTAGGTTTGTCCGATGGAGAAGTAGTATCGGTCGGCGAGGGCGGGGTCGATTTTGAGGGTGGCGTCGAGGTAGCCGAGGGGGTTGAAGGCGAAGGAGGAGAGGCCGGGGCTGTTGTCGATCCAGCCGCGGGGGTTGGGGTCGGAGGGGAAGGTTTCGAAGAGGGTGGTGACGGGGAGGTGCGTGGTGGCGGATTTGGGGACGGAGCAGGCGGTTTCGTTGCGGTTGGCGGAGAGGTCGCGGGCTTTGACGGTGTAGGTGTAGGAGGCGTAGGAGGCGAGGCCGACGTCGGTGTAGGTGGGGCTTTGCTGCCAGGAGCTGTCGTGGGAGGGGTCGGTGAGATTGGCGAAGTAGTATTCGACGGGGTTGTCGTCGGAGGCGGTGGCGGCGGTCATGGTGATGGAGGCGGGGCCGGTGGCGACGGGAGGGGAGGCCCAAGTCATGGGGTCGGGGGCCGGGGGCGTGGTGTCGGGGGTGAGGTAGACGGATTCGACGGAGGACCAGGAGGTGGTGTGGAGGGATTCGGAGAGGTCGCGGGTGAGGATTCGGTAGGAATAGGTTCGGTCGAGGTCGAGGGCGGTGTCGGTGTAGGAGTTGGTCCAGATCCAGCCGCTGTTGTGGGAGGGGTCGGTGATGTTCGAAAAGAAGTACTGGACGGCGCTGGGGTCGGAGGCTTGGACGGCGGTCATGGCGACGGATCTGCCGCCGAGGTGCGTGGGCGGGGTGAGCCAGAGAGGCGGGTTGGGGGTCGGAGGGGCGGTGTCGACGACGGGGGAGTATTCGTGGGCGCCGCGGTCGGGGGCGGCGTTGTAGGGTACGGGGTTGCCCCAGAAGTCGCGGCCGGGGTTGTTGGGGATGATGAGGCCTGAGTCGATGGCGGGGGAGTCGTGGCGGAGTTTGTAGCCGTGGAGGGTGTGGAGGCCGAGGCCGCCGGAGCCGGGGAGGATGAGGCGGGGGTCGGTGGTGAGCTTGGCGGGGTCGTAGGGTTCGGAGGCGGGGTGAATTCCGTAGAAGGTGTTGTGGCTGAAGACGTTGTTGGTGCTGCCGCCGAAGTCGTAGAAGTTGTTTGTGCCGAGGTTGTAGACGATGTTGTTGTAGTAGTAGGTGTTTCGGGGGTGGCCGTTCCAGTACTTGTGGCGGAAGATGTAGACGTCGGCGGTGTCGGGACCGAGGTACATGGTGTTGTTGTAGATTCTGGTGCCGTCGACGGTGCCGGAAAGGTGGACGATCTGGTCGACTTCGTTCTGGCTGATGTTGTATCGGAAGACATGGCCGAAGCTGAAGCCCCAGAGCCTGGGGCCTTCCCATTCGCCGTTGCAGGGAGCAACGAAGGCCATGCCGTTGTGGTGGCTGTAGTTGTACTGGACGATGGCGTTTTTGGACATGTAGTCGACATCGAAGGCGCCGCCGTCCCAGCCTTCGGGTTTTTTGTGGTCATAGACTTCGTTGCACTGCCAGAGGCTGTTGTCGGTGTCGTGCATGACGAAGCAGTTGCCTTCGTTGTCGTCGTCGATGGGAGCGTTTCCTTCGGAGGCGAGGTTGTATTCGACGAGGTGGCCGTCGGTGACGCGGAGGAAGATGGTCCAGACGCCGATGCGTTGGAAGACGTTTCCTCTGACGACGACGTTGGTGGAGGGGGTCCAGGTGAAGTTTTCGGTGGCGGATCTTGTTTCGAACAAGGAGTTGAAGATCAGGCCGCCGGCGTCGACGTCGTAGATGTGGCAGCCTTCGACGAGGATATCGTCGAATCGCCGGGGGATGTCGACGTTTCGATCGCCATCGATGAAGAAGAGGATTCCGGCGCAGTTTTCGTGGGCGGAGGAGTTTGAGGTTTTTCCGTTGACGTCGTGGATGACGAGGTTTTTGAGGTGGATATGGTGAAAGATCGTTTGGGCGGGAGGAAGATCAGGGGAGGAGACGAGGACATATACGCCTTTTTTCCAGCCGTCGGGGTTTTCGTCGTAGTTTGTGATTTCGAGGTTGGAGATTTCCCAGTATTCCTGGTTGAAGAGGTAGACGGCGCCGCGGCTGTAGAGGCCCGCGCCCTGGCCGTTGAGCAGAGGCAGGCCGAGGTCGGGGTCGCCGTAATTATCGATGCGGATCGGATTGCCGGCGGCGCCGCTGCCTTTGGGCCAGAGCTCGCCGTTCCAGGAGCTTCCGCACTTGAAGAGGATGGAATCGCCGGGGTTGAACGTGGTGTTGCTGACCTTGGTGAGGGTCTTCCAGGGAGCCTGGGCGGTGGTTCCTGCGTAGCTATCGCTTCCGGCGACGGAATCGACGTAGTAGGTGGCAGCGAACGAAGCGGAGTTGAGCAGCAGAACGAAACAACAGAGACATCGTGTTGTCATTGCGCACCCTCTTGGCGGGATTCTTTTCTCCAGGGGCATCCGATATATCTTATGCTATCGTCATATTCGGGCGGGCGTGTCCATATGCGGGCGGGAATCACCTCAGGAGCAATCGGGGGCGATTCTCGATGCAGGAATCCTCGTCCGAATAATACTCGGTGTAGCCATTTTCGGTGGTTTCCGCGATCACGAAGGAAATCAGGCGGTCGTCGGGGTTGTTGTATTCTTTGCGGATCTGGTCGGTGACGTTGAACTCGATCCATCGGCCGGGAGTCGGGACCGGCTGGGTGTCGAGGGTGTCGGCGGGATCGGGCCTGGTGTTCCAGGTGAGGGTGGATTCGCGCCAGTCATCGTGAGGGAGGTAGTGGACGGCGTGGACGGCGGGGACTTCCAGGGTCCGGACTTTGAGGCGGAGGGTGGCGTGGGTCATGGGCGGCTGGGGGTCGGGCAGCTGGAACTTGAGGTAGGCGAAGCGCTGGCGGCTGGTGTATCGGGGGATGTACTTGACGGCGAGTTTGGCGGCGGGTCCGTAGTTGTCGTTTTCCGAGCCTGTGCCGCGGACGTAGGTGTCGTCGGTCGGGGCGAGGACCACGGGGGAGTCGTTGCTCCACTCGTGGGCGCCGATATCCGGGGCAGCATTGCAGGGGACGGGGTTGCCCCAGTAGTCGCGGGCGCCGTTGTCGGGGATGGCCAAGCCGGCGTCGATGCAGGGGGAGTCAGGCAGGAGCTTGTAGCCGAAGACGGTGTCGAGGCCTGCGCCGCCGGTTCCGGGGTGGGCGAGCCTGGGGTCGGCGGTGATTTTGTGGGGGTCGTGGGGTTCGCTCGGGTCGTGGGCGCCGTAGAAGGCGTTGTGGCTGAAACTGCACCGGGTGGTCTCGCCGAGCACGTAGATGTTGCCGGGGTTGACGCTATAGAAGATGTTGTTGGCGTACAGGATGTTGTCGGGCCAGCCGTTCCAGTATCTGTGTTTGACCATCGGGACGCCGGTGCGATCGGGGCCGAGGTAGAAGGTGTTGTTGTAGATTGTGCAGTCGTTGGCGGGTCCTGTGATATGGGCGACTTCGTCGGTTTCATTCTGGCTGATGTTGTATCGGAGAACATGGTCGAAGCTGAAGCCGGAGAGCCTGTTTCCGCCGGGTTTTCCGTTGCAGCAGAGGGCGAAGCACATTCCGTTGTCGTGGCTGTAGTTGTATTGGACGACGGCGTTTCTGCACATGTAGTCGATGTCGTAGGCGGCGCCGTCGGCGGTTTCGCCGAGGGGTTTTTTGTGGTCGTAGACTTCGTTGAACTGCCAGAGGCTGTTGTCGGTGTTGAACATGACGAAGCAGTTGCCTTCGTTTCCATCGTTGAAGGGGGCGTTGCCGCCGGTGGCGAGGTTGTACTCGACGACGTCGGAATCGGTGACGCGGACAAAGATCGTCCAGACGCCGATGCGTTCGAAGACGTTGTTTCGGATGCGGACATTTGTCCAGGGGGTCCAGGTGAGGTTCTTTTCGGCTGTGCGGGTCATGAAATCGGAGGTGGTGACAACGCCGACGGCTACGACATCGTAGATGTGACAGCCTTGGATGAGAATATCGTCGAATTTTCGCGGGGTGTCGACGTCGCGGTCGCCATAGATGTGAATATCGATACCCGTAGCGTTTTCGTTGATCTCATTGGTGTTTGTCTCGCCGTCGATGTCGTGGATCACGAGGTTGAGGAGGTGGATATGGCGTAGTGTGGTTTTTTCGGCAGGCAGATCGGGCGCGGACACGTAGACGTATACGCCGGTTTTTGGTCGATTGCGGTTACCGTCGTGATTGGTGATTTCGAGATTTGCGATTTCCCAGTATTCCTGGTTTTTCAGATAGACGGCTGCGTCGCTATAGGTTCCGGCTCCGTTGGCGTTGATGAGGGGCAGGCCCTGCTGGGGGTCTCCGTAGTTGTCGATGCGAATGGGGCGACCATCGCTGCCGCTGCCTTTGGGCCACAACTCGCCGCTCCACAAGCCGCCGCACTTGAAGAGGATGGCATCGCCGGGCGCGAAGGTTGTGCCGTTGACCTTTTCGAGGCTTTTCCAGGCGGATTGCGGGGATTTTGCGTCGTTGCCATCGCTGCCGGAGACGGAGTCGACGTAATATGTGGCGGCCGAGGCGACAGAGGCGAGAAGAAAAAGGCTTGCGAACAGGACCAGCGTTCGGGCAATGCGGTTCTTGCGAATCATTCTGAGACTCTCCTTTGTTGGCTGTCTCCCTGCGATGATTGTTCCCTGGGTCATCCGCGGGGGCGTGGAATCAGTCTGCGGGCGGTATGCTCCCGGCGAGCTGATAGAGGTCGTGATTTTCGGCGGACGTTGCGGTGAGATGGGAGCCGTCGGAGCCGTGGAAGAACTCGGCGGCAGGGGCGGCGCCTTCGGTTCGCGGCACGATCACATCTTCGATGCGAACGTCGTGGGCATTGTCAAACACGAGCGAGGAACGGAGGTCCGGCTCGAGTGTTCGGATTGTGACGTTCTTCATGACGACGCCATTGACATGGCGGAAGTAGAAAGCAAAGGCGGGCAATTCGCCGAAGATCTCGGGGGTGGGATAGTGTGCCGGCCTTTCGGGCACCCCGGCGTAGGTTTTGTCGCGGTCCCGGATACCGCCGGCGTAGGTGAGATCGAGGTTTTCCAAGACGAGGTTCTCGATCATGTGCCCGTTGACGCCGCTGAATGCACTTCCGACAGAGCGGGGCATTGTCTTGGGCGGAAGCGACGCCCTCACGCCGTGGGAAACGATGTTTCGGAACGTGATGTTACGCACTATGCCGATCTCGCGATCCGTCTCGGCGCGGACTTTTTCCTCGTCGTTGAAGGTCATCACGGCGTTTTCATAGAGCTCGAACGTGCGCATACGATCGGCGAGACGGACGAAAATCGGCACGGCAGTTTCGTCGATGACAATATTCTCAAACAGGATATTCTGCACATGAGCGCCGTCCGCGCTCATTACCGCGAGCGCCGACCGACCGCCGAAGATCACGCGGCAATTGCGCACCACCACATCCTCGATCACGCTGTGCGTTTCCGTGCCGAACTTGATGGCGTTGCAATTGGATTGCACGGTGCAGTCACGGATCAGCACATCGCGGGTGGGCCTCATGCTTGTGCTCTTGAGCGTGATGCCGTCGTCCTCGGACTGAATGTCCATGTTTTCAACAATCACGTGCTGACACCCGTCGATGTCAATGCCGTCGCCATTGGGTTGGTGGGGATCGAGATTCATGGCGCGGACCCGGACGCCGTCCACGTGGACGTTGTCGCACTCGAGGTAATGATGTGTCCAAAAATTAGTATTCTTGAGCATGACGTCGCGGACTTCGACGTTCTTGCAGCGAATGAAGCGGAGGATATACGGCCGGGTCTTCAGGTGCCCGTATCCGGTCCGGCCGGGAACGGCGACGCCGTCGCCGTCGATAACGCCTTTGCCCCTGATGCCGATGTTTTCGGCGTTGACAGCCTGGATGAGGGCGTAGTCGGAATAGTTGACGACGGCGTAGGATTCGAGGTTGGGTACGGTTTTGATGTAGTGACTCAGTTCCCGGCTGCCGCGCAGCATCGCGGTCTCCGGAATCTCCAACGTCACGTTGCTTTTGAGCACGAGAGTACCTGTCAGGAATTCCTTCCCTGCGGGAAAGACCACTGTGCCGCCGCCTTCCTCATGGCAGGCATCAATGGCGTTTTGAATCGCCTGTGTGTCCAGGGATCGCAGATCTCCCGCCGCACCGAAATCCAGTACGTTATACGCCGCATCTCGACCCGCGGCGGTCGACGCGATCAACGCGATTTGAGAAACGACCACAAAGACGCACACCTGACGAAGCATAATCTTTTTCCCGGCAAGATACATAAGTTGCCCCTTTCCGCTTACGATCCAGACAGATCGACTACGATGGCGGGATTCGGCCGCTGATACGATAGCGATCGCGTTGCTCTACATAGTCACAGGTTATTCCCGAGCCGTCGACGCCGAAGAACTCAACGGCCGGCGCGGCCTTTTCGAATCGCGGCGTCCACAGGTTATTGATTTGTGCGTCCCGCACGTCATCCAAGACCACTGCTGAACGAGAATCAGGCTCGAGGGCGCGAATGTTGACGTTACTGGCGCGCAGGCCGTTGACGTGTCGGAAATACAACGCATAGGCGGGCAATTCGCCGAAAATATGCGGGTTGGGGTAATGGGCAGGCCGTTCCGGCACTTGGGCGTAGGTTTTGTTGCGATCGTGCATTCCGCCGGCGTACACGAGGTCGAGGTTTTCCAGGACAAGGTTTTCGATCCTGTGGCCATTGACGCCGCTGAACGCGCTGCCCACGGACCGGGGCATTTCCTTGGGCGGCAGGGCGGTTTTGACGGCCCTTGAGGTAATGTTCCGGAAGGTAATGTTGCGCAGGACGCCCACGTTGGGGTCGGCGGCGGTGCGAACGCGTTCTTTGCCATCATACGTTTCGACCGGCTCGTCGTATCGTCTGAAGGTGCGTCCGCGGTCGCCGAGGCGTGCAAAAATGGGCACAGCGGTCTCTTCGATTTCGATGTTCTCGAAGGTGACGTTTTCGATATGGGCGCCATCCACGCTCATAATTGCGATGCCGGACCGACCGCCGAAGATCACGCGACAGTCGCGGACCACCACGTCTTCGATGCGTCCGTGCGTTTCCGTGCCCATTTTGATCGCGTTGATATTCGAGAGCACCGTGCAATTGCGAACCAGGACGTCCCTCATGGGGCGCATGCTCGTGCTTTTGAACGTAATGCCGTCGTCTTCACACCGGATGTCCATGTTCTCGACAAGGACATGCTGGCATCCGTCAAGGTCGATGCCGTCGCCGTTGGGCTGATGGGGGTCGAGATTCCAGCACCGCACGCGGACGCCGTCCACATGCACGTTGTCGCATTCGAGATAGTGGTGGGTCCAGAAGTTGGAGTCCTTGAGCATGACGTCCTTCACGTGCACGCCTTGGCACCGGATAAACCGCAAAAGGTACGGCCGAATCTTTTCATTCCCGTATCCTGTCCGACCCGGCACCGCGACGCCGTCGCCGTCGATGACGCCTTTGCCTTTGATGCCGATATTTTCCGCGTCGATCGCCTGAATCAGCGCGTAATCAGAGTAGTTGATCACAGCGTAGGATTCGATCTCGGGCACAGTCCGGATGTAGTGGCTCAGTTCGCGGCTGCCGCGCAACATGGCGTGTTCCTGGACCTCGATCGTCACGTTGCTTTTAAGGACGAGCGCGCCGGAGAGGAATTCCTTGCCGGATGGCAACACTACTGTTCCGCCTCCTTCGGCGTGACATGTATCGATCGCGTTTTGAATGGCGTCGGTGTCGAGGGCGCGAAGATTTCCCACGGCGCCGAAGTCTGTGACGTTGTAGACGGCATCCCGCGCTTTGGCGGGCATAACGGCCACGCTAGTGAAGAGAAGTACTGCAAGACTGATACTCGTGCGAGACACCCATGCCTCCTTCGGTTCTCATTGCAGACTTAGCCCTGGGGCAAGTCGCCAAAGACTTTTCTGATGTTCTGTCGCGCCAGATTTCGCTCCTTTTCGGCGGCTGGGGGATCCAGGAGGAAATCCCCGACCATTTCCTGCCATTGGCGCAGTTTCCCGAGGCAGCCTTGAAACGCATGTTCATATTGCGTATCGCCGGCCAGGCTGTTCAGTTCGTGAGGATCCTTCGCCAGATCGAAGAACTCATATTCGGGCATCTGGCCGTAGGCGATATACTCGCTGCGGAGTCCCGTGCTGCGCCCGGCCTGTGCATCGGTGTTTGCCACCGGCCGATAGACATCCGCGAAGGCGTAGTAAATCAACTTGTAGCGGCCGGAGCGGACGGAGCGGATCGGCCAAATTCTGTTGTCGAGGTGGCGGTTGAACTCGCCGTAGATTTCCTCGTGGGGCTGAGCTTTGCCTGCGAGGACCTCCAGGAGCGATTGGCCCGGCAGGGAAGAGAGGGGCGCCACCCCTGCTGCATCGAGCGCCGTGGGCATGATGTCGAGCGAAGAGACGAAACCTGCGAACGTTCCGGGCACGTCTTGCCCGGGGCATCTGAGCAAGAAGGGCACCTTGAGCCCGGCTTCGCGATTCGTGAGTTTGGCAGTTCCTTTGCTGAAACCTCCGGGGCCGTGATCCGAGAGGAAGATAACGAGGGTCTGCTTGGCGTTGCCGGATTTTTCGAGGGCGTCGAGGATCTGCCCCACAGAGGCATCGAGCCTGGCGATGCAATTGTAGTACGCGGCCATTTGCCGTTGGGTGGCTGGGTCGAGCGAATCCTCCCCGCTGAACGGGAAGGGTTTCGTGAATTCCTCCGGCTGATGCATCGTAGCGGGGTAGCCGTTCACCTGGTTGTAGTATGGGAGGTGGGCATCGGAGAAATTCACCATCAGGAAGAAAGGGGCGTCCTTGGCGTCAGCGAGAAAGTCCTTGGCGTCGCGTGTCATCTGGTCGACGTCAGCGGAATATCGCACGTGCGACACAGCCTTTTTGCCATTGTCGCGGACGATGGGCAACTCTGCGGGCGACTGTTCTGAGACGCCCAGCGAGTCGGACCCGCGCATGAAGTCAAAACCGATATCTTCCTGCGCATCGACGTGGATTTTGCCCAACACGCCGGTGCGATAGCCGCTTCGCGTGAGCAATTGCGGCAAGGTCGTGATGCCGGGTTTCATGGAGACCAGCTTTCTTCGTTCGGAATAGCTGACGCTCAGGCCGATCTGGCCATGCTGCTGTGGATACAGGCCGGTCAGGATGCTCGCACGTGAGGGGCTGCACGAGGCTGTGGTCACATAGGCATTGTGGAACCGGACTCCCTGTGAAGCGAGGCGATCGAGGTTCGGCGTTCTTGCGTGCTCGTCGCCGTAACAGCCGAGCTGATGTCCCATGTCCTCGGCGAGCAGCAGCAGGAGGTTCATTCGTTTCGAGCCGGGTGTCTGTGCCCGGGACACGTGTCCCAGCGAAAGAACTCCGCCCACTGCGCCCAAAGCTGCGGTTTTCAGAAATGTTCGACGTCCGATGCTACGCATAGTCCAGTCCCTTGTCTTGCGGATACGGGAAGAGAGTCCCTCCACATCCCGGTTTTGTTTGAGTATACACACAATGGCGGCCGGCTCCAACACTCTGCTGCGGCTTCGGGGCAGGAATGCTTGAGAAACGGGCCCGGAAGCACCAACCGACCGGGCCCGCATCTCATGAAGCAGTGGTCTAAACCTGCTATGTCTGTCACACTATGGGCAGCAATCGGGGTACAGGCCGGTAGTCAACCAGCCGGCTCCAAACGCGGACAGATCGACCAGGTCCACCCTGCAATCCTGGTTGACGTCATACGAAGCGTCAATCGGGTAGATGCAGGGCGTGTCACCCGTTACTGCGTAGTACTGATCCGCGATCTCGACAACGTCCACGGCGTAGTTATATACGCGGATGTCGTCCAGCGCCCCGATCCACGGCTGATTGATCAACGCGTCGCTGTGGCCGATGCGCACCGTCGTGTCGGCTCCCGGATTCATCGTGAACCCGACAAGGGCACCAGAGGGTTCGCCGTTGACGTACACCATCGCGACGCCTTCGTCTCCAGTCCCGTCGTATACGGCTGCAACATGGCTCCACGCGCCGATTTCCAGGGTGGCGGCGGATTCCAGGCTGTTGCCATTGTTGAAGAACAACACCTCGCCGCTGGTCTGCATTCGCAGGGTCCAACGCATGTTGTCGTAGTCTTCCCGTTTACTGAGGATCACGGAAGACACTCCGCCCACGTCGGGCTTGACCCAAGCGGTGATCGCCAACTGGTTGCTCGCACCCGAGGGATGCCACGTACCGGCCGTCGCCCAGCCGTTCATTGCGTCGACCCGGATCGCGCCGTTGGCCGTGGGAGACACGACGCCGGTGACGTACTGCAGCACGCCGTTTGGATCTGCGTCATGCCCGTTAGTCGTGGCGTCTGCATACGTCCCGTTGAATGTCCAGTGGGCCACCAGCTGCCTCGTCACGAGCCTGGCCTGACTCGAATTTGTCACGGCGCTGTTCGCCACCAGCGTAATCGCGCAGTAGTAGTCGCCGTCGTCTCCCGGCTGGGCGTCGAGAACCGTCAGCGTCGGCGTGTCCGTGCCGGTGAATTCCGCGCCGTCCGCCAACTCAACGTCATCGGGATCGCCCACCTTGAACCATTGAAAGGCCAGCCCTGTTGCATCGCCCGTAAACGGATTGTAGGCGGCCACGACAAACTCTTCATCGTCGCCCGGATCTACAAATATGCTCTCAGGCTGCAGCGTAAGGATGGGCGCCGTTGGTTCCGTCTCGAACTCCCAGAGCCCGCCCTGGTACATGTTCGGGTCATTCGCCCAGGCATATGTGTCGACCCGCCAGGTGTAGGCAGCAATCCGTGTCAGCGTCCTGCCGTAGGCGGAAGGGTCCATCGACGTGGTCGAGCCGTCGAGCGTGGCCAATAGGACCATGTTCGGGTCCGTCCGGGTCTTGTTGATGTAGACCTTCTGCTCGTGAATCGCGGGGTTCGCAACCCCAGGCTGGAAGGGCATGTCGCCCAGATCCCAGCTCAGCAGGGTAGTGGGCGGCACGTGCACCGCGCCGTCCGCGGGCGTCGGATTTTTGGCGTATCCGCCAACGTATGGATTGCTCAGGTTCGCGCCTGCGCCGTCCCAGTAAATGTGGTCGATGTAGAAATCCGTCGTGCCGCTGCCGCCGCGAACACTGACGCCCTTGAGCGGGTAAGGCCACGGCGGATACTCGTAGAGGGCCTCAATGAAGGAAATGTCATCAATTACACGGTCGGCCTCCGTCGCCGAATTAAGACCGGTTGTCAAATAAACATCGTACGTATCCGTGCCGTTGTCCGCCACAAACCAGAGATTGTACCACACGCCCTTGTCGATATCCGCCACCTTAGCGCCCCTCTGGCCCGCACTGGCGCCGCCAGGGATATCGAGGGGCACCGTTTCGTTCATTTCGGTCGGATTGCCAACTAGATTGTAGAATTGCACAGCCCCTCGATAGTACTGCGTGGCAATACTGGGAAGCTGGTCACCGGCAAAGTCGGTAAAACCAATCCAGTGATAGGCCCGCGCCTCCGGCACGTCCGGCTGGTAAAATCGACAGAACATCGTTCCCACCTTGCCATCCTCGATCCACACGTGCGGCGCAATCGCCGGATCCCCCACGTCCACGTGGCTGCCGCGAACACTCGTGCCAATGTAGGACAACGCTTGATCGCCCGTCTCACCCTCTGGTGCGACTTTCACCTGCTGCGTATCCGTGCCAGCCTCCGCCACGGACCACAGTCCGCCACCGGTGCTTTGCTGGCCCTCCACCGATCCCAGCTCCAGGCCGTCAAAGTCCTCCAGCAGATTGAACTCCGCCCGCAAGGGCAACGCCATTGCTAACACCCCCATCGCCACAACCAGCCACCACTGCCGTATCCGAACCATGCATATCCTTTGAATCGACTTCATCGTTATCAGCCTCCAATCCTATAGGGTTGGGTATTGCTTTTCTCCATTTCGGCCACCTGTTCCTTCGCCGCCCTTACGGCACACACGTCGGATACAACCCGCAAAGCAACCAGTTTGCCGCAAATGACTCAAAGTCCACGAGGTCCACCTTGCAGTCGCCATTGTGGTCGTATGCCGCGTCGATCGGATACAGGCATGGTTTCTCGCCGCTGACCGTATAGTATTGATCCGCGATGGCAAGCTCGTCCAGGACGTAGTTGTACACTCGCAGATCATCCAGTGCTCCAGGCCAGGTCCGGCTGATCGCCGCATCCGAGTGCCCGATTCGGACTGTCGTGTCAACGCCGGGATTCAACTCGAACGAGGTGTTTTCACCCGCCAGGACGCCGTTGACATACACCCTCGCGACGCCCTGGGCGCCTGTGCCGTCGAATATCGCAGCCACGTGATTCCACGCACCTACCTCCAGCTGCGCCTCCGAAGACACGTTGTTGCCGTTGTCGAAGAAGATCACCTCACGCGTGTTGTTCATGCGGAACGTCCAGCGCATGTTCGTCCATTCCTCTCGCTTGCTGATAATCGTTCCGTAGAGATTGCCGACGTCGGGCTTCACCCAGGCCGTGATCGAAAGCTGCTCACTGATGCCGGAAGGATCCCACGTCCCCGCGGTCGCCCAACCGCTCTCCGCGGCGATCTGCACGGCCCCGTTCGCCGCCGGCGACACCACGCCCTCGACGTATTGCACCACGCCGTTCGGATCGGCGTCAAACCCACTGGCTGTGGCGTCGTCATATGTCCCATTGAATGTCCAATGCGCCACGAGCCGCTTCGTCTCGAGGTGCGCCGCCTGCGATGTCACGGTGGCGTTGTTCGACAGCAATTCCACCTCGCAGTAGTAATCCCCCTCGTCGGCCACCTGGACTCCAAACACCGTCAGTGTTGCCATGGTCGCTCCGCTGAAGTCCGCCCCGTCGCTCAGTGCAACATCATCGGGGTCGCCCACCTTGTACCACTGGAAGCCAAGCCCAGTACCATCGCCCGTGAACGGATTGTACGCCGCCACCGCAAACTGGGCGTCGCCGTCAATATCGGCCAGCGTGTCCACCGGATCGGCGGTCATGATCGGCGCCGTCGGCTCCATCTCGAACATCCAGGGCTCGCCCTCGTAGAAATTCGGATCGTTCACCCAGGCATGGGTGTCGATGCGCCAGTAATACTCTGCGTCCCGCACCAGCGTCTTGCCATATGCAGCCGGATCGATCGCAGTGGCCGTGCCGCCCAATTGCGCGATCTTCTCCAGCGTCTGGCTACCCGGACTCACGCTGAACCACACGTCCTGCTGATAAATACCCGGGTTTGGCGTGCCGTCATTAAACGGATCATCGCCCAACGTCCAGCTCAAAATCGCGCCCGGCGCCACGTTTTCGGCACCGTTTGCAGGCGACGGATCGTGAGCAGCTACCAATGCCGCTGGATTCTCAAGATTCTTGCCTGATCCGTCCCAGTAGATGTCGTCAATGTACAGATCCGTCGAACCCGTATGTCCGCGAACATTCATTCCGGTCAGAGGCAACGACCAGGGCGTTACGCCCAAAAATGAAAGACCGCCTACTACCAGGTCGCTCTCGCTCGCTGCGTTCCGCCCCGTCGTCAGGTACACGTCGAACGTGTCATTCACCTGGTTCGCCACAAACCAGATGTTGCACCACGTGTCCCCCTCGATGCTTGCAATCGGGTCTCCCAAGGCTCCCGACGCATTCACCGTATACATTGTCTTGGGTTGGCCGGCCGCTGCGCTATGCACATACACGCCCGTCCGCCAATACGCCCACGAAACGGTCTCCAGGTCTCCGATCACGTCCGTCATCCCAAGCATGTGATACACTCGTCCCTCTGCCGGCTGATAGAACCGACAGAAAAACGTCCCCGTCTCCGTGTTTTCGATCCAGGTGTGCGGCACAATCGCCGGATCCCCTACATCCAGGTGCGACGCATGAACACTGCTTCCGCGAACCGTCAACGCCTTATCCGTAGGCCCCCCGCCGGGCAACAGCGAAACATTCTGCACCGCGCTGTCCTCGGGGGCTGTATCCCATACCCCGCCCGCCGTGCTCTGCACGCCGTCGATCGGACCCGTCGGCAACACGTCGAAATCCTCCATCAGATTGAATTCTGCACGCAAAGGCAAACCGAACACCAACACGCCCAGAACGATCACCCATATCCACTGTCGCATCTGAACCACTCCTTTCTCCATACCCCCAACTTTCATGCCGTTCTCTCGCGTCGAATCCCCACGAGCATTCCAACCTGGCATACGATCGATGCCCAAACGCCCTCCGGATCCTCCTCTTTTCATTCTATCCACTGCCTATGTCAGTCTCGTCATCGCCACGTAAGCTGCAGCGTGCGCTGCCGCGAGAACTTGAGGAATTACGAACAAGCCAGCCGGTCCCCGGCCGGAAAGACGCCTCCTGTCTTTACTGCTGCAACTCCGAGAGAATACGACGAAACGCACGCGAACCCGCGAGATCGCTGTTGTTCGGACTGGGCCACCATAACTCCGGCAGGAAAGCATCCGGATCCGTGTTGAATTTCACCGAGCTGTCGCCATAAAGGACGTTTACGCCTTTGGCATCGCCCGCCCCCAAGGTGTGCGGCAACGTCTCGAGCCCCTTCAACAGGTCCGTTGACATTGTCGTGCTCTCCCACAACTGCGACGCGGACGTCGCTATCGTCGGGTATCCCTCCGAGTCCTTCCCACCATCCTTGACCTGCGGCACGTAGTTGTAGCCCACCCGCACGACGTGCGTGTGATATTCCGTCTGGACATTCCACGGCCACGCATATCCGCCCCCATGATACATGTTGTAATGGTAGCTGACACGCTGCGGCGCCGAGGCGCCTGTCGGCTGGAGCGGAACGGAGTCGCAGTAAAACGCCTTCGGATCGCTGATCATCCGTGTCTCGTACAGGTGCGCCAGATTGTAGGGCCCTGCGACAATATGCTCGCCAAACGGCTTCGTCTTGTCGATTTGATACGCCAGGTATGACCACGTCGGTATGCAACTGGCCGTATCGTAGTACTCCGCTTTCGGAATCTTCTCGTGATTCTCCACAGAGTACATGTACACCCCCTCGCCGATCGATCGCAGATTCGAGGCGCAATGCGCGCGCTTGGCCTGCTCCCGTGCCGAGTGCAGCGCCGGAACCAGGATCGACATCAGAATCGCGATCACTCCGATTACCACCAACAACTCAATCAGCGTGAATCCACCACTTAGTCTCACACGAAACAGCCGCGACATGACGCCTCCTTCCCTGCCAAGGCTCTGGACTCCATCCCGGTATTTTGCATCGTTTCGATATGCCTTACCTGCTCGGCGTAACCGCACGCTGCCTTTCTCGGCCGGGAGAATCAACCGCGTACGCCACGCCGTCTACGTCAGCACCTACACCTGATTATCGGAGGAGCGGACACTTGGTCCTACTCTATTTCGCGCAAAAATATATCTAGTTTGCGCAACCCTCGAAATTTTGTGCATTATCATATCTAATTGTTTTTGCAAGACTTATGTCAATATTAGCCATACCTGACGGGCAAGAAATGAAGGCCCTGTCATTGCACGTGGACCGACCCGCGAGGTATATTCCGTGTATGGCAAGAAAACCGCTCGCATCGTCGCAACGCCACAATGCCGGCATCCGGTCCATCAAGGTCATGCTCGAGCCCCACCGCGCCTACACCCGCGGCCTGCTCGAGGGCATCGTCGCCTACGCACGCCTTCACGGGCCGTGGCTTTTCTCTTTCGAGGCGGAGTTTTATCGGCGCCCCCGACGCCGCACGTTTCGCACCGCTGACCTCGAAGACTTCGATGGCGTCGTCGCTCAGGTTCTTACGCGTGACGAGCTGCAACGCATCTCCGATGCAGGCATCCCCGCCGTCGTCCACGGCGTCAGCGAGCTGGCCGTCGGAGTCGGAACGATTGCCAGCGACGGCCAGGCGATCGGCGCTCTCGCCGCCGACCACCTCCTCCATTGCGGCCTGACAAACTTCGGCTACTGTGGCTTCAGCGAGTTCTACTGGTCGCGAGAACGAGAGGAAGGCTTCCGCTCACGCCTTATCACAGCAGGGCGGCAGGCAAGCTCCTGCCAGATCCCGCGCAATCGTTCAGGCCAAAGCAGCCGAAGAGGCAGCCAGAAACTTGCAGACTGGCTCGCCTCCCTGCCCACGCCGGTCGGCGTCATGGCGTGCAATGACGACTGTGCCCTCCACGTTGTCCATGCCTGCCGAGCCGCTGAACTTCGTGTTCCTGAAGACGTCGCCATCATCGGCGTCGACAATGATGAGTTCCTCTGTGAACTCTCCGGGTATCCCCTCTCGAGCGTCGCACTGGCCACCAAAGCTGCCGGATTCGAGGCCGGCGCCGTCTTGCACCAACTCATGGACAATCAGAGACCCCGCGACACGCAGATCCTCGTCCACCCCTCTTATGTGGTCCGCCGCCGCTCCACCGACATCCTCGCGGTGGAGGACGTCATCGCCGCTCAGACCCTGAGATACATCAAGGACCATGCCGCACGAACTCTTACCGTCGAAGAGGTCGCGGACGCCGTCGCCATCTCCAAACGATCTCTTCAACTCCATTGCCGCAAAACCCTTGGCCGCTCGGTGAACGCACTCATCCAGCACGAACGCATCCAACGCGTGATTCGTCTGCTCATCGAGACCAACCTTTCCATCGCTCATATCTCAGAACAGCTCGGTTTTTCGACCCCCACGGCCATGGGCGTTCAGTTCAAAAAGGTCACCAGCCTCACCCCTCTGCAGTACCGACGACAGAAACAGACCATCCACGCCTCGTGAAGCCCCCTGGCCGGACCTGTCAGATCAGCACCGCCGGCAGCCACGTCGAAAACGGCCCCCAGAACGTCACGAGCAGCAGCGCCACCACCATCGCCGCCAGGTACGGAACCAGCGGCCCCAGCACCTCCCCGACGCGCGTTTTCGATACGCCGCATGCCACGAACAGCGCGATCCCCACCGGCGGCGTACACTGGCCCACGCCCAACGCCATTACCGTCATCACCCCGAAATGGACCGGAGCCATCCCCGCACTCGCCGCCACCGGCATCAGGATCGGCACCAGCAGAATCATCGCCGGCGTCAAGTCCAGGAAGGTCCCGACCCCCAGCAGAATCAGCACCATCAACAGCCGCAGCACGTACGCATTCCCCGACACCGCCAACATCGCCGACGCAATCCGATCCGGAATGTGCTCAATCGTCATCAGCCACGCAAACGGCGCCGACGCCCCGATGCACAGCACGACCACAGCCGTGATCTTCACCGTGTTCACCAGGATCTCCGGCAGATGCCCCCATCGCAACTCGCGATACACCAACCCTGACACCAGCGCCGACCACACCACCGCCACGATCGCCGCCTCCGTCGGCGTCACGTACCCCCCAATGATCCCCCCGATGATCCACACCACAGTCAACAGGGACAGCACCGAGTGCCACAACGCCTGCCCTACCCGACGCACGCTGAAACTCTCCCCCGACGGCGGATGCTTCTGCACCCGCGCCGTCAGGTACGCCACCACCATCAGCACCGCTCCGAGGATCAGGCCCGGAAACACCCCGCCCAAAAACAGCTCCCCGATCGAAATTCCCGAGATCACCCCCAGAAGCACAAACGGCAGACTTGGCGGGATGATAATCCCGATGGACCCGGCCGTCGCCTGAAGACTCGTGGCTGATCCCCGCGAAAATCCCTGCCGCACGATCGCCGGGATCAGGACAATCCCGATCGCCGCCGTCGTCGCCGCCGTCGAGCCCGACACGCTCGCGAAAAACATGCACGCCATCACCATCACCATCGCCAGCCCCCCGCGCACACGCCCGACCACCGACTGGGCAAGGCGAATCAGCCGATCCGACATCCCCCCCTTGCTCATGATGTTCCCCGCCAGAATGAAAAACGGAATCGCCACCAAGGGGAAGTTCTCGCTCGCCGAGTACAGCTTCGAAACCACCACTTCCAGCCCGAAGTGGCTGAACCCCGCCATCGCCGCCGTCGCCGCGAGCACCAGGCACACCGAGACCGGCACCCCGATCAGCAGCATCCCCGCAAACGACAAAAACAAACACCAGATCATCCCGCCTCCCCCCTCTCGCCCCGCACCGTCCCCACCAGTCGCCCCAGCCCCCGCACCACGATCAACAGCCCGCCCACCGGCACGGCCGCATACCCCACGCTCCGCGGCAGTTCCAACGCCGGCGTTACGCTCGCCCGCCCCGTCAGCACCAACTCTACCCCATACCACAGCAGCAGCCCCCCAAACGCCACCACCAGCACCTGCGACGCCCCCACCAGCCACCTCTGCAACCACCGCGGCGCCTTCTCCACCAGGACCTCCACCGCGAAATGCTCCCCCGCCTTCACCCCCGACGCCGCCCCCACGAACACCAGGTACACAAACAGCAGCGTACATCCCTCCTCCGCCCAGCTGAGCTCTCCGCCGCCGACGTACCGACTCGCCACCTTCAGCACAGCGATCACGCACATCCCCACCAGCAGCGCACCGCCCACCAGCTCCTCAAAATGCCGCGCCGCCACCCGCCACATCTATTTCATCCCCTCGATCTGCTTGCACAACGCCTCGAACTCCGCCCCGTACTTTGCATAATACGTCGGATACACCCGCTTGACCCGCTCGGCATACGCCGCCCGATCCGCCTGCGAAAACTCCATCCCCGCCTCTTTCAGCTCCGCCACAATCGCCGCCTCCCCCGTCGCCCACAGATCCCGCTGCTTCGCGGTCGTCTCCGCCGCCACCTGCTCGATCCACCCCTGCACTTCCGGGCTCTGGCGTCCCAGAAATCCTGCGTTGATCACCACCGCGTCCGGAATCGCCAAATGCTGCGTCCACGTGAAATATCTGCACCCAGTCTCGTACATCTTGAAGCTCTCGCACGTTGCCGGATTATTCTCCCACCCGTCCAGCCGCCCCGTCTGCAGCGACGTATACACCTCCCCCTGCCCCATCGGCGTCGCCGCCGCCCCCATCGCGTTAAGCGTGTCGATCATCAGCGACGACTGCTGCACCCGAATCTTCAAACCCTCCAGATCCGCGGGCTCGGGCACCGGCCCTTTCTTCGTCATCACGTTGCGAGTCCCCGCATCGAACCAACACAACGGCCGCAACCCGATCTCCTCCAGCTCCGCCGCCAACGCTTTGCCCACCTCCCCATCCATCGCCCGATGCAGATGCTCCATGTCATCAAACATATACGGCAAACACACCACGTTCATCATCGCGGCGTGTTGCGCCAACGATGCGCTCGACGTGTAGACCATCTCAATGTTCCCCGCCTGGCAAAACTCGATCGTCTCCGCGTCCCCGCCCAACTGGCTGTTCAAAAACAACTGCACGTCCACCTGCCCGCCGGACACCTCGGCAAGCCGATCTCGAAAGAACCCCAACGCTTCGCAGCTGGGATGATCCGCCGGCAGCACCGTCGCTAACCGCACCTTCACCTTCCCGCCCCCTCCGTCCTTGCCGCACCCGCCTGCCCCTGCGAGCAACACCAGACCCCCGAGCACCGCTGCCATCCATGTCCGCATACAATCGCTCCTTCCCACCAGCCTGCTTGCCTTTCCGACCTGCGTCCGAGCTTACACTCTTCCTCTGACCCGGTCAATCCTGCCATTCATCCAATCCCCGACGCCTTTCCCGGTCACTCCATCGTCACCAGGCGCCTATGCCCCCCCGGCCTCCACCACGTGCTCGCGATACGCCTCCACCAAACGCCTGGCCGACGCGATCCCCTTCGTCGAATGCTGCAACGTCACCCCCGTCGGAAATCTCTTGGTAATGTCCCCGGACAAAATCTCCTCCTCTGCCGTATCCACCTGGTTGAAGTGAATCCGCCGCTCCTTCGCCAATCGGTAATAACCATCCATATCATCATGCAGCCGGCTCTGATTCATCCCGAAGTCGATCGTCCCGAACACTCCCGACTCGATCACCGCCCGCACGTTATGATCCCACTTCCCGCACGAATGAAAGCTCCCTCCGCCGGCGTTCTTCGCCACATACATGTCCCACGGCAGCACACGCTCTCTGTACATCTTGGGACTGATCATGATGTTCCCGTCGCACCGGATCAGAATGTTGCCCCGCACCATCAACCCATGCTGATGGCTGAACCCTTCCGGCAGCAACTCCCGCCCGATCCAGTTCTCACGAAAATACCCATGCAGCCGCACCTGCGCTTTTGCAAGTGCCTCCAGAAGACGATCCACCAGCTCCCCGTGCGTGTACATCGCCAGGTACAGATCGCTGCCCCACAGATACTCCGCCGTCGTGAAGGGCCCCTGCAAATCCGGCAACGCCACCGCGACGGACCGCTCCACGTTCGGATACTCCGCCAGAATCTCCTTGTAATAGTCGTGCATCTCCGCGGCCTTGGGGATCCACCCACGATTCATTGCATCCTCGACGTCGTACTCGTCCAGCGCCTTCTCGATCGCCCGCGGAATCGCCTCCTTGTCCTTCGTCAGAGGCGCCACCCACGGCGGATTGTTCTCCACCACGTACAGCTCGCTGCCGAACGTCGACGCCACCAGGCCGATCCCCAGGTTCACCCGCACCTGCAACGGCTGATCGTCCCGCACCTCCAGCCATCCCATCGCCGACGCACGACCGTACCATAGCTCGTTCACCAGCAACTTCGCCGGATCGTTCACCGCTTCTCGCACCGGATACATGTTGCTGCTCTTCTCGTCGATCCGCTCGAGAAGCTCCTGAAACAGCAATCGCAGCGGCGGCCGCTCCACCGCCTGCCATGTCATCGCCCGCATGAAATGTTCCCGGATCCCCCGATGCTCCGCCGGATTGAGTTCCTCGTTGAGCTTCTCCAGAAGCCTCCGCAGCGAAGCCTCCGCCTCCGGATCGACCTGCGTGTATCGCCCCTGATACCCCATGACAATCAGTCTCCTTCCTTACAGACGTCCCTGGGGGCCTTGATCATGAACTGAACCATCACAAACGCCAACGGATGCAACACCGCCATCATCACCAGCGCAGGCGCGTATCCCCAGAACTTGACGATGAACCCCGGCACCAGCGCCGAAATGAAGATCCCCCCCACTCCGCCGGCAAAGCCGCCCAGCCCCGCCACCGACGCCACCGCACGCGTCGGGAAACAATCCGACATCAACGAAAACGTATTGGCCGCCCATCCGCTGTGCGCTCCAGCCGCCAACGCCACCAGAAGGATCACCACCACCGGATATGGCGTAAACCCGCTTAACGCCGTAACCGGCAGACACGCGGCGCACAACAGCATCACCCATTTCCTCGCCCGAAAATGGCTCCACCCCTTCCCGATCAGATGTCCCGTGTACCAACCCGCCACGTTCGCCAGCACGATCGCAATCGCATACACCACCGGCATCGCCCAGCCGATCCCTTTGATGTCGAAACCATACTTCTCCTTCAGAAGCGGCGGCAACCAGAAAATGTAAAACCACCACACCCCGTCCGTCAGAAACTTCACGATCATAATCGCCCACAGCCGAACATCCCCCAACATGTCGCGCCACCGAATCGGCTTCACCGCCGGCCTCTCCGCCTCTTGCGCCGCTTGCGTTTGATCCAGGTGGGCCGGATGCTTGTAAAGCACCTGCCACACCAACGCAAGCGGCAGCCCCGCCAGCCCGACAATCGCGAACATCGCCCGCCAGCCTACCCACAACGTCAACGCCGCGATCACCGGAGGCCCCGCCACCAACGCCACGTGAGGCCCGCTGTTAAACAACGCCGTCGCCAACGCACGCTGCTTCGGATGAAACCACTCCGCCACCGACTTGATCGCCGCCGGGAAATTCCCGCTCGCCGTAATCCCCAACAGCCCTCGCATGCACGCAAGCGACATCATGCTCCCGCTCAGCCCCGCCAACGCCCCCGCCACAGACCACGACACCATCGCCGCCAGGTACCCCAGCTTCGTCCCCAGCTTGTCGATCAGCTTGCCGACAAACAGAAACCCCACCGCGTACATGAACCCAAACGCCGCCAGAACATGCCCATACTCCACAGGATCCAGCTCCAGGCTCCGGATGACTTCCGTCGACGCCACGCTCAGTACGATCCGATCCGCGTAATTCACCATCGTCGCCAGAAACACCAGCCCCAGAATCACCCATCGATACGAAGGATACCCCTGCCCCATCTCCCCGAGCTCGCCGGCAATCTGCGGCTCCTCCCGAGGTCGCTTCCCGGATTGTCGCGTAGAAATCGCCGTGTCTTCGCCTGGCATGCGTCTATGACTCCAGCATTGTATCAAGCACGCTCAATCTGACGGCCGCCGCACCCACCACCGCCTACTCACTGCGCCCAGGCAGCATTCGTATCGCTGCCACGCTTCTCTCAATCGCCCTGGTCTGAACCTGTGACGAATTCAACCGTCCTCGCCTGGCCCAGCGCAACCCCGGCCTCATTTCGGACCTTCGTGGTGATCAGGATCAGGTACGCAGTCTGCTCTTCCAGGTTGCTCGCGGGCTCGAACTGAAAGTACGTATTCCCTCGCAACGCCGTCCACGCACCCGCCACCCGGGCGCCGTCCGCCTTCCGCACCACTTCGACCCCGCCGCCCGTCACGCTCTCGACGTCCATCCTCTGCCCGAAATGCACCGTAATCGGCTCCCGCAGCGAGACATACTCGAACGCATCCGCCGGCAGCAGCGCAACATCCGGAAGCGCCTGGCTATAGCCCTTCCGCGTCACCTCCGTCGCCTGGTCCTTCGGAAACGTATACAGCACCTCCGGCGCCGGATGGTCGTGCGGATTGACCACCTGGTCGAAAAACTGCATCACCAGCGCATACCGATCCCGGCCCAGCCGCTCGTCGTACCGCCATGGCAACTCGTGCGCAAGCTCTTCCATCCACAACGCCAGATGAGGAACTTCGTGCGATTCATATTCCTGCACCAGCGCCGGAAAAATCGGCCAGAACTTGAACTTGTCGAATTTTCCGCACGCGGTGACGGTGGGGACCTGACGCGATGTAATGTACTGCGGATTGCGCGTCCCCATGCCCACCGCCTGGTAGCCCGCGCCAATCCGGCTCGAATAGTCCTGCCACGGCTGCGCCTCCGGCGAACCCGGCGGATACCCCGCAAACGTCGCCAGCTCTTCCTGGCTCTCGTGCTCCGGATCCGACAGCCGCGTGATCCCGTACGACCCCTTCGAATACCCCCACCCGCAGATATGCTCCGCATCGATGCCATACCGATCCGCATGCGCCCGAAAAAACCGCACCGCCGCCGTGGCACGCTTGAGGCCGTTCCACTGATCCATGTTGTACACCGCGTTGATAAACCCCCACGACATCGGCCGCCGCGACAGCGGATTCCAGCAATGGTCGATAATGGCCGTGACGTAACCGCGCATCGCAAAGCCGTACATGTGCGGCTCATTCATCTCGCAGCGAAAACATTCCATCCGAATCGCACGCGTCGCGTTGTAGAACCACAACGGGAGCTTCCGACTCGGCTCCGAAGGATAGATGATATCCATGGAAAGCTGATAATCGATCGGCGAGCCGTCCGGGTCGTACATGTCGTTGGGATCCGTCAGGATCGGTACGTCAAACTTCTTATGGTAATGGGTATTCCAGGTTTTGAGAACCCATTCCTTCGTGCCGTAAGAACCGTGCTTGTCCAGCTCAAAATACACCACGTCCCGCGCAAGCCTGCATCCCGCCGGAACGAACCAGCCGTAGTATTCCTGCGGCACAAGGCCAACATCGGTCAGCAGCGACGTCGTCTTGTAGCCGTAGATCGCCCGCTGAAGTTCGAGCAGGTCCCAGTCAAAATCAGGCGACACTGCTTTGGGATTCCCCTCGAAATCCACCACGACGACCAGATACATCTCGCCCACAAAGTCCGCCAGGATCGAAGAATCCGGCTCCTGCCCGATCCGAGGATACCCGTGATTCTTCACATACACAATCACCGGGGCGCCATCTTCCCCGGTGCTCGAATCTTTGAAATACACCCGCACCGGCACATCCATAGCCAAATCCGGACATCTCCAAACCAGCGATTTCCGCAGAAACATGCTCACGGACCGCTCCGTTGCGATGGATACTACTTTCCCCTCGCTTGCCGACCCCGTCCCGCGTGTCGCCGCATGCGCATGAGATCCCACCACGATCCCAAGCACCGCCAACAGCACAACCAGCCCCATCCCCCGCCCGACCGACCTGACCAACATCCCACCACGCCCCGCCACGCGATTCCTGCTCAAACCGCACAACCCGGAATCCCTTCCGAGAGACTCTTTCATTATCTCCACACCTTCCGTTCTTGCCGGCGATGAAATCATGCGCAACAGCCTAGTGCCTCTCCCCGTTGAACTCCCGCACCGCCTCGTACATCGCCGCCACGTTCGCCCCCGGCACTTCCGGCAGGATATTGTGCACAGCGCTGAACACGAACCCTCCGCCCTTCGAAAAGACCTCCATCCGATCCAGCACATGCGCCCGCACCTCCTCCGGCGTCCCGTGCGGCAGCACCTCCCGCGTGTCGCACCCCCCGCCCCAGAACGTCACCACCCCGCCGTAGTCCGCCTTCAGCCGCTCCGGCTCCATCATCGCACAACTCGTCTGCACCGGATTCAACATCTCAAAACCCGCCTCCACCAGATCCGGTATCAACGCATGAATCGAGCCGCACGAATGCAACCCGATCGTCATCCCGCTATGCTTCTTCACGTATTCGCACATCGCCTTGTGCCGCGGCTTGAAGATCCGTCGGTACATCGCCGGCGACATCAACGGCCCCCGATCCATCCCCAGATCGTCCCCGAACCGCACGATATCCGCCACGTCTCCCACGTGCTCACACACCTGCTCCAACAGCGACAGGTGCCGCTCCACCAGCGCATCCATCAACCCCTCCACCTTCGCCGGCTCCAACGCCAGATCCATCAGAAAATTGTCCATCCGCCGCAAAAAACACCCCAGCTCCACCAGGTTGCACCCTACCGTCACCGACACCGCCCGCCCCTTCTGCCGCTCACGCACCACCTCACCCCGCAGCCGCTGCCAGAACCCTTCCTCTCCCATGTGCCGCCACAAACCCCGCGGCATCGCCGTCCACATCACCTTCGCCAGCGCCTCGTCCAGCCGCCGATAGTCCGACGGATACCCATCCACGTAAGGCCAATGCGTCTGGTCGAAAAACGCGCCCCCTTCGGGCATCATTGCGATCTCCGTCCCGTCCGACGCCTGCACCCCCCATCCGCCGCCCGCCCGACGCACCGGCCGAAACGCCCCCGGATACCACACCTCCTCACCACCCCCCAGCCGCATCTGGCGCCATCCGTCCTCCTCCAGGTCGAACACACGCCCCACGTCCACAATGTCGCTGCCCGACCACTCCAGCACCGCGCCCTCCACAATCGCCAGCCCCTGCACCGTGTCGAATACCCGCGTCGTCCCCACCTCCAATCCCAGGTGCCGCTTCAACGAATTGTACGCCCCCGCCGAAATCCCCGTGCTCGTCGTCCCCCCCAGATCCGCCGGCACTCCGTCCGCCCCGCGATGCTCCACCGCCGCCTGAACTCGCTCCCATCCTGTACTCGCCCCACGCCTCGATACGGCCTGGGACCCACCCGTAGCTCTACCGGACCCCGTCACATGTCGTTTGTTCCCAACCTTCACGCTATACTGTCTCCTGGTTATATCACGTAGCTTGCTCCTTCGATTCTCCCCCAATCTCACCTTGACTCCAACTTCGTTTCGCGCAGAAAAATCTTGTTTTCGCGCAATCGGACCTCCCAGTTTCCCCAGACCCACCTGCCCCCACGCCCGTATCTCGCCCATCTGTCGCATCCAACGCCATTACGCTTGCTGACACGCTGTCCCCTGATAAAATGGCTCCGCCGGACACCAACGACATGCTCCCGAGACCATTCCGATGAATCACTCAACAACAAAACAAAAGCATTCTCTTTGCGAGGTCGCGTATCATGAGTCTACGGATTGCTTTCTTGGCCGCCCTGCTCACTTTGCTCACCATCGCCTCCGCCGACGAGCACAACCGCCTCGAATCCTCCACCTCCAGAACCTACGAAGTCGCCATCACAAATGACCTGCAATACCTTTCACCGGACAGAGAACAAACGTGCGACCTCTATCAGCCGGCCAACGCCTCACCCGGCGAAACCTTCCCCGGCATCGTCATCATCCACGGCGGCGGATGGACCAAAGGCGACAAGGCCGCGCGACGCGAACAGGAAATCGGCAACACGCTCGCCGCCAACGGATACGTCTGCATCAGCATCAACTACCTCCTCCACACCGACAAACCCAACCCTTGGCCCCAAAATCTCCACGACTGCAAGAACGCCGTCCGCTTCCTCCGCAGATACGCCGAAAAATACCACGTCGACCCCGACCACATCGGCGCCATCGGCGGTTCCGCCGGAGGACACCTCACCTCCATGCTCGCCGTCACCGGCCCCGAAAAACGCTTCGAGCCCAACGAACCCTATCCCGGCTACTCCAGCCAGATACAAGCCGCCGTCGACCTCTACGGCATTTCCGACCTGGCCACCTGGCAGGAAACCGACCCCAACGGCCGCCCCACCGGCATCCGAAAGCTCGGCCCCGGCGAACGGCTCCTCGGCGTCTCACTCGACGAAAACCCCCAACGCTGGCAAGCCGCCTCCCCCGTCTACAACATCACGCCCGACGACCCCCCCATCCTCATCCTCCACGGCCTCGCCGACACCACCGTCGACTACGAACAATCCATCGTATTCGCACGCAGGCTCTCCCACCGCGGCGTCGAAAATATTCTTCACCTCATCCCCAACGTCGGCCACACCTTCGCCTTCCGCACCGACTCCCGCGGCCGACCCCTACCAGAAGACCTCACCCCCCTCGTCCTCGACTTCTTCAACAAACACCTCAAACACCCGACCGACTCCCAACGCCAACCCTCCCAATAAACGCCTGTCCCGCAATACGATGCCTCGGCTGGATCCAGTTCCCCGGCTCCTGGCAGCCTCGCCTCTACGACGTCCACGGCGCCGGCGCCCAATGAAGCGACCCCAAATCCGGCGCCCCCTCCCGATTCCCCTACGGCCGCGGACCCCAGGGCGACGTCATCCGATTCCATAACCACGCCCGCTGCGCCCGTACATCCGACACCATCCCCTCACATCCCCCCTCTCCAACCACACAATAATCCCACCGCTGCACAACAAGAACGCTCGAAACGACATGATCTAAACCGGCTTTGCCTGACACCTGCTCTTAATAATAGCCCAGCAAATCGCGAAATTCCTGTAGGTCGAAGCTCTCAGGTTTCGCCAGCCGCAAGATCCCCTCAGACAGTCTTTCCTTCTCAAAGGCCGTCAACGCCTGTGCATGCTCCACCCTATCCAATATGGCGGAAAGGCACGACAAATCTTCTATAAGCAATGCATCGTCTTGCACGCTATCGATAATGTCGTATTCTTGAGGCCCGCCGGTATCCTGAAACAACGAATGCCGTTGCATCAATCGCTCCTGAAAATTCTTCTGCCGATCCGCAACAAAATGCCCCAATCTCTCAGCCACACCCATCCACTCATCAGAGGACATACGATTCGCCGTGATCCAGCCGCCTGTATCCGAACCCAGCGTATCCCTTGAAAAATCGTCATACACCGCCCAGTCCCGCAAAACCTCGTCCGCATGCGAATCCCACCGTCTAAGCCCCAACGCTTCGAATACCTCTTCATATTCCTGCCACGGATGCTCATCGACCGATTCTCGCCGAAATCTCTGCGTCCTGAGAATCGCAGCGACAACATCGTCCCCACGCTCGGCCATGACGCGAGCAACCTGATCTGTCTGCCAATGATCGGCATCGGCATCACCCGGAACAATTCTCCCCGCCGCAACGCCATCCAATGCTGAACCCATAAGATCCGGAATTTCCGACATCACGTGAACCACGAAGCGAGAATCCCCCTTCGGCGGCTCACTGATTCCATGCACATCCAACGAAGCAAAGTGCGGGCTGGGTTGTTGGTTGTCTGCCAACTCCAACGTCCCGACAAATTCCATCCGGCCACCCGCAACAAAATCCAGCCCGGCATCCTGAACCACGCCGCCTCCAGCGCTGTCAGCCAGTCTCACATCGCCGGCCTCTCGACTCAACAATGTCACGACTCCAGTCTCCCCGGCATCCACCGTCACATCGCCTTCTGCGGACAAATCTCCCACGACAATGCCTCCCCCATCTGTCTGCATCAGAAGATTCCCCGAAACCGTACATTTCTCGTTCTGCCCCATGGAAATCGCGCGGGCCCGAATCGCAAGATCCTCGCCGGGAGCAACACCCATCATTGTGGCGACACTCGGAACAGAAGCTCTGCCGGCCGGCCCCAACGCAACCTCTCCTCCCTGGCCATCGGCGCCCAGCCCGGCCGCCTTGCCTCCCAGGGCAAACAAATCGCCTCTGAGCGTGATACGTCCAGCCGGAAGGAAATCTCCCTCGCTTCGCCCGCCAGGCTCCAGATCAGCGCACGCCTGCAACGAGATGTCGCCCGCATCCCCTCCATCGCCTTCCACCGCATCGCTGCCCGAAGCAACAATCGTACCGACCGTCACCGAGCCACTCTGCGAAGTCAATACTACGTCCCCTCCCCTTTGCCCAGCGCCCGAAACAGCAGCACCGCCGGAAGTGTTGATTGCACCATCAATCCATATGTCGCCGTTCATGACAACCTCCACAACCCCGCCGGCTTCATCCGAAAGCCCCTCCGTGCTCAAACCACCATGGAAGACAACACTCCCAGCTCCATTGGCCAGCGAAAAACTGTCGGCATACACTGATTCCATGGCCGTAAGATCGCCTATGCCTTGAATCGTAATATCGCCGACCTTGTCCCCGGAACCAACCGCTTGCTGAAACACGAGATTTCCCGTCCCCGCCACAACCGTCAAGGCATAGGGGCCATCCAACCTGCCGCCATAGGCAATATCTCCCGGACCTCCATTCGTCGAAAGAACAACATCTCCTGTCAAGACGGTATCCCTGTAGAGAACAATATCGCCCCCGTTGGTTGCGATGTCGCCAGCCGTAGTAATCCCGCCATCACGATCGCCTCCCAGATGGACGCTGCCTCCTTGCGTCGTCATATCCCCTGCATCGCTGATTACAATCCTCTCCTCCGCATCCAGACGAATGTCCCCCGCGATCGTATCGACCGTCGCATTGAGATTCACTTCCTCCCCATCGCCCACAAAACCTTCCGGAGCAGCAATCGATCCGTTCAGATGCACCGCCCCGCCATTCATGATCGTCACCGCATCAGCCCGCACCGTATCCTCAAGCGTAACGCTTGACGCATCGTTTATGACAAGAGCCTCCAGAAACGTTTCTTCCCCAACCGCCTGCTCCAGCGTAACGTTGCCCTGGCCTGCGATGATCGACAACTCGTGCCCGCCATTGATGGTTCCATGAAACGAAACATCTCCGCCGGCGCCGCCGGTCGAAATCTCCGCATCCCCCGTCAGCGTCGCCGCAGAGCCGATCGAGATGTCGCCGCCGCCGGTGTGAATATCGCCGGCGGTTGCCAGCCCGCCCTCACGGAGTAAGCCTATCGCTACATTGCCCGTCGTCGTAGTGATATCACCAGCCGCGCCGATAACAATCTGGCCGTCGGAATCTATGGCAATATCGCCCTGGCTGCTGCTCACAGCATTGCCCAGCAGCACGTTGCCCGAATGATTGATGCTGAGGGCGCCCGTGTCCGTCGCTATCGAAGCATCCGTCGCATCAAAGCTGCCCCCTGTGCTGTAAAACCCCTCCAACGCTGTCACAGAGCCATGGAATGCAACAGCACCGCCGTCATGTATCTCAATCTGGCCCGCATGCACGGAGTCCTGCACGATCACCCCGGACGCGCCGTACACCAGCAGCCTCGCCGGCGCAGAATCGCCGCCGATTTCTCCTGCAAACGTAATGCTGCCTGTTCCGGCTGCCAGCTGCAAATCCCAGCCGCCGTCCAGAACATCGCCAAAGAGAATGTCACCTTCCAACTCGCCCGTATCAATGACGCCCGAGCCGGTCAAAACCGTCGCGTTGTCGAATAGGACACTGCCGCCGGCCGTAGAAATCTCGCCGGCGAAATGAATCGCCCCATCTCGATCCGCGCCCAGCCCAACCTCTCCGGTTGACGTTGAGATCGTGGCGTCCGAACTAATCGTTGTCACCCCGTCAGAATCTATCGCAATGGTTCCCGCGGTGGCCCCAACGGCGGTAGCAAGCGTGATCGCACCCGTAGAATCAATGTCCACATTCCCGAGAGTGCTTTCCAGCGGCCCTCCAAGAATGACCTCGCCGGCATGGTCTATGCGAATGTCGCCGTTTTGAGCTGTGATGCCCCCGCCGGTATTATCGAAACTGCCGCCAATGCTCGTAAAATCGCCGACAGTCGTTACCGAGCCGCTCAGAGCCACGGCCCCGCCATCTGTAATCGCAAGGCTGCTGCCGGAAAAAGAATCCGCCATCGTAACGCTTGCCGCCCCTTGGATTGCTACATCCAGCAGAGGCGAAATCCCTCCTATCGGACCATCGAATTGAATGTTCCCGATGCCCGCCGACAAGGTCACGTTATAGCTGCCGTCCAATGGACTGTTCCAAAGAATATCCCCGCCGCCAATGCCCGTATCCAGGACACTGTCCCCCACCAACAGCACAGGACGATGCAACACAATGCTTCCGCCTGCCGTATACAGGCCTCCTGACAGGTTGATCCTATCCTTGGGAGAAATGGTCATCACGCCGGCGCCGGAAGATTCAACCAGCCCCTCGATCCAGACATCCGCTTGGGCGACACTGACGGAACTGCTTTCTATGGTGATAGCCCCCGCTGCCAGCACCTGAACATGCGAACCGTCATTCTCCACAATAACGCTGTCTCCCGTCCGGCTGGTGGCGTACACATCCGAACCGGACAGGACAACATCTCTGGCGGAATCAATCTGACCCGTAGGATCGATTCGAACGCCGCCTGTGCCGTCGCCGTCAATGTCGGCATACAGCCTGATATCCGCATCCGGATTGGTCGTCTGCAAAAGCGACTGCACGATAATGTCGCGAGAAGATGTTAGTAGTATCTGCGTGGCCTGAATCATCGGCGCGTTGATGATGATATCCAATGCATTGCATAACAACGAAATATTCCCCGCTCCCAATTGCGGAACGACGTTCAACAAAACGCCCCCTTCAATCGTCAGCATGCCGCCCGAACCGCCCCGACTGTCCACAACAGAATCAACCGTAAGATCACCCTGAGAGCTGATATAAATGTCCCCGCCGGCCGTGCCCGGATTCACGCCACTCGATATCGCACCGGAAACCACCAGGTCTCCGCTCCCGCCATTGACAAAAGTGACGTCTCCCCCCTCCGACGAAAGCGAGTTGATCGTTGTATCCTGCGCCAGGGTGTTCTCGATATTCACGTCCCCCGGCCCGGCATTGTCCGCTGCAACCGAGGCCGCTGCGATCTGAATCGCTCCGCCGGCCCCATCATGGATCCCTCCCGCCGCGTCCAGATCCACTGTCGCAGCGGAAATCAAACCTGCGCTTTGATGAATCGCACCACCCGACGCAGCAATCGCAACTCCGTCAATCGCAGCCACATTGCCCGAAAGACTGACATCCCCCGCCGTAGCCCCCGCCGCTATGGAAACATCGCTCCCCGCTGCCGTTGCGCCCACGCTGCCCCCAGCCGCTACCCGCACACTGCCCGTGCCGTCGGTGCCGGCCTCCACGGTAACCCTGTCATCCGCCCTCACGGCTGCATGGATCGCAATATCGTC
>JAFGCA010000497.1 GCA_016932895.1 Sedimentisphaerales bacterium | reverse complement strand
CCGGATCTTTCCGGCAACGGCAACGGCTTGTCCGCGTGGGACGAGGGAGGGGGCGGCGGATACCTGTACCGCGCGGACGTTCCAACGGCGAATATCTTTGACGATTACCTTGCGAACACTCTAAGCGTCAAGAACAGCGGTGGAGGCCCCACGATGTTCACGGACTCGTCGGCGTCGAATCCGACGGGGGTGGACATCGAGACGATCACGCCTTTGCAGTGGTCGATCGAGGCATCCTTCAAGCCCGAGGAAAACGGGGGGCACCGGACGATCGTGGGGCGGGATTCCTACGGTGTGGTCGAGGACAATCCGCAGGTGTCGGTGCTGTATTTCAAGATCGAGCCCAGCGACGCGGTGTCCATTGCGTTCGCCGATGTGAGCGGCTACTGGCACGTTGCGGCGTCGGAGCCGGATATTATTGACGGATTCGTATGGTCGGAGAATCCGGAAGGCGATAATCCGTATACGCCGTGGTATCACATGGCGGCCACGTGTGACGGGGAGATGCTTCGATTGTACCTGGCAGAGGAGGGGCAGGAGTACACGATCGTGGCGCAGACGGATCTGACGGAAAGCGGCAGTCCGGATACGCGTCTCAGCGCCGGCGCCGGCGGCGGCGGCGACTGGCACGCCGGAGGTTGGTCGGTCGGGCGTGGGTTGTGGAACAGCGGCCACGTGGATCGGGCGTATGGTTTCATCGACGAAGTTCGAATTTCGACGCATCCGGTGGATCGGCATCGTGCGTGGAATGCGTCCCCCGGTCCGCTGGCAACCATGGTGGATCCGGATGTCACGTTCTCGTGGAACACCGCGCTGGATCCGGAGGATCCCGCTCCCGGCGTCAATCCGTTCGTTGTTAAGCACTTGCTGTATCTCCAGGTGAGCCCCACGGATCCGACCTGGGCGGCGCCCATTGAGATTGACGTGACGGGCCCGACAGCGTCGTACGGCCCGGTGGCATTGGGGCGTGACGTGCAGGGATATCGCTGGCGTGTGGACCAGCTTCTGGACGATGACCCTGTGGACCCGAATACCCTGGTTGGTCCGGTGTGGGTCTTTGATACTCGGCCGAGTATTCCGGCGATTACGACACAACCGGAAAGCACCGTGGTTGGAGATGGTGATCCGGCGGAGTTCAGTCTTGTGGCGGAGAGCGAATCGCAGCTTCACTACGCCTGGAAGAGAGTGAATCCTGAAGGAGAAGACCCCAATGTCGGCGACGATTCGCCTACGTTGACGATCGCCGGTGCGACTCTGGCGGATGAAGGTCTGTATTATTGCGCCGTGACGAACGACAGTCCTACGGTGGTCAATTCCGACCAGGTAGGTCTGGCGATCAGGCGTCGCGTGGCCTACTGGCCGCTCGATGGAGATTATATCGATGCGAGCGGCGAAGGGCATGACGCCGACCCCAACGGCGTGCCGACCTTTATCACCGGGTATGACGGCACCGTCAATGGTGCGGTGGACATCGAGCCCAGCAACGGCTGGGCGACCGCAGGCACCTGGGACCCGATGCTGGGCGACCAGATGACGGTAAGCTTCTGGCTGTATTGGGAAGGTGCGACCGGTTGGCAATCGTTTGTTGCCAAGCGAGACGGCGACTGGGCTCCGGAGAACGTGTGCTGGCAGGTCAGCACGAACGTCGACAGCGCCGAGCTGTGGTTCCAGAGTCCGACCCAGATTGTGGGCCAGGCCGATGCTCTCGAGGCCGATGCGTGGCAGCACATTACCGGGACATACGCGGGCGGGGAGGCTCAGCTGTATCTCAATGGCGAACTGGTCGACGAAGGCACGTGGGTGCCCGGGCCGGCACGGGATGCAGTAATCACGATCGGAGGCAACAGTGGTGGCCTGGAGCCTGTGCGAGAGTTCACCAACGGTGCGCTCGATGACGTACAGATTTACAACTACGCTCTGACCGACTTTGAAGTGGCCCGCATGTACAACACCATGACGGGAGAATCCGTCTGCGTGGAATCGCAACGGCCGTCGGCAGCGTATGATTACAACGGCGATTGCGTTGTTGACTTGCAGGATTTTGGCATGTTGACGTTGGGATGGCTGGATTGTGGCCTGGTGCCCGACTGCCTGCCCTAGGGTCCTGTGTGGCGTCGGCGCCGGCGAAACGTTATCGCAGCAGGCGCCATGAAAGCGGCGTGATGTGCGTCGAAACAGTGCGGGCCCGGCCTTGGGTGATGTGTCCGGGGCCGGCCTGATGTCGCCGAGAAAATACAGGTAGGAGAGAACCTTCTCTTTCCTTTGTCGAATGGAGGTTGCGTAATGAGACAGATTGGTTTGACAATGTTGGGGATACTGATGTTGGCATGGATGGCGGCGCCGGCGGACGCGGCTACGGTGGCCTACTGGCGATTTGAGGAAGGGCCGGCCGGCGCCTTGGTCGATCATGGCGGCCAGGGCGACGGCACCTATTACCCAGCCGTAGTGGATTACTCCGGCAACGGCTATGAGTTGTCGGCCTGGAGTGTCGCAGGTTGGGCGAATTCGGAATACCGGACCGATGTGGGCGAGACCTACGTTGGCCAGACGGCCGCCGATAACAACTTTTCCGTCAAAAACGCCGGGGATTATCCGGGTATGTTCACCGGCCCTGAAGACTTCATCACGAAACAGTTCGAGCCGTCGCAGTGGACTGTGGAGGTGACCTTTAAGGCCGAGAGTGGCGGATGGCGGACGTTTGTCGGCCGTGACTCCGTGGGCACCAATGACACCGGGCCTGGTTTTGACACGAACCGTGCTGCGTTTTATCTGCAGGCAAGGCCGAACAACTATGTGGGTTGCGGCTATTGCGACGTGGCGGGATACTGGCACGACGTGCAGTCCCCCATCAACGCCATTACGACGTTTGACTTCGGATCGAATCCCAACGGTGTGGGCGTTCCGTGGTATGCCATGGCGGCTGTGAATGACGGTACGCTGCTTACGCTGTACCTGAAGAACCTCACGGCCGGCGGCGATTACGTGCAGATCGGCCAGACTGATCTGACGTTAAGCGGCACGCCCGACACAACGCTGATTATCGGTGAGGGCAGCGGCAGCGACTGGACCTTTGGGACCTGGACAGTGGGTCGCGGCATGTACAACAGTGGGCATGGCGATCGCGCCTACGGATACATCGACGAAGTGCGTATCTCGGACACCGCTCTCGAGGTCAAGGATCTGCTCTTTTATGAGAAGCTCCGCGCACACGATCCGACGCCTGCTCACCAGGCTGCGCGCGTTACGACGAACGTGACGTTCTCCTGGAATACCGCGCTGGACCCGGCCGATCCGGATAGCGGCGTCAATGCACTTGTTGACAAGCACCGCTTGTACATGCAGAAGAGCCTGACGGATCCCAACTGGGATGTCCCCGTCGAAATCGACGTGACGGGTGATACCGCATCCTACGGGCCTGTGGCGATCGGCAATGATGTTCAGGGATGGCGTTGGCGCGTGGATGAGGTGCTCTCGGACGATCCGGTGGATCCCAATGTGCTGACCGGCCCGACCTGGACGTTCGATACCCGCCCGAGCGTGCCGGAGATCACGACTCAGCCGTCGTTTGTGGTGGTCGATAGCGGCGATCCCGCGGCGTTCACCATTGTGGCCGAAAGTATCTCCACGGCACATTATGCCTGGAAGAAGGTCAACCCTGACGGTGAAGATCCCAACGTCGGTTCGGATTCCGATACGCTCAGTTTCGCCAGTGCGACTGTGGCCGAAGAAGGCCTCTACTATTGCGTCGTGTCGAACGACAGCCTCTTTACCGCCACTTCGGACCAGGCAGGGCTGGCGATCAAACGCACCGTGGCCTACTGGCCGTTGGACGGAAGCTACATCGATGCGAGCGGCGAAGGGCACGATGCGGATCCCAACGGAACGCCCACGTTTGTCGAAGGCTATGACGGCACCGCCAATGGCGCCGCCGAGGTCACAGATCAGGGCGGCTGGGCCACCGCGGGCAACTGGAATCCGTCCGGGTTCAGCAACCAGCTCACCGTGAGCTTCTGGATGCGTTGGGACGGCACGAACAACGCGTGGCAAACCTTCATTGCCAAACGCGTCGGAGCCTTCAACGCCGACAACGTGCTCTGGCAGGTCAGTGCCGCCTTCAATCTGCCGCATCTGTGGTTCCAGACTCCCAGCTCGAATGTCTTTGAGGACAACGTCCTCCAGGCGGGCGCCTGGCAGCATGTTGTTGCGACGTTTGACGGCACGACGGCCCGACTCTACTTCAATGGTGTGCTCCGCAGCAGTGATGACACGTGGCAGTTTGGCAACGGCGTCGATTCGACCATTGTCCTTGGCGCCGCCAATCCCGACGGAGGAGCCCCGATCAATGGCGCTCTCGATGAGATCCGGTTCCTCAACTATGCGATGGACGAACTCAGCGTGGCCCAGATGTACAGCAACATGACGGGCGAGTCCGTTTGTGCGGAATCCTACCGTCCGTCGGCCACGTATGACTACAACGGCGATTGCATCCTGGATCTTGAGGATATCGCGACGTTCGTCGGCGCCTGGTTGGACTGCGGGCTGCTGCCGGATTGCGTGGAGTAAAAACTCGTGGGCATTCGTCAGGGCTTCGGTCGTTTTGTGATCGACCGAAGCAGCGATGCCCGGTGATTGTTATGGGTCGGGGCGCATCGATTCATTCGGTGCGCCCCGTTTTTTTCCGCGACTGCTGCGGTGCGAATCAGCGTTGGCCATAGTGTATGAAGAACGACCGGCGAGGATCGTCAGGGCATAGACGAGGTCCACAGGAGAAGAGATGATGTATCGAAGATTGGCTTTTCTACGCAGGCAACGTGTCGTTCGGGGTCCTTCCCGGCGAAGACCGTTCAGTCCGATCGCCATGTCATTGATTCTGCTGGCGGCAGCCACTCTTGCCCATGCTGCAGACACCTACACAAATCCTGTGATCCCGGAAATCGGCCCCGCTGACCCTGCCGTGATCCGCCACGACGGCAAGTACTACATGTATTGCACCGGCGACAATACAAGCTATCACGTCTATACATCCTACGATCTGGTGAACTGGAGCAAAGGCTCCAGGGTGTTTGTCCCCGGCGGTGTCAACATCTGGGCGCCTGACATCTACTATAATCAATCCGACCAGACGTTTTACATGTATTACACCGCCGACTGGAACATTGGCGTAGCTACCTGCGATACACCCGATGGCGCCTTCGTTGACCGCGGCGTACTCCTCAACGGATATATCGATGCTCACCTGTTCCGTGATGACGACGGATCGCTTTACCTGTACTACACGAACATCGGAACGATCTATGTGCAGCAAATGACGGATCTTCTGCATCTGGGGGCCAATCGCAACGTAGTCATGCATCCCACCGAGCCTTGGGAGACAGCCGCCGGCAGCGTGACTGAAGGCCCGTGGCTGCTCAAGCATAACGGAACCTACTACCTGCTGTACTCAGGCAGCGGCGCCAACACGCCGTATTACGCCGTCGGCTACGCTACTGCCAGTCATCCGATGGGCCCCTGGACCAAGTATCCCGGCAATCCGATCGTTTTCCGCAGCGATGGCGTCTATGGCCCAGGCCACGGCTGCGTGACCACCGATGACGCCGGCAATCTCTGGCACGTTTACCACCAAAAGGAGGGAACCGACGTCGCTTGGGATCGTTTCATTTGCATCGATCCCATGTGGTTCGATGCTTCCGGGGTTCTGCATAGTCAGGCTACGCGAGGCACTGAACAGGCAGCCCCTCATATAACGACCGATTTTCAGAAAATGGTCGCGCACTGGGAGTTGAATGGTGATTATACGGATTCCAGTGGGGCAGGCCGCGATGCTTCTCCGTACGGCACGCCGCAGTTTGTCGTCGGTGTTGACGGAACTGCCGGTGGCGCCGCGTGGATCACGTCCTATAGCAGTTGGGCCACTGCAGGCACGTGGAATCCCTCCGATGCTACGGGGGATCTGTCTATCAGTCTCTGGCTCAAGTGGTCTGGGACCAACGGCACCTGGCAGTCCTTCCTCGCCAAACGTGACGGAGATTGGGCCAACGAGACCGTCCTATGGCAACTCTGCACCAATGAAAACGGAAATCACCTGTGGTTCCAGAGCCCCAGGTCTCTGGTCTACGTCGACAACAGCCTGACGGCCGGCGAATGGCATCATATCGTCGCGACCTTCGACGGCTACACCGGCCGCACCTATCTCAACGGCGTACTTCGCGGGACCGGCTCGTTTCAGTTCGGCGACGCCGTCGACGCCATCATCACACTCGGCGGCAACAGCGGCGGCAGCGCCCCGGCCCGCGAATTCACCAACGGCACACTGGATGACATCCGCTTCTACAACTATCCGATATCCGATCTCGATATCGCTCTTCTGTACACCCCCATCTCCGGCGATACGGTTTGCGTCGAATCTCTGCGGCCGCAATACGATCACAACGGTGACTGCGTGGTGAATCTCCCCGATTTCGCCGCCTTCGTGCAGAGATGGTTCGACTGCGGCCTTGTGCCCGACTGCATTCCCTGATGCCATGTATCGTTCGTGCTCATGATGGGCCGCACGACGAATCGCCGCGATTCAATTCGGCATCGGCTGCGGCTCCACCGTAGGTCCATCAACCACCAGACGGTCCGGCCCACCCTCGGGATCTGCCACAAACTTCGCCCGATCGATCGCGAGCTTGCGAGGCCCCACTCGCTCCGTCGAATGATGGGTGTGATACACGATGAACAATTCCTCCCCTGACGGACTCAGCACAAAACTGTGATGCCCCGGACCACGCACTTCATCCGTGGCCTTGAGAATCGGGCTGTGCGGCGACTTTGTGTACGGCCCGAGCGGATGCTCGGCCGTAGCGTATCCCACTGCGTAATGCTCGCTCTGATAATGGTTCGCCGAGTAGGTCAGATAGTAGAGCCCTTTGTGCTTGAGCACAAACGGCCCTTCGGAAATGGTTCCCTCGAAGTCGTCCCGATCCTCCCACGGCTGGGACGCCCGAAACAGAAAACGCACCGTATCGTCCCGCACTGACAGCAGATCATCCGCCAACTGCCCTCCGTAGAGCACGTTTCCCTTATCGAATCGCACGAAATAGAAGTATTTCTGCCCGTCCTCGTCAATAAATACGTGCGGATCGATCTCCCTCGTGTCGAGATGCAATGGCTGTTTCTGCGCCTGGACAAAAGGCCCCCGCGGATTCTTGGCCGTCGCCACCGCCAGGTGTTCCTGCACCGTGTAGAACATGTAGTACTGCCCATGATATGGCGCCACTTCCGGCGCCCAAAACCCCTGATCGCCCCACGAATCCTCTGCTGCCAGCGCATAGCCGTTCTTCGCCCCCACCGGCCCTTCCCAATGCACCAGGTCCCGCGACCGCCACACCCCGATCCCCGGCTCCCGCACCCCGGGCACGTTCCCCGTCACATACAGATAATACGCCCCCCCTTCCCGCAAAACGAACGGGTCGGCCCCCCGCAGGAGCCCTCCCCGATTGCTGTACGTTTTCCCTGGCCCGCTGTCCTCCGCAGATGCCGCCTGGCAACCCAACAGACTCCCCAGACACAGCACGGTTGTCATTAAAACTGACTTTTTCATAAAAACACCATGTCCTTTCATTGCAATATGCACAAGCTGTCTCTGCGCCCGTCCGAAGCCGGATTCTCCCGCCCGATGCTACCAAGAAACCGTTCCAAAAACATAAGAAAAGAAGTTTTTTGCTCACTCTGGGTCCGGATCTCACTCTTGGCGAAACCGCCCCGGCCCCCTATAGTACTGTGGTTTAGCCCACCGACCCCAGCCAGGATGCAGACAGGAGCACACGATGGATTTGGGACGCTTTTCCTTCGGAACAGGAGACCGCTTCGGCCGGCAGGCCGCCGCTCAACTCGCCGCCATCCAGCAAGCCATCCACGTCGGGGTCCATGTCACCCCTGTTTGGAACAAGTCTCACCGCGAACACACGATCATCGGCACCCACCCTGCTGACGTTCGCAGGAACGCCGATGCCGCCGTCGCCGCCAAAAGCTGGGCCCGCTCCTACTTCATCGACGCCGACCATATCAATCTGGCCAATGTCGACGCCTTCCTTCCAGCCTGTGATTTCTTCACCCTGGACGTTTCCGATTTCATCGGCCGCCCCGTCGAAGACTCCGCTGTCAACGCCTTCATCGCCCGCAACGAACACCTGTGCCCCGAACTCGAAGTCCCCGGCCTCGCGCGACCCCTCCACGCCACCCGCACCCGTCTAACCGAAATCGCCCGCCAGTTCCTCGCCGCCGTCCAACAAACTGGAAACATCTACCGCCACATCGCCCTCGCGAAAGGCGCCGGCCGGTTCATCACCGAAGTTTCCTTCGACGAAGCCAATTCCCCCCAGTCCCCCCTCGAACTTCTCTTCATTCTCGAAGCTCTCGCCCACGAAAACATTCCCGTCGACACCATTGCCCCGAAATTCTCCGGCCGCTTCAACAAGGGCGTCGACTACGTCGGCGACGTCGAACAATTCGCCCAGGAATTTCGCGACGACGTCGCCATCGCTCGTTTTGCCGCTCAGACCTTCGGTCTGCCCCCAACTCTCAAGCTCAGTGTCCATTCCGGCAGCGACAAATTCTCCTTGTACGGCCTCATCCGCCAGACCCTCCGGGACACCGGCGCCGGCCTCCATGTCAAGACAGCCGGCACCACCTGGCTCGAGGAACTCATCGGCCTGGCTGAATCCGACGGTCCCGGCCTCGAAGTCGCCCGCGAGATCTACAAACAAGCCCACGCCCGTCGTGACGAGCTTTGCCGCCCCTACGCCACCGTCATTGACATCCGCCCCGATCGTCTCCCCGACCCCGCGACCGTTTCTCAGTGGCCAGGCCATCGCTTCGCCGCCGCCCTCCGTCACGACTCCACCTGCCCCGACTATAGCCCCGATCTCCGTCAACTGCTCCACGTCGGCTACAGAATCGCCGCCGAAATGGGCCCAAAGTACCTCGACGCCCTCGACGCCTGCGAATCCGCCGTCGCCCGCAACGTCACCGAAAACCTCCTCCGCCGGCACCTCCTGCCCATCTTCCCCCCGGCCTGATCGCCCGGCGATCCGGTGCGCACAACCGCCCCTGTCTGTTGCGCCCCAGGATGCCAGCCCTTGCCTCCGATCAATCCGGTGACGTGCCGCTCGGGAGCCGAGGAGTGCGCCGTCTGAACATGTAAATCGCCCAACCAAGCGTGTCGCGCCCCCAACGCAGGTAGGTTGCCCTAGCCTTCTCCACTCGCTCAACCACCTCCGCCAAGTCCGGATCCTCTGGATGGGTGCGAGCGTATTCGGCCGTTGCGTACCATTGGAGGCCTTCGTATGTGTCCCAGTCGTCGGTGCTGCTCACAATGGTGTGAACGAGGTCCAATCCTCGCCGCTCTCCGGCTTCTGCATTGGAGAAGTGGCTCCCGAAGTCCTCTCTCGCGACCCCAGATGCCTCCAGGTAGTCCT
>JAFGCA010000496.1 GCA_016932895.1 Sedimentisphaerales bacterium | reverse complement strand
GTTGGTGTGATTTCCTTGAAGATGGGGCTTATATCCCGATACGAAAAGCACGTACGTTCTCGGGAGGAAAAATCACGAAGGAGATTTTTCCTCCCTAAAGTAAGCCTAATCTCCATTTTGCAGAAGTTCAGAGATAACAGTAGCCTCGGCACGCGGCGTCCGGTTTTTCGCGACAATGGGACAGGGCAACAACTATGGATTCGCCTCTGGTCAACGAACAGGAGTTCCGGGAGTGCGTGCAACGACGCGCCGAGACACTGTTGGCTCTCGTGAACCATCTTTCACAGTGCCAACAACAGGAGAAATGTCTCACGCGTCCGCTGCTGGGCGAGCTGCTGTCTCAGGCGCGGCAGTTGGAGGAGCTGCTGGACTCGTATGACGCCGGAAAGAACTGCCGGTGGTGCCACACGCGGGCCCTGACGGCTGCGATCAAGCAGTTTTCCGACGTCAGCTACGAACTACTCCACATTCGCCACCGGGTACCCAGCTACGGGCTTCTGCCCGTGGAACGGGACTTCGTCGCGGCCACAAATGAGATCCTCAAGTTCAGCGGCGACGTACTCGTAGCCGCCAGTCGAGAGATGCTCGAGCAGGCCCGCGTCCTGCAACTGCAGATTCCTTCGGGCGAACACGTCGAGGATCGCTTTGCCGAGCGGCTGCCGAAGGGTCGCCTGGCGCGCAATTGCGGCGTCCGTCGCGCCGATACGGTGGCCGAGACGGTGGTCTTTCTGGCGACGGCGTTTCTGAATCTGGCCTCCGAAAGCGAAGATGTCCGCGCGGCCGCCCGCTCCGAGCCGGCGCCGGAAACGGCGCATCTGCCCGCCCCGCTGACGGAGGAGCGGCTGCGTGGCCTGGAATTCCGCTTCCACAACCTGCAATCGCAATACGACACGTACGTCTCCGGCACCGAGGTCGAGAGCAAGGATCGGGCCTTGCCCGTGCTGCGCGGACACGCCAGCGTCCTGCTCCACCTGCTCAAAACCGGCACGCTGTTCGCCCACTATTACGAACGGCACGTCAACAAGCAGCCCTGTGCGACCCGGCCGCAGGCCCAGAGTCTCGTCAAGTCCGACGCCCTGCTCAACGTGCTGATGAATTACTCGATCAACTTCATCGACCAGTATATCGGCTGTGCCGTCAGTCTCTGCCAGGACATGCTCAAGCGCTACGCCGAGATCGGCCGCATCGAGGTCACCATTCCCCAATATCGCGGCTTCCACGTGCGACCTTCCACGCTGATCTCGAAACTCGTCCATCATTACGGCAGCCAGGTCAAGATGTTCCTCGCCGACGACGTCTACGACGCCGGCTCCTGTCTCGATCTGTTTCGCGCCAACGAGAAGATCAATGCCCAGAAGCGACGCTGGCTCGCTCGGGAAATCGTGCGGCTCGATCTGACTCCGGAAGACGCCGACCTCGACGATGTAACGCCCATCGTCCGCCAGATCGTCCTTACGCTGGCCCAGAAGGGCAAACTCATGCTGTACGAGCAGCCGCTTGAATTGCCCCCCAAGACGTGCAAAGTGGAGGGAACGCTCGTGGAGCGAGTCATCAGTGAGACGGGCCGCCTCCTGGCCATGGGAAAGATCGATATCGGCACCGACCTGATGGCCCAGTTCGTCGGCGACAAGCGGGTCCTGGCCCACATCAGCCTGCTGGCCGAATGCGGGTACGGGGAGGACAACTTCGGCAACAACGTCCCTCTGCCCGACGAGCTGGCCTACCTGCGCCGCTGAGCGGCGTCCGGGGCATCCGTCTGCTCTATTACCCGCTGAGGCCCTTCACTGCCCATCCCGTGCGGTAGTCCTGGCGCACGAAGCCGTTGGCCTTGTCGGAGTTCGTAAAACGCAGGCTCTCGGAGTCCCAATGCAACCGTCGGCCGGGAACGCGCGATGCGATGACCCCCAACAGCACGGTCTCTGCCAGAGGGCCGGCGTATGCGAAGGGGCAGTTGGTCGTGCCATCTGCCTTGATGGCCTCGGTCCAGATCATGTAGTGATCCCACCCCTCGAGTCTGGGACGATCCAGGTTCCGGAAGTTCTCCTGGGGAAACAGTTGTGGGCCGCCCCCGTGCGGGCACATCAGTACGCCCTTGGACCCGATGAACAGGGATCCATTGCTGGGCAGCTCTCGGGGTTTGCCCTTGTCCTTGCCCGATTCTTGTACTGGCATTTGCGCCAATTCTCTCGGAGGCTTGCGTCCGCCGTCGTACCATTTAACGAGGATCTCGTCGCCGGTGTACCGGGTGCCGGGGAACTCGTAGGTGAGAGTCTCTTCGGTCGGGAACATCTCCGCCTTGGGCTCCGGCCCATCGTATTCGACCCAGTTCGGAGCGGTCAATCCCAGGGACCAGTAGACCGGGTCGATGATGTGACAGCCCATGTCTCCCAAGGCGCCGGCCCCGAAATCGTACCAGCCACGCCAGGAGAACGGCACATAGACGCTGCCCTTTTTCCCCCGGTAGCCCAGAGCCTGCGGCCAAACGGCCTTGTAGGGCCGCTCTGGGGCAACGCCCAACCATTTGTCCCAGTCGAGTGTGTCGGGAACGGGATCGGAACCGGCCGGACGGTCGAGGCCCTGCGGCCAGATCGGCCGGTTGGACCAGGCATGCGCCTCCCTGACCCGGCCGATGACGCCCTCTCGAATCAATTCGACCACCATACGATAGCCGATACCGGAGTGGTGCTGATTGCCCATCTGCGTGGCCACGCCGGCCCGTTGCGCCGCCAGAGACAATTGCCGAGCCTCGTATACCGTGCGCGCCAGGGGTTTCTGGGTGTAGGTGGCCAGTCCCATGGACAGAGCCGTCATGGTTACAAGTGCGTGCATATGATCCGGCGTAGACACGGTGACGCCGTCGATGTTCCCGGCCTCTTTTTCCAACATCCTGCGCCAGTCTGTGTAGAACCTGGCGTTGGGGAACTGTTTGCGCGTCACGGCAGCCCGGTTCTGGTCCACGTCACAGAGGGCCACCACGATCTGGCCCTTCGAGGTCTCGCGTATGTCGCCGGCCCCTTTGCCTCCGGCGCCCACCGCGGCCAGTCGGACCTTGTCGCTCGACGCCGAGCGCACCAGCGTTGGAACCACGATGGTGTGAGATGCGACCCCGGCCCCCAGGACCGCAGTGGCTCTCTGTAGAAACGCACGACGTGACTGACCCTTCTGTTCATGTTTCAATACCATGTGGAATCTCCCTTCGAGTCAATACGGTGTTTCCTCCCCTGTCCGGGAAACGTCCGCCGCCGATCTGCCGAAACCTCGGGCATTCCGTGTCGGACAGAAAGGCCGAAGACTACTATAGCAACCGGTCCCCACGATCACAACCCACCCATGCGCACTTCCACGCACGCAAGATTGGCCGCTCCCCGCCAAGCAGTACTTCTTGCGCCTGATCTTCTGCCAAACCAGCGTCCGAAAAAGCTGGTATCTTGCAGGAGACGATCCTAAATTTCGTCTCTCTGCGCCCTTGACCATACCGGTGATCGCCGCTATGATCAACCGTGGAATGCGTATCAGGGCTTTTTGTGATTCTCGCGGAGGTTCGTCTCATGTCTGTGCGAGTCAAATGGGCGCTTCTCATCGCGGTACTGTTCGTCACGGTCATTGTCGGCGCGCTGTGCTCGAAGGCGCGGCGGAATCCGCCGGAGGCCTCCTCTCCACCGACTCATGCGGAAATCGCAGGGCCGGCGATCGTGAAGGCCCGAGCCGAATATCTCGAAGCTACCATAGTGACGCCTCATCTGGATTGCGAAATCACCGGCGAGAAAAACATTCTGTGGTGCGCCAGTTTCCAGCTCGCCTGGAACGAACTATGTGATCTGCTCGGCGGCCCCGTTCAATCGAGCGCAGCACCGGAGAAAGCCCGCATCCTGAATGAGCAACGGGTCACGCGCGACGATTTGGATGAAAACAGCTACGTGGCCCTGGCCGGGTATCCTACGGGCAAGCGCGACGACATCTTTCGACGAATCGAAACCGAACTCAAGTGCAAGTTCGGCGCCGCCGCCGCTCCAGCCGCGCTGCCGAACCGCGCCTCGCTGAGGCCCACCGATTGGGTGGCCTACGCCTATCTCTTCAAAGACCTGCCCTTTGAATGGGCGTTCAGACGCGAGGGCGGATCGTTTGCAGATCGACGTATCGAGACGTTTGGCTTAACACAACTCAACTCGAAGAACGAGGCCAAAATGGCCAGCCAGGTTCGTCTGTACGACTGCAAAGACGAAGACGATTTCATCATGGAGCTGCAGACCCTGTCAAAGTCGGACCGCCTCATCCTCGCCAAGACCGAGCCGGCGTCTACACTTGCCGCGACGATACGTGCGGTCCAGCAGCGTTTGGCCCGCAATCAGCCTGAACGTCTCCCTCCCTTCGCCAACCTTGCTATTCCCGTTCTCGACTTCGACATAAGCCGCCGGTACAGCGAACTGGCCGAGGAGGGAATTGCCATGCAATTGATTCGGTTTCGGCTCGACGAGCGTGGAGCGGTCCTCAAATCAGAGGCAATTGTGCGGAACGCCATCGTCGACTTCATCTTCAACAAGCCTTTTCTGGTCATGCTTCAGCGTATCGACGCGAAGCAGCCGTACTTTGCACTCTGGGTTGCGAACGCCGAGTTGCTGAGCCCCTTCAGCCGATTTTGATACAACGCCCCGATTCTACCCGGCCGCGTGACCGGAGTTCCGCCGACGGGCTGAAAGGTGTTGACGGCCTACCCGGGAGGTGGTTTAATTTGGAGAATGTGGAAGGCAAGCGCCCGTAGCTCAGTAGGATAGAGCATCGGTTTCCTAAACCGGAGGTCGCAGGTTCGAATCCTGCCGGGCGTAGTTCCCTT
>JAFGCA010000495.1 GCA_016932895.1 Sedimentisphaerales bacterium | reverse complement strand
CGAGGTGATTCTGAGCTGGCGTCCCGGGCGACACGCGGCCCGTCACGACGTGTACTTCAACACCGATGAGCAGGCGGTTATCGATGGAACGGCACCCCTCGTTGTGGTACCCGAGGCCCGCTTTGACCCCGGAATGCTCGACCTGGGCCAGACGTACTACTGGAGAGTCGATGAGGTCAACGAAGCCGATGCCATCGGTGTCTGGGAAGGCGATCTCTGGAGCTTCTCGACGCAGGAATTCCTCGTCGTCGACGACTTCGAGAGCTACACGGATTACTCGCCCAATCGCATCTTCCAGACATGGATCGACGGCTGGGGCTTCTCGGAAGATGATTTCTTCCCGGACGGGCACGACGGCAACGGCACCGGCGGCCAGGTCGGCAATATGGACCCGCCGTGGGCGGAGCAGACGATCATCCACACCGGCAGCCAGTCGATGCCGCTGACCTACAACAACGTCGCCCCGCTGTTTTATTCCGAGACGGAACGGTCCTTCGTCGAGCCTCAGAACTGGACCTTGTACGGCGCCGGGACCCTTACCGTGCATTTCCGCGGCGCGTTGGACAACAACGGGCATTTGTATGCCAAAATCAACGGCGTGAAGGTGCCGTACAACGGCGACGCCGCCGATATCACGAAGATGCTCTGGCAGCCGTGGAACATCGACCTCTCGACCGTCAACACCAACCTGCAGAGCGTCCGGACCCTGGCGATCGGTGTTGACGACGCCGATGCGGCGGGCAAACTCTACATCGATGACATTCGGCTGTACCCCAAACCGCCGGAATCGACCATGCCGGTGGAGCCGAATCGCGCCAACCTGATCGCTCATTACGCTCTCGACGGCGACGTCATCGACAGTTCCGGAAACGGACATCACGGGGAGGCTATGAGCGAGCCTGTGTACGTTGCCGGCGTGCGCGGTCAAGCCATGGAATTTGACGGAGTTGACGACCACGTCCGAATCGCGGACCACGACAGCTTGAATCCCCTGGAAGGCAGCTTCACGATTTCCTTCTGGGCGCAGCTCGATCTGATACCGGGTACCAGCGGCGCGACCAACTGGGACATCGCGGTGGGCAAGCGCGAAACAGGCAGCCGGGGATACTACGTCGGTGCGGACCGAAACCAGGGCAGCGCCGACCAGGCCGGATTCAAGTTCATGCTCGGAAATACCAGTTCCAGAAGAGTGGACACGCCCTATGGACTGGTGTCGCTGGGCGAATGGGTGTTTGTAACGGCCGTACTGGACCGAGAGCAGGATGTGCACAAGATTACCGTCGACGGCGGTCACAACTGGATAACCGCCACGCCGCCAGCCGGCCCTATCGCACCGGCCCAAGACCTCGCGATCGGATTTGACATCGGGCCGAACAACTACTGGTTCCATGGCGCGATTGACCAGGTGCGCCTCTACAACATTGCGCTGTCCGACCGGGAGGTCGCCTGGCTGGTCGGCAACTGATTTTCGAGCGCCTGTTTAGAAGCCAAACGCAAACGAGCAGCGGGCAGGACGCTGTCAACAGCGTCCTGCCCGTCTGGTATGTCAGGTGGGCTCGTGAGGCCCTGGCAACAAAGCTCCTTGCAGTTATTGGGAAGATGAAAAGTCGAAATGCCAGCTGTCACAAAGGAAGTTGACCATGCGTGCACGAAACGCTGACGCCCCTGGCGATGAAGATCGCCGGCAGAACAACGTATTGCTCATGTCGCAGGCACGGTTTGCCGTTTTGGCCCTGCTCTTGTGCATGGCGACCTTTGTGGTGCCTGCCGCTCGGGCGTCCGACCAAATCGTTCGCCAGGAAGCCCCTTTTCCGGTGATCGTCGACCCGGAGACCGGAGGGTCCGCCGAGCCGGTGTGCTACGAAGTGCTCCGCGGAGATTTCCACATGCATACGGTGTATTCCGACGGAACGCTGTCGCCGGCCGACCGCGTCATGGAGGCCTGGCAGTACGGCTTCGACGTGATCGCCATTACCGACCACCGTAACTTCCAGGCTTACGAGAAAGCTCTGCCCACGGCCGAGGCGCTCGACATTCTGCTGTTGCGCGGCATGGAGACGGGCCTCAACGGACAGGAGCACCTCGTCGCACTCGATTTCTCGGCCGACTACGAGCCCCGCAACCCGCATCAGTGGGCCGACACCACAGGGCAGGCAACTGTGTTCTATCAGGAGCAATGGGCCCGCCTGTCCGCCGCCGACGGCTACGTGTTCTACGCGCACCCGCACGTGGGGTTGAGAGAGCCGATGCTCTGGGGCATCAGCCAGGGACTGCTGGGCGGGATCGCGGTGAAGAATGACGTCGTGGGCTCCGGCTGGAACACCGTCGCCAGCCACGGCACCTATTGGTACCCTTTCGCCTTTGACTGGGCCATCGAGCACAACCTGACGATCTTCGCCAACTCCGACGTGCACGGCGCCCGGCCCGCTACCGACCAGGCCGTCACGCTGGTCCTCGCCAGGGACCGGTCGCGGGAAGGCGTCATGGAGGCCCTTCGGGGCCGTCGGACCGTGGCGTACTTCAACAATATGCTCTGCGCCCACGAGTGGGTGTTGGAACTGTTGATGGCAAGCCTGGTCGATGTCCGCGTCACCCAGGTGGAGGGCGGCAGGACTTTTCTCCTTCTGCAAAACTACGGGCCGATCGAACTGACCGCCCAGATCACGGGCACGCCCCTCGGCCCGATCACCCTCGAGCCGTACCAGCAAATCCTCGTCAGCGTCAGGCGAAAGCCGGATACCGTGAAAATCAACTGGACGAACCTCTACATCCGCCCCACGGAGAACCTGACCACCACCCACCCGCTCGGGGCCGCGACCGCGCCCAGCCCGGGATCGAGATAGCCAGTGGCTCACCGATGACGGGCCCGTGATCCCCACCGGCGCCGGCGCACGGCGCGGAGGCTCCCGCGAGCGAACACAGGAATTCGTTGGAACCGCAGGCCGGCGGGGGCGTTGACGGCGCGTTTCCCATCGTCCTGCCAAAATGGCACGGCGAAGTGACAAACCGCAGTTTTTTCCCGTCTTCGGTGCGTGCGTCGCGAGATGTCATAAATCCGCCCAAGTCTTTTATTTACAGGGTTTTAGGCGGGAGGCTCGACCCCGTCCGGGCCGCTGGCACGGGTTTTGCACGTATTGTTTTGCAGTCAGCAACGGTGTGCGCCACTGTTGCGGCCGTGCGATTAGGTATAGATCAGCCTGTGCCAACATGGGAGCAAGGAAAGGACATGCATCATGGCTAAGATCATTGGAATCGATTTAGGAACGACCAACTCGGTTGTTGCGGTGATGGAGGGTTCGGCGCCGAAGGTACTGGTCAACGCCTCCGGGTCGCGGCTGACCCCCTCGGTGGTGGGCTTTACCGACAAGGGCGAGAGGCTCGTCGGCCAGATCGCCAAGCACCAGCAGGTCACTAATCCTGAAAATACGGTGTTCTCGATAAAGCGTTTCATGGGCAGAAGGCACAACGAGGTCGCTTCCGAGGAGAAGATCGTCCCGTACAAGATCACCGGAGGCCCCAGCGAGCTGGTGAAGGTGGGCGTGCGAGGCAAGGAGTACACCCCGCCGGAGATCTCGGCGATGATTCTCCAGGACCTCAAGAAGACGGCGGAAGACTACCTCGGCGAAACCGTGACGAAGGCGGTCATCACCGTGCCGGCCTACTTCAACGACTCCCAGCGGCAGGCGACCAAGGACGCCGGGAAGATCGCCGGCCTCGAGGTCGAGCGCATCATCAACGAGCCGACCGCCGCGGCCCTGGCCTACGGCGTCGAGAAAAAGAAGAACGAGAAGGTCGCCGTCTTCGACTTCGGCGGCGGGACCTTCGATATCTCCATTCTCGACATCGGCGACAACGTCTTCGAGGTCCTCAGCACCAACGGCGACACCCACTTGGGCGGCGACGATCTCGACGCCCTGTTGATCAACTACCTGGCCGATGAGTTCAAGAAGACCGAAGGAATCGACCTGCGCCAGGACGCCATGGCCCATCAGCGCCTCAAGGAAGGCGCCGAAAAGGCCAAATGCGAGCTGAGCACGCAGCTCGAGACGACGGTGAACCTGCCGTTCATCACCGCCGACCAATCGGGGCCCAAGCACCTCCAGATCACGCTGAGCCGCAGCAAGTTCGAGTCCCTGGCCGAGCCTGTCTTCGAGCGGCTCCGCCAGCCCTGCCTCAAGGCCATCGGCGACGCCAAGCTGCAACCCAACGAGATCGCCGAGATCCTGCTGGTCGGCGGTTCGACGCGAATCCCGAAGGTCCAGCAGATGGCCAAGGAGATTTTCGGGAAGGATCCGAACAAGAGCATCAACCCGGACGAGGTGGTGGCTCTGGGTGCGGCCGTGCAGGGCGCGGTCCTTTCCGGCGACGCCGGCGTCAAGGACATCCTGCTGCTGGACGTTACGCCCCTGTCGCTCGGCGTCGAGACCCTCGGCGGCGTCATGACCCGGCTGATCGAACGCAACACCACGATCCCGACCAGCAAGAAGGAGATCTTCTCCACCGCCGCCGATACGCAGACCACCGTGGACATCCACGTCCTGCAGGGCGAGCGCGAATTCGCCAAAGACAACCGCACGCTGGGCCGGTTCCAGCTTACGGAGATTCCCCCGGCGCCGCGCGGGATTCCGCAGATCGAGGTGGCCTTCGACATCGACGCCAACGGCATCCTGAACGTCTCGGCCAAGGACCTGGGAACCGGGAAACAGCAGTCGATCGTGATCAAGTCGAGCTCCGGGCTCAACGATGAGGAGATCGACCGCATGACCCACGAGGCCGAGTCCCACGCCGAGGAAGACAAGAAGCGCCGCCAGGTCGTCGATCTGAAGAACCAGGCGGACCAGTTGATCTACTCCACCGAGAAGACGCTCAAAGAGCACGGCGACAAGGTCTCCGCCGACACGCGCGGGAACATCGAAAACGCGGTGACCAACCTCAAGGAGGCCGCCAAGGGCGAGGACCCCGAGGCGATCAGGAAGGCCGTCGAGAACCTCAGCGAAGCCGGCCAGGAGCTGGGCAAGGTCCTCTACGAAGAGGCGGCCAAGAAACAAGCGGCCACCGGCGCCGCCCAGCAGCCGCAGCAGGGCCCGCCCCCCGAAGGCGAGGTCAAACGCAAAGGCGGAGACGACGTAATCGACGCCGAGTTCGAAGCCAAAGACGAATAGCGCGACGACGACGTAATCAACGCCGGGTTCGAAGCGAAACAACCGGCGTTGTTATAGATATAGCGAAAGGGCGAAGGCGGCCCCAAACCGCCTTCGCCCGAATCCATGTCCTTGAAGGCAATCCCTGTCATTGCGAGGAACACCGAGGAAATAGCGCGTTTGTGATCCTGCTTCGTGTCCTTCGTGCTCTTCGTGGTTCCATATGACACATGATGGGCGGGCCTCCCGCCCATGAGGATTGCTACGGCCTAAACCACGAAGGGCACGAAGAGCACGAAGAAATCGTCAATTATCAATAATCCTCCATCAATTCAAAGTCTTTGAACTCCATCCCGGCGGGCCGGGATTCCGCAACGTTGCTTTTTGCATTTTGCTCTTTGATTTGAGCATGTAGGATGGGCTTTAGCCCATGCGGATTTTCTATGGAACCGCAGATGAACGCGGATGAACGCGGATAACTTCTTTTTAGACGCGGATTTACACGGGATGGACACGGATTGGGGTCGACGGCGGGAATCCAGGGGATTCTAAGGCTTTGTCGTCCCAGCCTTTACGTGATCCTGGCGGGGAGATGAGGTTTCTGCACATTGTAGTAGGATTTTCCTGGAAGTATCCTTGATTGACGCGACCGGCCATGCTATGATTGAAGGCGTACGTGCGGGAGACTCAGATGGTGCGACACCATGAGACAGACGCTCCAAGCCGAGCATCGGCCGCCCAGGCGGTTGCTCCACAGAGAGCCCCCGCGCCCCCAGGTTAACCCGAGAGTTGGAGGAAAAGGTGAAGTGTCGGCGCGAGCCGCATTGAAACTCAGCGTAAGGGCTGACCCCGACCGCTGCCAGGTTAGCCCCGCAGTTTCCCAAAACGAACGGAGAAATATGTATGGTGTCCCCCGATTTCCCTATGGTGTCCCCCGATTTCCCTATGGT
>JAFGCA010000494.1 GCA_016932895.1 Sedimentisphaerales bacterium | reverse complement strand
TCTCCAAGAGATCTTTTTCTCGGAGATATCGTCCAATACTGGGACCGAAGGCGAGAAAACTATCTGTAACGATGCTACAGTCTCGATATATTTCTGTAATCGCTCCGTGGGTCTTCTGCCCTGGATTAGTCGAAAGGCTGGTTGTTGTGGATGCCGTAAAACAGCCAAAACATGTGGATATTGAGCATCTTCCCGATAGCGGAACGGCGCTCTTTGGGCGGGTAGACGACCTTAGGTTTCTGAACGAAATATGGGATGCAGGGGAGACCCATATAGCATGTCTCGTAGCCCCGGGGGGAGTGGGAAAATCAGCTCTTGTCCTACACTGGCTCGAAAAGATGAAAGAGGGGGGCTACCGTGGGGCCGACTACGTGTATGGGTGGTCCTTCTATAGTCAGGGCGTGAATGACTGGAGAAGTATCTCGGCGGAAGCATTCATAAACAAGGCTTTGAGAGAATGGGTTAAGAATACTGAATTAGCGAACAGCAGCCGCTCATTTTGGGAGAAGGGGGAGTGCTTTGGCGAATGGCTGCAGCAGACACGTACATTGTTAGTCCTGGACGGACTGGAACCTTTGCAGTCGCCGCTCGCGAATGATCGAGGAAAAGTCACAGATCTGGCCATTGCATCGCTATTTAGACAACTGATAGGCAGAAATCCAGGCCTTTGCGTCGTCACCACACGGGAGCCGGTTAGGGATTTGCGGGGCTATGGCCCGCAAGTGAAACACAGGGACCTTGACCAGATTTCGGCGAGGACTGGTCGAGAGATTCTTCGGCACCACAATGTCAAAGGGAAGGATGAGGATCTCGAACGCCTCAGTTGTGATTTTGGCAACCACGCTTTGACTGTTACATTACTTGGTGCGTACCTGTTCAGTACGATGGGTAGACACGTCAAGAATGCAAGTAGGATTTCCGGATTTGCGGTGCCGGAAGCCCGAGAGGACATTGACAGGGCAGAGCAACGTGCTCGCCAAGTGATTGCCGCACTGACAGAGCAATTCGGTGAGAATAGGTACCGGAATGTGCTCCAACTGCTGGGGCTTTTCGACCGTCCTGTGACGGCCGCTGATCTCAACACCCTGAGGGTTGAGAACAGGATTGAAGGGCTCACGGACGACATTCACGAGCTGAGCAGTTCGGAGTGGGATCTGGTACTGGACCATCTACGGAGGGCTCGACTTCTGCTTCCTAAGAGTCACGTCAACCAAGGCGGGATCGACGCTCATCCGATCGTGCGTGCGCATTTCAGGGCGGAATTGGAGGGTAAACCGGAAATATGGCGCAAAGCAAACAGCATTTTGTACGAATACTACAGTTCATTGCCTGAAAAGCACAGGCCCGAGAGCTTGGAAGATATGGAGCCGCTATACCGCGCAATCGATCATGGTTGCAATGCGGCCAAATATCAGGAGACTCTAGATGGAGTGTTGATCGACAGACTGCGGCGAGGTGATGAACACTATAGTTTCTTCAAGGGATTCCTGGGACAGGAAATGACAGCGCTGAGTCGTTTCTTCAAGCATCCGTGGGGAGAACTTGCCGATGAAGAAAGCCTGAGTCCATTGAGTCAGGCGTGGTTACTGAACGAAGCGGGGAGCGTTCTTCGCGTCACGGGGAATTTGTCGCAGGCGGTCGCGCCAATCCGGCGGAGCATCGAACTGCTTGAGGAAAACCGCGAATTCATGCGGGCCAGCAGATCCGCGGCAACACTGGTCAATGTCTATAGGTTGATGGGCAAACTGGATGAGGCGTTGGCATGGGCAGAGAGGGCGGTTGACTTTGTGAATCGATCTGATAGCACGCGGGAGAAGATCGCCAAGTACTCGCTTCTCGCCAGCGTCTACTACATTCGCGGCGAGACAACCAAGGCTAAACAGTGGATCGATGAAGCCGGGAAACTCCAGGGTAATGCAACCGGCGATGACAAGCTCATGAGTGGCCACTATGAAGTGCTTCGGTGTTCCTTGCTTGCTGGCCAGGGGAAGTGGGAGGATATCCAACGGATTATGGAGGATGTCTTGGAATGGTTACCCGAAGCAAACACGAGGAGCCAGGGTTTGGCTCTAAGCACGCTCGGACGCGCTTTGTTCGAACTGGCTGCATGCAAGCACCCCGAAGCCTCCGAGGCAGAAGAGAAGCTGTATGCAAACGCAGAAGAACAGCTGTATGCCAGCGTAGACAAGATAAGAGAGACGGGGCGGCAAGATGAATTGCCAAGAGTGCTACTTTGTCGCGCCGAATGTCTACTTCGGGTCAGAAAGTTTGAAGTCGCGAGAAGGGACATAGATGAAGCGTATGAGATTTCAACACGACTTGGGATGCGCCTTCACGAGGTGAATGCTCGGGTAGCGTATGCTCGTCTATATCTCTTGGGTAGCCCAAGGGATGTTGAGGCTGCATTGATTCACCTCGAAGCCGCGAAGGAGATAGCTGCAGATGCTGGCTATCTCCTCCGTTCAGAGGAGATGACTGAGCTCTTGCATCTGTGTCAGTCGAACGGGACTGGGCCCGTGGCGCCTGCCGAGTCGAAAGGCGCGGGCGGACAGGTCACTGAAGGAGCACCTGTTGAGGAGAGGTCAATGTTCAAGAAGGCCGATGTTGGCATCCTGACTGTAATCCCGAATGAGGGGGGCCCCGTTGTTGCTCGCCTCAAGAGATTTCCCAGTTACAGAAGATCGCATGAAGGGCGAATATATCACGGTGTGGAAGTGCCTACAGAATCGGGAGCGGCCCACACGGTAGTAATGACAAATGCCTCTGATCAAGGCCAAGCGCAGCTTACCCCTGCCTGCTTCCACCTAATGGAGAGATTCGATCCTGAAGTCATAATTCTGGTGGGCGTAGGAGGATCGATTCATGAATCCATACGATTGTGTGACGTGTGTATTGCGGACCTGGTCATTAGCTATACGAAGGTCAAAGAGCATCCTGACGGTATCGTGCGACGCGGACGTTCTTACAGCATGAGACCGTGGTTGAGCGCCCTTGTGAGGGAATTCTTCATCACAAGGAAAAGCCAGCCTCCGTCTCTTCATCGGGGCAACAAGAGATTTCTTTTGCACCTGTGCCCGATTGGCACCGGTAATGCAGTCATCGGAAACCCACTTTCAGAGGTACGGAAGTGGCTGCAGACGGTCAATGATAAGACAGGCGTCGTCGACACAGAGAGTGAGGGGTTGTTTGAAGTTGCAGCGCAGTCTGAGCTTTCAGCGAAGAATCGGGGACTCCGTGGGGTGATGGTTGTACGCGGCATTTCAGATCATGCCGATGAAGAAAAGGGTGACAATCTCCAGGCGATTGCTACTGCGAATGCAATGGAGGCAGTGATATCATTCCTTCAATTCTGCCCTTCATTCGTACCCTCACGATGATTCTGTGCCGTCGTATCCGCGTTGAACAATTCACAGATTTTGCAGCCTGCCGGAGGGACACGCCGCGCCGTCTTTCGGGCGGCAAGCAAAGGTGGGAAATCCGAAGGTTTTGTGCCCCAGAACCCAGATCTGACGGTCTGCGGCAATTCAAAGGGTGTGTGTGAATCGAACAGGTCAAAGGAACAGGTCTTTGATCTTCGCGTTATCGTGTTTCAGTGTGTCGGACGTACCAGTGAAGAACACCTTGCCGAGCCTCAGGGAATAGACTCTGTTGCAGATAGCGAGAACTTCTTTGACCTTCTGTTCCACGATTAAGATGCTTATGCCGGTCTCACGGCTGATAGTCTGAATCCTCTCGAATACGTCTTTGACGATGCCGGGGGACAGGCCCAGAGACGGTTCGTCCAACATGAGCAGTTTGGGCTTGGGAATCAGGGCGCGGGCTAGAGCGACCATCTGCTGTTCCCCACCGGAGAGCTTGCCCGCCACTTGCTTGGGTCGTTCTCGCAGGATGGGGAACATATCCACTACATGTTCGATTCGGATACGAAGCACCTTTTTTGGCAGATGGTAACCGCCGATCTCCAGGTTCTCCATGACGGTCATGTCGGGGAATACTCGATTGCCCTGGGGGGCGAAGGTGATGCCGCGACGCACATTCTTTGCGGGCGTGGAACCGTTGAGCAACTCGCCCTGAAAGCGAATCTCGCCCTTCCAAGGCTGAATCAGGCCGCAGATAGCCTTTAGCACTGTGGACTTGCCTGCTCCGTTGGGGCCGATGATCGCGGCGGTCTCGCCCTGGCAGACGTCAAGCGACAGGCCGAAAAGGACCTGTTTCTTGCCGTATCCCGTTTCCAATTGCTCAACTTGCAGCATCTCTTGCCTTCAGTCGATATACGCTTCGATTACTCTCGGGTCGTCGCGGACCTGTTGCGGCGTACCCTCGCTGATCTTGGCCCCGGCGTCCATGAATACGACGCGGCCGCAGACCTGCATCACGGCGTCGAGATTGTGCTCTATCAGCATCACGGACTTGCCTTGTTTGGGCAGGTCCTGAATCACGCCAAGAATCTTCTCAATCATCTCCGGGGCGATGCCAGCCACCGGCTCATCCAATAAGAGGACGTGTGCATCGGCTGCCAAACAACAGACAATGCTCAGGAGCTTTTGCTGGCCGTAGGACAGTGCGTCGGCCGGATCATTGGCCTTATCGGCAAGGCCAACGTGCTGTAACAAAGACAGCGCCTTGTCCCGGTTACGGGCTTCCTGGACCCTCCACTTGCCCCGGCGGAAGAACACGTTTGAGAGTCGTTCTCCCGGCTGGTCCTTGAAGCATAGAAGGACGTTCTCCAACACGCTGATTCGACGAATCAGGCGTAAGTTCTGAAACGTGCGGCCGATCCCCAGTCGGGCTCGTTTGTGGGGAGACAATCTGCTCAGATTGCTGCCGTGCAGAAAAACATGACCGTTGTCCGGCGGGATGAAACCGGTCAGTACATTGAAAAGGGTCGTCTTGCCTGCACCGTTGGGCCCGATGACGCCCAGAATTTCGCCTTCGCCAAGTGTGCACGAGAAATCATCCAACGCCATGACACCGTCAAAGTGCTTGTTCAGGTTCTTTATGTTAAGGAGGGCTGTCATTTGCCTATCCCTCCTTTGCCGAAGGCATACTTGCCCATGAGCCCCTGTGGCCGGAGCATCATGAAAGCAACCAAGAGCCCCCCATAAAGAATCTGCCTGACGTTGGCGGCAACCGAACTTGGCATCCCGACGAACCGCAGGATTTCCGGAAGCGTCACCAAGACCACAGCGCCAACAACAGGCCCCCAGAAGCTGCCTGCGCCGCCGATGATGACGATGGAGATTATGAAAATAGACTCCATCACCGTGAAGCTGGTCGGATCGATGAAGCTGATGTAGTGGGCGTAGACCACGCCAGCCACAGAAGCCATCGCCGCGCCGATCACGAAGACAAGCACCTTATAAGCCGCGACATTTTTGCCTGCCGCAAGGGTAAAGGTCTCATCCTCACGAATCGCCATCAAGACCCGGCCGAACGGAGAATGCACGATGCGGTGACAAGCCCAAAGGACAATCGCGGCAAGTGCTGCGACCAACAACAGATACTCCCAGTGCGAGTTCACCTCCCAGCCGAAAATGTGAGGCTGCGGAATTCCGGGCAGGCCCATCGGCCCGCCGGTGAGAGAAACCCAGTTGTTGAGGACACTGAAAGCAATGACCTGGAAGGCAAACGTGGCAATGACGAAGTAATCGTCTCGAATGCGTAAAGACGGAAACCCGACAAGAGCGCCCAGGAGACCACAGAGAATCATGGCACAAAGCATATTCACAAGAAAAGGAGACTGCAACTTCAATGCCATCAAAGCGGCCGTGTATGCTCCCACTCCATAGAACGCTGCCTGGGCAATTGACAGCAATCCCGCATACCCAGCGATCAGATTCATTGATGTCGCCAGGATGACATAGATGCCGACCAAGATGGCAAGGTGAAGGAAATACTCCATGCTAAACCTTAGCCCCTAAGACTCCCTTTGGTCGCGCAAGTAGGTACGCGACAAGAACGACGAAGGCAGCGAACTCCTGCCACTGTGCCCCGATCTGCCATGCCGTGAGTTGCTGTGCAGATGCCAATAGCAGGGATGCCAATGCAATGCCCCACAGATTTCGAACACCACCCACGATGGTGGCTACTACGGCCAACATGAACGGCTGCATACCCATCGTTGGGGTCATGTCAACATCGAATGCCACAAGTATCCCCGCGACAGCAGCCAGGAACGAGCCGAGCCCCATGACAATGAGGATGACCATACTACTGTCGATCCCGCTCAACTCTGCCAAGGTGGCATCACTCGCAACGGCTCGAATGCCCCGGCCGATACTTGCCTTCTTCAACAAGATGGTGACTATCAGAAGTAGCAACAGACTCAGCAGAATGGTGGCCAGTTGTATTGGAGTAATCTGTGCGCCAAGAATGTTCACGCTTGGCTGGATGCTTGGCGATCTGATGACCTTGGTGTCATCACCGAAAAGCATCGAAATCACGTTCTGGAGGACAATGTACAGGCCAAGAGAAGCCAGGAGAAGTATCAGGGGCGATGCCTTCCTGTCCCGCAGAGGTCGGTATACCAGCCATTCAATCAGCCCCCCCAGAAAAGCGGCCGCCAGAAGAGCCAAAGGAATGGCCAACCACATCGGCATAGCTGTCTTGGCCCTGAAGGCGAAGGCAAGATACGCTCCGCCTGTATACAGAATGGCATGGGCAAAATGAAAAAAGTGAGTCACCCGGAAGATCAACGCAAAGCCGACAGCAATTAGCGCAATGACGCTTGCATTATGAAGTGTATTCAGACAAATCTGCATATCCCTATGCCGCTAAGCAACCTCCGTAGTCCGGGCCGTAGAGCCGCGTGGCTTCAAGGATCGCACCCATGCTTCGTTACCTGTGATAAGCTCGTGCGTCTGCAAGTGGTCGATGAACTCCAAATAGCTCTTTCGATAATGCGGGAATCTCCGTAGCATACGTCTCGCAACACCTGAGTAACTTGACGAGGCGTAGAAAGCCCGCAAAAGGTTCTTCCGGATGTCGTGGTACTGCTCCACGCTAATTCGTGGATTGCGGACAACGGGCGTTCGGACCGGATCGAAGTCCGCCCAATTCCGCGTCAAGAGTTGGCCGGAGTATGTTTGCCAATCGGCAGTCCCCGGAAACGGCGTGAAAAAGAACATTCTGAGTTCGTTTGCCTCAAGCTGCTCCAAAAACTGTTGTGTTGTATCCAGAAGGTATTCCGGCGTCTCCCAAGGAAAACCAATTATGAAAAAGGCCTTGGTGACAATCCCCAGTTCATTGCATGTTCTGAAAAGACTATTCAACTCAGCAATACCACCGCTGTCAGCGTGCTTCATTGTCTTTCGCATATCTCGATCAGCCGTTTCTACGCCAAATCCGATCTTCGTGCATCCCGCTGCAGCCATTTCCGGCAGAAGTGACCGTTCGATGGTCATTTTCGCCATGCAATACCAGCTTGGCGTATCTCCGTTACTATTCCGCAAGCGACGGCACAACTGTTTGGTCCACGCAACATCCTCTCCAAATGCCTGGTCCATCAGAACAAGTGCATTCGCGTTGAAGTAATCTGTCAGCGACCTGAAGTCTTCTACAATATGGTCAATTCCACGTGTGATCAGACGTGTCCCCCACATGGTATGGGAAGCACAGAAGCTGCATTGGTTGTTGCACCCGCGAGACAGAAGGAGTGACGCCACGCCTGTCTGACGCGACGGTGGCGGGTATATCAGCCCCCTCAGCCGGTGCATCTTGATCTCTTCTGGGTTCCGTAACGGAAAAGGCAATGTGTCCAAGTCTGAGATTCGCGGAGACTGTACTATCTTCGGGCGGGAAGAGGCCGGTACACCGCCCAACGTGAGGTCCCCAGATTCAAAGATACTGCAGATGGATCGCTCGCCCTCTCCAACCACAACATAGTCGAAAAGCTTCGCCCCATCGTCCTTGGGCAAAGCGCTGACGTGGTATCCTCCAACGATGAGTATCGACTCTGGACTGACGGTTCTAATCGTGGCAGCAATATCCAGTGCCGTAGGCCATTCCGATGTTGTTGCAGAGAATAAGAACACACATAATTCTGTCTTCGCATACTGGATCGCTTGATCTGTCGTGGCTGCCCGAACCACAACTCCGACCTGCGCAAGAGCGGCCGCAAGTGTCTCTTGAGGAAGACTTGCGGGATAATCCAGAAGCGTTTCCGGCAAGCGAGAGTACAATGTTACCCAGAAGGTTCTCATCCCTGTTCTTCCTCTTGGCCTGCAAGGGTTTCTTGGTCGCCAGTACTTTTGGAAGACTTTATCTGCCCATTCTTCTCCATATCTTGCTCACCCGCTTCTTCGGGCTTCCATCTATCAAGGCACAGTTTTTCATTATCTTTGAGGCCGGAAACCAAGTTCTGCATTTCTTCTCGGCTATAGGCACCTTTGCGGTCGGCTCTGTTCCAACACTTGGTAAACATTTGGGACAGTTCATCAGGCTTAAGCTGCAGTTCAACAATCTGTGGACCAGCGTGGTCATATTCCACTGATATTGCGTCATCCCATATCTGAAAATCCCTCGTCCATAATGTGCATTGACCTTCTTTTTCACAACCGTTGCAGAGAATGGGTTGATAGACAAACTTAGTATCGATGTTGTATGAGGAATTGCAGCATTTCAAGAATGTTTTCAAAGGATTGATTTCCGACTCAAAGAGACGACGTTGCTCCTTACTAATAATAACAAGCCTCTGTTTGGTTTCTACGTTTAGAGTAAGAAACTTCTGGCTGTGCGGAGGAAAATGTGCAAATTCCATATTTCCTGCAAGCGCATGATCACGTTTAACAGAATCATCTTTGAAAAGACGTCTGAACCATTCATCAGGAGGGTACGGACATGTCATCTTTATGGATCTCGAACAGTATGGAATAAGCTGCTCAAGAAGCTGTGAATACTGAACATCGTCGAGTGCAATCTGGACCTTGTCCTTTTCCGAGAGTTCCCTCGAGAATTTTCTTGAGAGGAAAAGCGGAACTAGCCATCTTGCCCTGCCACGAATACTCTCTGTGCTTTTTAGGAGTTCCTCCATAAAGTTGTTGTCAGTATGAAGGTTATGTGAGACTGACAAGCCTTCCAGGTGTTGCTTGATCCAAGCTAGAGTTTTGTCTTGTCTTCGCTCGCGATGCTGCCAACGCAGGATGTCGTCAACCACCCAGCCGCAACACGCACCTAATGTGGTCACGAGTACAGCCCAATGTGCTGTCATTTCACTCGGTGCCTTTGCTAATCCGAGGATGAGACCGCCAATTGCGAATATACTGGGTAGCACGAAACGGGCAGCTAATTCTCTGAACCACCAGTCCTGCCTGTGAAGCGCAAAGACGGCAAACATAAGATAGACTCCAGCCAATACTCCTAGCAACAATGATACGGATACGACCGTTGCATGTGACCACAGTGCCCCTGTCAAGCTAAATGTTCTCTCTATCAACGCGCCGCCTATGAAGGTTATCGCTATGAAGAAAACAACCAATACCACGCAACGCCTCGGATGTTTCCTTATTAGTTGAACAATACGGTCAGTCATACGGTTATTCCTTGACTGTATTTAATCCGACACTCTTGAATGCTCAACCGGACATGTTGACGGCAGTAATGAATGGTAGATACAATGTAAAGTTTGGCCTGAAGGTAGGCAACGATGCATCGGCCCTCCATGGCAGTAGTCCCACTCATAACAATCTGCGCATTGGCCCATCCTTCGCCACGAAGGATCGCGATACCGTCGGTAGCGATTCTCCCAGACATCTTTGATGCTCTCCGTTCGCAGATCACCTTCAATAAATTCGCGAGGGATGTTGCTGCAGGAGGCCAATTTGCCATCATAGAGAATGCCAAGGTTAGTGATGCCCGCGATGCAGTGGAAAATCATGGGGCGGAGAGTACCCTCAAGCTCCTTGCCTAGCCAGCCGCCACAACCTAGTTCGACCATTGTGACCGATGGGTCGGAGTACGTCGTACAGCTATCTTGGTACTCCTTCTGAAGGAAGCCGATAGCCTGGCGCAACTGTGCTGGAGAAAGAAGGAGTTGTTCGTCCAACTCGGCCCTTCCGATGGGGTCAATCGTCATGACGCGAAAGACGCGAGGACGAATCTCGCGTCTGACCAATTCGAAGAGTTCTGGGATTTCATCAACGTTGCCAGAATGTGCTACCACAGACACCGTTACCGTATAGCCGCTTTCGACAGCTTTTTGTGAAGCTTCAAACGCTTTGGCAAAACAGCCGGGCCTTCTACGAAAAGAATCATGAGACGCCTCAAGCCCGTCGATGCTGACTCCAAGTCCTGTAACACCCACGGTTTTGAGATCATCGAGTAAATCCGGATTGTCAGCCAAGACTACGCCATTGGTTTGGATATCGATATTGCGATAGAAGGGATAAGCGCTGATAGCGCTGAGGATATTCAGAAGGTCATCCCGTACAAACGGTTCGCCGCCCGTGATGTTGATGTGGCGAAACTGGCCCATGTCGAAGTCCTGGGCGATCTGCTCGAATGCACCAATGACCTCGCGTGTCGTGAGTTCCTCAGATAGATCGACATCCTCTGAGGGCGAGCCGCAGTGGCGGCAGCGAAGGTTACAGCGTCTCGTGGCTTCCCAACTGATGATCTGAAGCGGATGTTCCTGAATCAAGTTGCCGATGCGTTGCTTCCACTGATCAAAGAGGGCTTGCCAATCCTCGTCGAGCTTCATTTGGCAAAAACCTCGTTGAAGTAGTCATGGTCACCGTCGTCCGGATGACAGCCGTACATGTTGTTGACATACTCTACCGGATTGGGCCACTGCAACATGCGTTTCTTGAATTTCAGGACGGCGTCTTCGCAATCCGTCTGTTTACTAGCTTGCTCAGATGTCACGGTTTCATGCATGCATTTTCTCCCTACTCGATATCGACTGCTTGGCCATTCCTAATGGTCTTTCTGGCGAAGGCCTCAGACTTGAGGTCGCCGTTGGGACGAAAAGCAATATCCCCAGAGGCACCCACGAAAGAGACATTCAGCAATGCGTCCCTGATTCGTTGTGCATCCGTGTTTCCTGCGGCCGTAATCGCCTTGAATATGGCGTTGGCCGCATCGTAGGAGTATGCACCGAACACATCGGGCTCTTCATCATACTTGGCCTTGTACCGTTCGGCGAAGGCAGCATACTCGGGCGACTTGCTGTCGGAAGGGGCGGTGTAGAAGACGCCTTCGGCCGCTTCGCCAGCGATGGTCAAAAACTCAGGGGAACCCCAATTGTCACCACCGAAAAGAGGCACATTCAGCCCCAGTTCTCTGGCCTGCCGCACGAAGGCTGCTCCCTCCTTTGGATACGTGGGAGACACAACGGCGTCCAGACCGGTAAGCCCTTTGAGCTTTGTGATAATGGTGCGGAAGTCGGTCGAACCTTCAGCGACACCGTCGGAGCTGAGGACTTTGCCGCCGGGAGCTTCAAACTTACTCTGAAATCCCTCCGCCAGAGGCTTGCCCCAAGAGTTGTTCGTATAGACTATGGCCACCTGTTTGGCACCTGAGTTGATCACCCAATTGGCGAGGACTTCCGCTTGAAGGTCGTCAGCAGGACAGGTTCTGAAGAAATAGGGGCCGCCCTCCGTGGATAGTTGGGAAGAAGAAGATATTGGAGAGATGAGCACGACCTTATAGCGATTGGCCAGCGGCGCGATGGCAAGGCTGACCGAGCTACCGGCAGATCCGAATACGACAGGAACCTTGTCGATGGTAGCAAACTTGGTCATGATACTGACCGCTTCCTTCTTGTCGTTTCGGTCGTCCTGAAAATCAATACTGACCGGCTTTCCCAAGAGCCCCCCAGCGGCATTAAGCTCTTCAACCGCCAGTTCGATACCACGTTTGGCTCTCTCGCCATAAGACGCGCCCTCTCCGGTTAATGGAAGAATTGCGCCCATCTTGACAGACGCTTCTTCCTTATCGCGGCATCCTGTGATGCAGGCAACCGTGATCGCTATTGCCAGCACAATGATGAAGAGTGTTCGGCCTGTGTTGCTCATCTCCAAACCTCTCAACGTAGGGTGGTTTCGCACAGGGCGGCCTCAACGAAGGATTCCCGTGCCAGACTCGCGGGCGTCCCTCTGTATAAGGCAAGACCGCCCCCTCTTATAACATAACTAATGAGGATAGATGGGTTTATCTCAACCATCAAGAAATTTTCGTTTTTTTTCCCAGGCGGCAGCGTTTCTGCCCGGGGACACCGTCTGGTCAGCAGTGCCCGTGACGCCCTTTCGCAATTCCTCTGGAATGGTCTGGGAAGTCGAAACAAGTGCCGCACACTTGCGGGACTGCTATTCTGACGGTCAGATCCATATGCGGCGTCGGTTGGTCGCCACAATCACAATCCGGCCGTTCGGAGAACGGCTTCTCGAAGTTCGACGGAGAGGCTTGGCCACGTAGCGATCAGTTCGGCCAATTCGGGGCACTGTTCGAGAATTCGCGCCAAGTAATCCGCCGAGTCGGTTTCTCGATCTTCCGTAAGTTGTTGACTTTGCATAGACTTAGCGCATTGAGACTCTGGTTTTGTAAACCAGGGGTTGTCGGTTCGAATCCGACCGTTGGCTTTGAAATCCCCGTTCTTGATAGCGCCTGTGGGGGTGGTCCCTGGGCGTGACTGCACTACACTGCACCTGCCTGAACCCAAAAACGCCAAGTTTGACGCGAAGTCAGATTGGGCGTCCACGCATTTCCCGTTCGTTTCTGTTGCCTTCTGTTTTTACCCATCGGCTCCGCGACGGGAAAAACCATATCTATTTCCGGTCCGGCGGCGACAGATCCGCAGCTTGGCAACCGCCGCCGCTTCCTGCCCCGGAAAACGTGCGTGTACGCGAATTCCTGGATCGCATCGAAGCGCATCTGGTCGTCAGCTTCCTGGCGTATTGCCTGTTTGCCGCGCGCCGCAATCTCCTGCGACCTTCAGCCGCCGGCCTGACCTGGCGCGCCGTGATCGAGGCGTTCAGCCAGATGCAGATATGCTTGACTTGCCGGAGCGATATTGGCAAAATACGTTTATCGGACTAGTGGTTCTCGTTCCGAGGACATCATTATGAAGGAGGACAATCATGTGCAAGCGATCATTTCTTGTGTTTCTTTCGGTATTGATCCTGGGCCCGGTCGGATCGGCGATGGCTGCATCCGACCCAACCCTCGTGGGCTGGTGGACGTTTGACGAGGGTTCCGGCACTACGGCGATGGATTCCTCCGGTAGTGGCCCCGACATCTCGCTGGTGAACACGACCTGGGAAGGAGGGTATTTGGGCGGTGCCGTACATTTCCATGGCGAGGGTTATGGAGCAGATACGGCTTTTACCTTCAGCGAGAACGCCATCACGCTATGTACCTGGGTGTGGCACGATGCGTTCGCGGCCGGTCAAGTCGAGCGATACGTGACTATGGGGCCGGAAGCCGCGGTAATTCGCAGGAACTCCGATGGACGACTCCACTTCTACGCCACCATCGGTGGTTCGTTCTCGCACATTTACGTGAGCGACGTTCTCACGGAAGGCCAGTGGCACCACGTCGCGGGCACCTGGGACGGGACCACCCAGATCCTGTATCTCGACGGCGTGGAAATTGCCAGGTTGACGCCTACCGGTGTTCTGACCGGTGGAACGATGGTCCGGCTGAGTAGTCCGGATGGAGAGCCCCTGAATGGGATGTTGGACGACGTTCGCATCTACAACCGTGCGTTGTCGCAGGATGAGATCCTGAGCCTGATGTCAACCGAGCCAGCGACATCCGCCTACGGACCGTCTCCCAAAGACGAGGCCATGGTGGGGCAGACACGGGTGCAGCTCACGTGGCGTCCGGGCGAGTCCGCCGGTTCGCACAAGGTTTACTTCGGTGAGAGTTTCGACGATGTAAGTGAAGGCTTGGTTGAACCGGTCATTACGACCGATGCATCCCTTACGGTTGGAACGACGCCACCCTATGCGATGGGGCTGACTCCGGGCCAAACGTACTACTGGCGGGTTGACGAGGTGAACGATCTCGATCCGAACAGTCCTTGGAAAGGCAATGTCTGGAGCTTCTGGGTGCAACCGCTGGTTGCCTACAATCCCTCGCCCGCAGACGGCGTCCCGTTTATCCTGCTCGATCCGGACCTGGCCTGGGAAGGCGGCATGGGCGTCCTGTTCCACACGGTGTTCTTCGGCGAGAGCTACGAGGAAGTCGATGCCATGACGGTCGGGTGGATGACGGCCGCTGCCACCATCGCCCCGACCTCGCCGCAGTTATACGGGCCACTGCAGGCCGAGACCACGTATTACTGGCGCGTGGACGAATTCGCCATGACCGGGGTCACGACCAGGGGCGATATCTGGAGCTTCACGACGGCGCCTGAGATCGCGGTGAGCGACCCCGACCTCACGGGCTGGTGGACACTCGATGAAGGCGTGGGCGCCAACGCGCTGGATTGGTCCGGCAACGGACATCACGGCACCTTCGTCGGAGATCCGCAATGGGCGGACGGCTACCACGGCGGGGCTCTGCAATTCGGCTCCGGCGACTACGTCGAGACGGGCGCCGACGCCACGGATCTGGGCATCGAGGGCAACAAGCCCAAGACGACTATGGCTTGGGCCCTGACCCGCAGATTCACCGGCGGCGGACTTTGGGACCTGGGCTCCAACACCGACGGTCGCAACTGGTCCGTGAGGACCATGACCACGACAAACGTGTGGCGCGTCCAGCGGTACGGCTACCCGACGTACGATTTCGATGTCACCGTACCGACCCTGAACGAGTGGGCCCATTTCGCTCTGGTCTACGACGGGGCCGCCGGCGGCAACGACAGCCGCCTCTACGTCAATGGCGAAGTAGTGGGCAACCAGACCGTCGAGCTGGACACCAACCCCACGACCCGGACCTTCCAGATCGGTCTGTGGAGCGGGACCTCGTTCGACGGCGCGATCGAGGACGTGCGTGTGTACGCCAAGGCGCTGACCGAAACCGAGATTACCGAGATCATGCGGGGCAACCCGCTGTTGGCCGGCATTCCCAACCCCAGCCCCGGTGCGACCGTGGAGATCCGCGACGCCACCATGCTGAGCTGGGTGGCGGGCGACACGGCGGTTTCGCACGACGTGTACTTCGGCACGGACCGGGCCGCCGTGGCGGCCGCCGACAATAGCGCCGCCGAGTTCCGGGGCAACCAGCCGGGCACGAGTGCCTCTCTGGCCGGACTGGTCGAACTGGGTGGCGACTACTACTGGCGCATCGACGAGGTCGAAGCCAACGGGGCCGTGCAGACCGGCTACGTCTGGACGTTCACGATACCGGATTATCTGGTCGTGGAGGACTTCGAGAGCTACACCAACGAGGTCGGCTCCCGCGTCTTCGAGAAGTGGATTGACGGCGTCGGCTTCACGCAGCCGGTGAACACTCCGGGCAACAACACGGGCGCCCTGGTCGGACATGACATCTGGACCGTCGGCACCACGTTTACGACGATCGTGGAAACGGGCAACGTCCACGGCGGCGGGCAGGCCATGCCGATCTACTACGACAACACGGTTGCCCCCTTCCGCTCCGAGGCGGATCGTACCTTTACGCCGGGTCAGGATTGGACGGCAGAGGGTGTGACGACGCTGGTCGTGCACTTCCGCGGCGAGGCCGACAACACGGGCGATCTGTACGTCGAGATCAACGGCGTCCAGGTGCCCTACGACGGCGACCCGGCCGACATCGCCAGCCGCAGCTGGGTGGCATGGGAGATCGAGCTTGCCTCCATCGGCGCGAGCTTGACCAACATCACGACCATGACCATCGGTATTGAGGGCGGCCAGACGGGTGTCCTGTACGTCGACGACATCATCTTGGCCAAACCCTGAAAATGTGAGGGAACAGGAGGACAACGTAGGCCACACGGATAGAAATCCTGGAACTTACGAGGGCTGCGACCACCATATCGCAGCCTTTTTTCTGCCCCTATCCCGTGAAGAACACGCCGATATGGGCCTATGGCCCGAAGGACGTAGTATTTTTCTTGCGCCACGCGACTGGCGCGGGTATAATAGGTTTGTCTCGCTAAAGCCGTCCAACTACGGGCCATAGTCTCGCTTCCTCTCCCTCCACTGGCCCGGACGGCGGGCCGGGCGTCGTTGACTCGCAGCTTCATCCGCAAAAATGCCGGCGCCCGGCGTTTGTACGCTACTGCTGCCCAGTAAGGTGAGAGGGCCGGCGTTGTCGGAAACGCGGTTTTCCCGGCGTGACGTCGGATTCGGCAACCCCGCCAACGGATTGGCACTGCGATTGTCACTGGAACGCCCAATCAAGGATTCGTCACTCGACAGTTCGCGCGATTCGTACAATTGTCCCTGTTTTGCCGAGCTCGGGACGACAGAAATGCGGGTTCCCCACCATTGACTTCGCAGTCGGAAATCCCTATACTTAGTATGTTCGGGTCGGCTTCCAGCGGTACGATCCGTCGGAGTCGAGAGCGTAGCTCCAGGTAGAGGGTGTTGCCCCTCGCCGCCAGTAAGAGGCACCACGTTCGATGAAGTGGCTGATCTACGGGACGACAAAAGGGCGGGGGAGTGGGCTGGGCCTATCAGTGGCGGTCTCGCTGTCTCAGCGCGGGCACACCGTGATTGGGCTCTGCCGCGACCTGGACAAAGCCCGGGCCGAAAAACGTTTCCCTGTCGAGGCGATTGACATCAACTCAGAAGCCGGACAGGGACGTGTCAAAGAGATGATCCGCGAGTTCGATCCTGACGTTGTGTGGTCTGCCTGCGGCACAGGCTTTGCGGAACCGCTCTGGGCGCTGTCCGATGACCAGATTGAGGAGACGATCGATGCCAACATCAGACATGCCGTGCTTTTCAGTCGAACCTGCGCGCCTTCCTGTCTGGACGGCGGGCCACATCTGATTCTCACAGGCAGCGTAGCGGGGATCCTGGAGGGACAGGGCGCCTCCCTGTACGCCGGCACGAAGGGGTTCCTGGTGCCGTTTCTGAGAAGCCAGCGGAGCGAATACAGAAGACAAGGGCACAATCCGAAAATCAGTCTTGTGGCATTGCCGCCCCTCCGGCCCGAGGACGTGGAGATGGTGGTTGGTGCCTTGGAATACGTCGGTCAGCAGAAACGACCCGTGGAGATCTTGTTGAGTTGAGGAACGGAGCATGGCGAAGAGACGATTCGGGCGTGAGGGTCCTCGATACGAGAGCGAAAGACCGAGGATCGCGGAACTCAGCCGGCGGGATTTCGGAAAAGTTCTGGGGGGAGCGCTGATCGCGGGTTCGGCTGCAATGGTGGTCACCACGCTGTCTCCGAAGGGCAAACTGACTGAGACTGCGACGAAAGCGGAGCGGGTTACCCTACCGCCGCAGCCAAGCCACAATCCTGCTTTCCAGGGTTGGCCGCTGCCCGATGGAGCCGTTGTGCTGACCACGTACAGGCAGGGAGAGTTTCTGGGATACCAACTCAATCGCACCGGACGTTTTGTGTGGCAGCTCTGCAACGGGAGTCGTTCCGCAGAAAACATTGCAGAGGCATACGCCGAGAACACCGGCCGACCCGCCGGTGAGGCGGCACAATTCCTGCAGGGGCTTATGGATTTGGCCATTGTAGTCTCAGGCGGCTATGTGGTTCCGGGTGGCGATCTGTCGAGGGCTGCACCGGGAGGGTGTTACTATACCCAAATCAAAGATCACGAGGGTTTGCGCGGCTCCCATGAGAGTTGAACAGCAGTGCAACGTGTTTGTCTTGCCGTCCGACGGTGGTTATCTTGTCTATGCCCCTTTGGCGGGGAGGGTCGTCTATGCCAATGCCGACTGCGTACGTCAGCTACAGGCATACCTTGAGACAGGCGATGCTCGCTGCGTTGACGTCGATGCCATCAAGAGTCTCGGCGGACTTGACTGGCTGCATGCACCGTCTGCCTCCGTTCCGCTGCCAGCAGACAGACATTTTCATCCGTCGAACGTTACGCTCTTTCTGACAAATCGATGCAACCTGCGGTGCTCCTATTGCTATGCCGAGGCCGGCGAGCATAAGTTCGCAGAAATGCCGGAGTCGATCTATAAGGCGGCCATCGATCTCATATCTCGGAATGCGCGTCGCGCTGGTGTTCCGCTGAGCATCGGATTTCACGGTGGCGGCGAGCCTACCGTTGCCTGGGATACCCTCGTGGGGGCCATGTCTTATGCGAGAGCGGTGCCCGGAATAGACGGCGCGAAGGGCCTGCATTTTGGCATTGCGACCAATGGGGTGATGCCCGAGGAGAGAGCAAACTTCGTCGCCAGGGAGTTTCAAAGTGTGAGTTTGTCTTTTGATGGTCCGGAAGACATACAGAACGAACAGCGGCCGTTCGTCGACGGCCGCGGGTCCTACGGCGCGCTTATGTCTTTCGTCGAAGTCCTTCGGAAGCATGAGACGCATTTCTCCATTCGCTCCACGATTACTGCCCTGAACGTGCAACGTATGACAGAGATGGTGGATTTCTTTGTGGACCGTACCGGTGCGAGGATCCTGCATTTCGAGCCTGCCTTCTTGACTGGTCGCTGTCGTCGCCTGGAGTCCGGCGTGCCATCTCAGGAAGTCTTCGCCGATCATTTCATCCAGGCGTGGGCGCGGGCCAGCGAGCAGGGTGCGGTCCTTCGGTTCTCCGCCGTGAGATTGCCTGGGGCATGTCTCAGCTTCTGTGGCTGTTCGGAGGATGCGTTTGCCGTGACTCCCGAAGGCGATGTAACCGCATGCTTCGAGGTCTGCCGCTCTGACGATCCGCGCGCCGCAGTCTTTCATTACGGGCGATATGACGCGGGGCCCGGTCGTTTCGTCTTGGATATGAGGCGTCTGGCCGAGCTTCGCATGATGAACGTGTATGCGCGACCGCGTTGTCAGAAGTGTTTCGCCAAGTGGAACTGCTTGGGTGACTGTCCAGCCAAAGCGCATCAATCCTACACGTCCGAGAGTGGAGCGGCAGCTCGCTGCCAAATGGTCCGGAAAATCACGAAGGCCATTTTGGAGAGATCCGTGAAACGAGGACGTGCCTTTGCTGCGAAGGAGGATTTGTCTCATGTCACGTGATGATCGGCCGGAGCGCACTGCGTGTCTGCGTGACATCGAGAATCTGCGACAATTCCGAAACGCTCGGCATTGAGAAAGCACTGTGGAGGCAGGCCACGCTGAGTATGAGGAGTCATGGGCATGGGAGAAGATAAAGATCACAGGGTAGTTGATCATACATTAATCAACAGTGACGTGCAGCCAAACGATGAGCCGCCGCAAGTCTACGCAGTGTCCGATCTTCGCGCGTTTGTGAAGCCCGTGCTTGATGAGGAGCTCAGCGGACCCGATGCGGGACTCTCGGCCTCAGGGGTCAGGGAACAGGCGGCCTATGGGCGCACGATCTGCAATTGCGTGCCCATTGAAGTGTGTGTTTGTAATATGGTCGTGTATCATGCAGGAGGGCACTTCTACCCGGGCTACGACACGTGTCCGGTCACTGTTCCTGCATGCACAAGTACGGACTCTGGCGGGCCTGGAGGCGGTGGATTTCCAGGGTGCGATCCGGTATGTGTGTGCTCGTGTATGGCTGTTCCTGTTCCAATATGTGTATGGTGACGTGTAGGGCTGTTCCAGGACGGGTCTTTCCAAAGGGAAGACCACGGCGCGTGCCGGATGTCAGGCGTGAGTGACAGGCACGAATACACTATTGGCGCACTATGAGGCAATGAACCATGAATACTTCGCCTATGCCAACGTTTCGATGTCGCATTCCCCCAAACGTCCTTTCTTGTCTGTGGCCTGTCTTCTGTTGTCTCTGTGCTGCTGGCCCGCTTGTGGCCGACGACAATTACGCTGTGGGCCGTGTGTACTACGGGAACCAATGGTTTTTCTGGGGCGATTACGTCAGCGCCGAGAAGCATTTCACCGCAGCAATCGAACTGGACGAAGACTATGAAATTGCCTACAACAACAGAGGGCTGGCGAGGTTTCACCTGGGAAAGTTCGACGACGCGATCACTGATTTCAACGACGCGATGGAGCTCGATCCGAATTATGTTTCTCCCTATATCAACATGGGCAAGTGCCTTGCTGCACAGAGGAAATTCAACGAAGCGGAGGAGATTCTCAGGCAAGGGCTCCAATTGGCTCTCGATCCGAACGATCCGGGCAATGCCCGCCTCTGGTATAATCTGGGTTGGGTGTATGATGAGCTGCAGCGGTTCGATGACGCAAACGACAGCTATACGCGAGCGTTGAGGTACGACCCCAATCATCATCGCGCGCGGATCGCACGCGGCATCGCTTGTGCCAAACAAGGGAACACGCGGTACGCTGAGTCGGACTTCTATACGGTCATCAATTCGACGGATCCCAACGACATGGCGCGTCACCTGGCGGCCTACAATCTCCAGCACATGCGAGGACCCGGCATAGGCTTTCACAACGAGCAAGCGGCACAGCACTTCCAGGACGGTGTCTTTCTATACACCGTGGAGCAATACAGAACAGAGGCGCAAAGGAACGCGATGGAGTGTCTCGAAGACGCGGCGGCTCTGGAACCCAACGTTCCGGAGATACCGTGGATGATGTTCTGGACCCTGCTCATGGACCACGATCCGCATGAGGCGGCTGGTCCACTCGCCCAAGCGCAAGCGCTCCAGGACCACCTGATTGTGGACAGCGTCCCTTCGGGCGCCCAAGCATTCCTGGACGGCATTGATTATGGCATCACCCCCCGGGTCCTGCACGTCTTTCCCAGCAAATACGACCTCACGCTGCGCAGAGAGGATGCCAACGACAAATACGAGTGGGTCGGGCCCGCATATACCGACGGGACACGTGGTATGGACAACCCCTCGATGCGAGTGACGGTACCCAACGTCGCGGAGTATTCCATCTTTGGTCCGGCGGAGGATGCTGATGTGGATTGGCTGGCTGATGCGTGGGAACTGGATTGGCTTGGACACCTTCTGTTCTCTGGCGAAGATGATCTGACGGATGGAGATTCCTTGCCCAATCGAAGAGAGTATTGGTGCGGAACCGACCCGACGGAGACTGACTCAGACCACGACGGCATAACGGATGTCGATGAGATTCAGATCTACGGGAGCAACCCGAAATCCCCCAACACGCTCTACTTCGTGAATGATGCCAGCGTCTTCGGTGACGTTTGGTGTACGGCGGCCGGTGATGACACAAACAGTGGATTGTTTCCCTGGTCGCCAAAGTCCAGCATCCAAGCGGTTGTCTCTACGTGCCAGATCGGTCCGGGAAGTGTCATTTGTGTTGACCGGGGCAATTATTTGCTGGGGACGGATGTTGAACTGGATACTTCGTGTAGTGGCACGAAAGAGCAAGCCGTCATACTCCAGGGAACTGGTCGCGACACGATCCTTTTCCGGCAGGGCCATGCACAGGGCAGTGCTTGTATCTCTCTGGACCATACGTCGCACGTAATCGTACGTTCCTTTCGGATCAGAGGCGGTGAATGTGGTGTGCGGCTTGTGGAACCCAGACATTGCCGCATCGAAAGATGCGACGTGGAGAACTACAGACAGGTAGGTCTGCTGAGCGTCGGGGTCGGGGCAGATCTCGAAATCAGGAACGTGCTGACCGTCGGCGGCACGTACGGGCTCGAATTCTCGAACCGTCCGGCCTCTGAAGACGGAGGCGCAGGAGTCGTTCGGGTCGGAAACTGTACATTCGCCCGGAGCACGGGGGCGGCGCTGCGCTGCGAGAACGCCAACGGCGTGTCGGTCCGCAACTCCGTCCTCGTGGTGTCGAATCCCGGTGCCGCCTGCCTTTGGGCAGGCACGTCGCCTGTGCCCGGCCATTTCAGTAACAACTGTTACTATCACAACAACAGCGCCGTGTTCGGCGACATCGAGGGAAGGGTCTACTCGGACCTCGCCTCGTGGCAGCAAGAGTCTTCGCCTCTCAGTGATGTGCAGTCATTCTTCGCCGATCCTGCCTTCGCCAGCGAGGGAGACTATCATTTGCAGAGCGCAGGTGGACGACTTCATGGGGAGATGTGGGTGGAAGACGAGACGACAAGTCCCTGCGTGGACAGAGGCAGCATCTACATGCCCTACGACCAGGAGCTGGCCCCCAACGGGCGACGCGTGAATCTGGGGCGATACGGAGGAACGGAGGAAGCAAGCAAAAGCAGGATCGAGTCCTGGACTGCCCCTTCATCGCTGCCATAGCGGGCATCTGCTTTCCTGTGAAGTTCTTCGAGCATGCCTGCCGCCGCTCAATCGGCGCGCGTATCGCTGGGGGCATCGCCACAGAACCAGTACGGAGGGACCTCGATGCCCCGGGATTCCTTGATGTTGGAGATATGGCCGTCGAGCCAGAGGAGATTGGCGCGCCGCCCGTGCCGGAAGATTTGCCCGAGAGGATCGGGGTAGTGCTCGGGCGTGTTGTACGCCAGATTGGTCGTTTGCTGTCGCCACTGGCCCAGATTGATACGCTGTCCTTCCTTGATATGCAGCATATCCCCGTTGTCGTTGTTCTCGAGGAAGTGCTCGATGTGATCCATGGCCAGGATGCGCTCGCCGGGACGCGGGGTCTGCAGGACGAGTCGCTTTTTGTCGCGACCGCTCAGGAAGCCGTTGAGGCCGTAGGTGCCGTCCCAAAAGAGCTCGGAGTTGGCGTAGTCGCCCAGGTCATCCATGTACTTTGAAGACGGGCATACGAACGTGTCCGCTTCCTCGCAGTAGGGATAGTAGGCGACGCCCCAATAGGCGAGACTGTGGTCCTTGTCGATCATGTTGGACGTCTTAGCCAATCCGCTGGCAGTGGTTTCAAACGTATACCACAATCCTTGGTTGGGAGAGTGGTGCGTCTTGCCATCGTTGTCCTCGGCGTACATCAGAATCGCCAGGTTGATGTTCTTCAGGTTGTTTGCGCAGTAGACAGTCTTCGCCTGTTCCCGCGCGCGAGAGAGAGAAGGCAGCAAAATGGCGAGCAGCAGGGCAATGACGGCGATCACCACCAGCAGCTCGATTAACGTAAAGGCATTTCTCTGTTTCATGAGCCTATGCGACCTCCCGTCAACGAAACAGTAGAGAAGGGTATGCCCGACTCCCTCGAGCATACCCGGATGTGTACATGCAACGCCAGGCCATCATTCGCACCTGCTGATCTTCGATCGTTCCCCACCTTCGGCGGTTTACAGGTCCTGATCCAGGATGTTGCCACCGTTGATGGTGTCGGGGTTGTCATACATCGCCTTGATCTGATTGGCGTTGAGAATCACATCGAAGAAGGCGACGTCGTCGATATATCCATCGAAGTTTCGGCCGCCATCACGGGCCCGGTAATCGCCGATGTTGATATAGGTGGTTTCATTCAGGCCGGTTCCGGGATCCGCGTCGTAGTGATCCCGAAGCTCTCCGTCGAAGTAGAACTCGGCGTATCCCTGGTCGGCGTTATAGACGAGCGCGAAATGGTGCCAGGGATCTTCCGGCGTGATCAGGGGGCCGCTGGTGTCGGAGAATCCCGGAGAGCCCCGGAAATACCATTCGCCGCCGTCGAGCATGTCATCCTCCCAGCGCAGGCCGTAGCTGATGTGGTAGTCGTTGCTCTCGAGCACGAAGGGGCGGGCGTCTGCGCCGTCGGCATTGATGTCCTTGAATTTGTACCAGCCGGTGACGGTAAGCTGTTTTTGACCGGCCATCACCGGGGACGGTTCGATCGTGACCAGAATCGCCGTATCGCTCCAGTCGTCGATCTTCAGCGATCCACTGCCGACGACGGCATCGTCGCTTGAGGCCTCGACGTGGCCGATCGCCTCGCCGTCGTAGAGTGAATTGCCCTGAGCATTGGCAAAACCCGTGTCAAAGGGGTAGTACGCGATCAGGCCTTCAACGGTGCTGAACTCCGTCAAGTCCCCTGCGAAAACGTCGGAGCCGGAGACCACGTCGACTTTCCAGTAGTACTGTGTCCCGGCTTCCAGCGCAACTTCGACACTGGTTTCCGAGGTGATCACATGCTCAGCATCCAGAACGGTGTCGGGATCGGTGCCGAAGTAGACGTGGTACTCGGGGTCGTCCACGTCCGTCGGCGGTTCCCAACTCAACGTGGCGCCGAGCGGGATTTTTCCTCCTACCGGATAGAGGTCCTTGGCATAGACGTCGCTGATGACATCCAGCACGTTGGCCGGTGTAATGGTCTGGCCTTCGTAGGTCCCGTCGTAAATGGCCTTGACCTGTTTGCCGGACAGCGCCACATCATAGGCGGCCATGTCGTCGATGTAGCCGTCAAACATGCGGCCCCCGTCGCCATCGCGGAAGTCGCCGATATTGAGGGTCTCGTCGGCCAGCAAGCCATCGCCAAGCCCCTGGTAGGGATCGCCTTGCACATAGTCCCGCAGCGCACCGTCAAAATAGAATTTGGCATTGCCTTTGACCGCGTCGTAGACGAGCGCCACGTGGTGCCATGTCTCGTTCGAATCGATCGGACCGCTAACATCGCTGAAGCCGGGTGTTCCGCGCAGGTACCATTCCCCGACGTCCAGGCCATCGTCTTCGAAGCGCGTTCCGTAACTGACGGCATTGTTCGGAGCGGTTTCGAACACGAAAGGTCGGTCGACGGAGCCCTCACCGGCGATGTCCTTGTACTTGTACCACGTTGCGATGCTCAACGTTTTCTGGCCACCGAAGAACGGGTTTTCCTCGATCTGGATGAGCCCGTACGTGAGCGGATCGTCGTCGTTGATTTTCAGTGCGCCACTTCCTCTCTTGACGTCCTCCGACGAAATATCCACACTGTTGCCGTTGTCGATTTCGACGCCGTCGTAGCGGCTGTCGCCCTGGGCGTTCGCGTAGTCCTGGTCGAACGGCCAATAGGCTACCAGGCCCTGGTTCTCATAGACTTCGAAATAGGCGACGTCTGATTCGGCGGCGCCCAATTCGGACGACGCAGTGACCTTCCAATAGTACGTTGTTCCCCCAACCAGGTCTGCGGGGCGGTATTGCGTTTCCGAGATGCCCGAGGCCAGGATCGACAGGGCGTTGGGGTCTGTGCCCAGCCAGACGTCGTAGGTCCAGTCTCCCACCGGGTTTTTGTCCCAGGCGAGAACAACGTCTTCTTTGTATATCCTGGTATCTACCGGACTGATCAGGTACGTGGCCAGTTCGGGGACTTCCGTCAGCACGTTGAGTGGATTGATGGTATCGGAGCTACTGTAGAGAGCGGCGACCTGGTCCTCATTGAGTTCTACGCTGAAGATGGCAATTTCGTCCAGGTAGCCGTCCCAGTTGCGTCCTCCATCGGCTGCGCGATGCGTCCCCATGTTGAATCCCGCCTGCCCCAGATCCGGATTATTGTCCTTGTCGATCGCAACGGTGTCGAGCAAGGCTCCGTCATGATAGTACTTGATATGGCCGCGAATGCTGTTCCAGACTACGGCTGCGTGGTGCCATTGACCGTCATTCACGGTGGGGCCTGCGCCGTTTATGGCGCCACCCTCCGTGTCGAAGTACCACTGAGAGTATTTCCCTGCCGCGCCGTCGCGAATGCCAAAGGACAGAGAGTAGGTTGGCTGCGTCTCCCAGATGAAGTTGCGGGCGTCGGAACCGTCGCCGCTGATGTCCGAGTACTTGTACCAGCCGACCACCGTGTTGACCACCGGGGCCGGGCCGACAAAATCGCCGAGCGCCGTCACGTGGTTCGCGGTTGTGGTGTTATCGTCAATCTTTAACGCTCCCGCTCCAACCTTAACGTCCTCCGATGAGATCGCCGCTGTCCCGGCGGGAATCCCGTCGTGACTTGCCGTGCCTTCGGCGTTGGTGAAATCCGTATCAAAGGGCCAATAGGCAACCAAGCCATCTTCGGCGTGCGCTGCCGGCAGCGCAAGCGCCGACATGACCAACCATAGCAATGTCAGCTTTTTCATCACTTTCACCTTTCCAAATCAGTTGCGATTAATACCCGCGCGAACATGACATAGCCGTTCGTCTGTCGGAGTCGTCTTGTGCCCCCTGAAAACGAAAAAACATGATCGTGATTTCCCATGTACACTCCACGTCGGCACTCCTTCCCGCTGACCATGTCATCATAGCACAACCTGCGCGTCGATGTCAATGCCACGGATCGTCAACTCAGCCGACATTGTTGGGCCGTATCGATATGCCTTGCGCGGATTATCCCAGCTTGAACTGGGGGGGCGTCTGATGTGCGAAGCAGGTTCTTGTGGAAAGGAGGCCCGGATGAAAGAGCGCCACACGGGGGCACAGATTGTCACTACGCGGCGTAATGCCAGCTCGGCGTATCTCTTGTCGGCGTTGTAGACGAGAGCGAAATGGTGCCCCGATCTTCCGGCGGGATCAAGAGGCCCAACTGGTGCCGGAGTGCTGGTCTCCGGCCGGTCACCGTCTTTTCGGCGTGGTGGTCTGGCCGGGGGTGGTGCTTTCGGTCCAGGCCGGGATGGTTACGGGGTAGGGCAGGCTTACTCGTACCACGTTGCCGCCTTCCCACAGAGCGACGTCCTGAGGCATTGCCAGGCAGCCCTGACGGCCCTGGAGCGCGAGTCGAGAGGCCAGTTCGGTGAATTCCGGGGTTCCGAACTCGACGGTGACGGTTTCGAGGGGCGCGTTGGGCTCCTCGGCAGGCAACAGGAGCGGGCTGTCGATCCAAATACCCGTCCAGTAATCATAATACAGGGCCGCGTCATTGATGTGTTGAATCGTGGTGGTTCTCACTTCATCCATGTTGTGATCCAGGTACAGATTGTCCCGGTTGAGCACCTTCTGTGATTTGAGAATTCCCAGATTGAGGCTTTGATTGACCGCCGCCTTGCCCGTCCGCGCCTTGATCGCGCGGTCGTACAGATCGAGCCAGCCAAAGTGAAGCAGATCGCCGTATTTCAGCAGATCAACGCTGCCGTCGCCGAAGAAGGCCGTGTATTCCGTGAGGATACCGTACGTGAGCGAAAGGTCGACCATGGCCACCGAGAGGTCCCAGAACCGCTCGCTGTAAATGGTGATCTCGGGGTCGGCTCCCAACTGGCGAATTTCATTGATAATCTGGGCCACCACGCGCGAGGACCAGAGACGAGGGACGAATCCCCGCTTCCCGCTGCCGTCGGGCGGCTCGATCGGGCAGAAGAACGGCCGCAGTTGATTGCGATAGTTCCCGTTGATCTCAAACAGGAAGGGCTCCTGGCCCACGTACTGGCCGATGAGCACGAGTTGGTCGCCCTGAAAGAGATCGGGAATGGCGAAGGGCAGGACATTGTAGGTCCGCCGGGTGCCCGGAATCCCTTCTGTCGAGACCGAACAGATGCCCAGGTCCGTGAACAGGGGGCGGGAGAAGGTCGCGAATACGTCCGTGATGGCGACGTCGACGCCGTCCTCCGGGCTCACGAAGATGGATCGCCCCAGAGAGTGTTCGGCCAGACCGTCGAGCAGGGGGGCATTGAGATCGTAGCCCACGCCCAGTGTGAAGACGCGGCGATTGTAGGGATTCGAGGAAAGGACCAGGTCCCGAATCTGCACCTCGCGCGTCTCGCCGGTCGTGGGCAGACCGTCGGTCAGGAACAGGATCAAGGGCAAGAACCCTTCCGTCGGCTCCTGCAACAGGGCGGTCTCGAGGGCGCCGTGCAGGTTGGTCAGTCCGCTGGCGCTTATGGTTTCGAGATAGCTGAAGGCGGCCTGTTGGGTGGATTCGTTCTTGAGCAGCGGTTCTTCGTTGAAGGTGTCGATCTGGGCGTTATAGGTGATCAGATTAAAGGCCTCGCCGTCGGCCAGTCCGTCGATCACCTGACGGGCCGCCTGCTTGACCTGCTCAATCTTGATGCCCCTCATGCTGCCGGACCGATCCAGGACCAGCGTCAACTCTCGTTTGATGTCGTCTCCGTCGCCTGCTACGTTCGTGGGCAGCCCCGCCAGAAACAGGAAGTAGCCGCCGTCGAACTCAGTCGAGGGATAGTTCAGTACGGAGCAGGTGAATCCCTGAACGTCCTCCAGCAGATAAAACAGTTGAAATGGTCCGGCCATCGTCGAAGAGTCGGTTACCGCCGTCACCACGGCGCCGTTGCGATCGTCTCGCTGCACGTCGATCCTGTGGCTGGGCGAATAGACGGTGGACAAGGGGCCGCTCGCCTGGATGGTGACGGTGATGTCCCAGGGCACCGTGTAGAGAATCCACTCGGAACGAGGCAACAGATAATCGACGCGGTTTCCTCGGATCTGGAGGGTCTGTTCATAACTCAGGCTCACCGTCGTCGTGCCTGCGCCGGCAATGCCAAAGGAATCGCTGTGGATCAAACCGGCATCGACGAATTCCATCAAGGCCGGATCGTTGACGTCCACGACCATCTGCGCCAGCATGGCCGTCGCTTCGGTCTTCGTTCTGACATGGCCCGCAAGAGGCAAGTTTTCCAAACCATACTGCATGTCCAACAGGGCCACATCGGTGGGCACGGGGATGAGAAGCTCCGCCGATTGCTCCGTGGCTGACATGTTTTCCAGCTCGACGATCAGGGTCGTCGTCGCCGTGGTATCCTCAGACATCTGAATGTGGGCCTTCACCCCATTGATCCGTATGGTCGGCTCACCGCGCCGGGAGAAACCGTAGAAACGGCTTTGCGGAACCAGGACATTGTCGGGACTCACGACATCCGTCTGGCCCAGTGCCATCCCGGCCGGCAGCCATAACAGAAGGACAATCAAACGACACGGTCTGGAGATGTTCGTAGACATAAGGACCTTCCTTTCTTGCGGCCCAGGATTCGTCCGGACCACGGAGGGCGTCGAAAACTTTCGAGTGCAATATGCGTGCGGACCCGCGGGCCCGCAACTTGGCACTGATATTCTTGAGCGGGCAGCGCCGCAGGTCTGCCCTTAGGAAACGATACACGGAAAAATCTCCATATTGCCACGGGAAGAGAAAAAAATGCGCGCGGCACACCCTCCAGCAGTGTTTGCGCGTTTTTGCGGCTGCGGACGGGTTAGTTTCGGGAGGTTCCTTCGGTGAGGGTGATCTGTCGATCGGCCGGGATGTTTTCGAAGACGTCCACGCCGCCGCCGATCCAGCGGACCTCGATCCGGTCGGCCTTCGCGGCGTTTCCCAGTCCGAAGTGCAGGCGCGTGCCGTAGTGGCTCTGATACCCCCGGCCGCTGTGCACTTCGTCGAGCAGCATCAGGCCCCCTGCGGTTACCTTGACGTGCGCGCCCACCGCGTCTCGATTGGTCTTGACGCCGCGCAGGAGGACCTGCAGCCAGTGCCCCTTGTCGGGCGAGTCATTTCGCAGCAGGGTCGGTTCCCGTCGCGAGTTGAGGATGACAACGTCCACGTCGCCGTCGTTGTCCATGTCGTCGAAGCCCGCGCCCCGGCTGCTCAGCACGACCTTCATGCCGTCGCCGGCGTCGTCGGTGACGTCCACGAATTTTCCGCCCCCGGTGTTCAGGAGCAGGATATTGCGCTCGAAGTACGTGCTGGTGCCGTCGAACTTCTCGACGTTGTCCTGCAGGTGGCCGCAGGCGATGAAGATGTCGCGGTCGCCGTCCTGGTCGAAGTCGACGAAACTGTTGCCCCAGGTGACGTAGGCGAGCGTTCCGGCGCCGGCGCCGGTTTTCAGCGTGACGTCCTCGAAGGTGCCGTCGCCGAGATTGCGGTACAGCGTGGCCAGTTGGGTCTGGTAGGACGTGACGAAGAAATCGAGAAAGCCGTCGTTGTCGTAGTCGCCGCAATCGACGCCCATGCTTCCCTGCTCGTCCCCGTGGAGATCGTAGGCGGCGCCGGTGAAGAGTCCCACCTCTTCGAATTTGCCGGTGCCGTCGTTCTGGAAGAGGAAGTTCTCCGCCACGTCGTTGCCGATGAAGACGTCGGTGTCGCCGTCGTTGTCGTAGTCGCCGGAGACGATTCCCATGCCCCATCCGGCGTGGGCGCCAACGCCGGATGCGGCGCTGACGTCGGTGAAGGTGCCGTTGCCGTTGTTGCGATACACCGTGTCGGGCAGGGCCGGGTAGAAGCGCGGGTTGGCGTAGACGGGGAAGCCTTTCGTGGCCGTCGCGACGTGTTTCTCGTACGAGAAATCGAGGTAGTTGGAGACGTACAGGTCCAGGTCACCGTCCTTGTCCATGTCGAGAAAGCACGTGCCGGCGCCGACCCGGGCGCCGTTGTCCACGCCGGCGCCGCTGGTGACGTCGGTGAAGGTCCCGTCGCCGTTGTTGTGGTACAGCACGTTCGGGCCGTAGTTGTTCAGGTAGAGGTCCTGATGGCCGTCGTTGTCGTAGTCCCCGACGGCGACGCCCAGGCCGTAACCGGTGTCGCCCACGCCCGCGTGTTTGGTGACGTCCGTGAACTTCCAGCCGCCTTCATTACGATAGAGGGCGTTGCGCGGGGGCGTCTCGACCTTCGTGCCCTCCAGCGGCGCGCCGTTGAGGAAGTAGATGTCCACGTCCCCGTCGCCGTCATAGTCGAACAGGGCCAATCCGGCGCTGACCGTTTCCATGATGTAGCGTCGGCCCGATCCTCCGTCCGTATGCACGAACGAGATGCCGGTTTCCCTGGTGACGTCGGTGAAGGCAATGGGACCGTCGGCGCCGGCGCGCTGCGCCGCAGCCAGCACGAGGAGCAGGCTCGCAAGTCGGCCTATCAGGGCATGGAAACGGTGGGCGGCGGTGGCCTTCAACTCATTTTTTCTTTTGGATGGCTTCATAAACCCGTCGGTACAGGGGATTTTTCGGTTGGATTTGCACGGCCTTTTCGATCGCGGCCCAGGCGCCTTTTTTGTCTCCGTTGCGGTCGCAGGCCCAGCTCAGCACGTAGTAGTTGAAGGCGGTCGGTTCCAGCGCCACGGCCCGGCTCGCCAGTTGCCTGGCCTCCTGGGGCTTCTGGCCCAGTTGCAGATACAAGTGCGCCAGGGCGCAATATCCGCGTCCGCCCGTCGGCGCGAGCGAGATCACTTCGCGGAAAGCCCGCTCGGCGTCGGCGAAATGTTTCCGTTGGGCGGCGACGGCGCCGTGGGTCAGGTGGCAGAGGGAATTCTGCGGGTCGAGAGTCACGGCCCTGACGAGCAGTTGTTCGGCGCGGGCCAGGTCGCCTCGCCCCTGATAGAGGCGGGCGGCCCCCAGGAACGTCTCGGCGGCGCCGCGCTGCATGTCAACCAGATCGTTGAAGGCGTCGTTGCGGTCCTTCAGTACCTTCATGTCCTCGGCCTTGAGTTCCTTGAAGGTCGCCAGGTGTTTCCTGGCTTCGTCGCGCAGCTTGAGGCGCGTGCAGACCGTGAACAGACCGTAATAGGCGTTCGTCAGTTTGGGATCGAGCTTTATCGCCCGTTCGTAGCTGCTCTTGGCTTTTTCGTATTCGTCGACTTGCAGGTACTCCTGGCCCAGCAGAAAGTAGCTGAAACTCGGACGAGGGGACAGCTTGATATCCTGTTGCAACTCCTGGATGGCTTCTTCGTGCCGGCCCAGCCCCATCAGTCCACGGGCGATGTCGCCATGCAGGCCCGCGGTCTGCGGCTCGAGCGCCAGCGCTTTGCGGTAGTGTGCGATCGCCTGGGCGTACTGTCCCTTCCCCATGGTGAACAAGCCCATGGTGTGGTACACGTCGGCCCGATTCGGGTCCTGACGGAGGACCTGTCCCCAGAGTTTCTGGGCCTCGGCGGTGTTGCCGTGGCGATAGTGCACGCGGCTCAAAAGCACCGTGGCGTCCACACTCTCGGGGAAGTCGCTCAGGAGGGTATCGACGAGGGCCCGCTCCTCTTTCTTGAGGGCGGCGGTCTGCTCCGGGGTCACCCGCGCCGGCGTTGTCGATGCGGGGGACGTGGCGCCGCTGCGTTGCGGCTCGGCGGATGGAACTGCGGCCCCCGCCATAGCGCCAGCGGGAAGGCCCGCCCCGACAAGCAGCAGGGAAACGAGCAGGAACCGAGCCCCTCGCGCCCACGACGGAGTGACAACGTACGGACTCCGATGTTGCGGTGTCGATCGCTGACCGGTCCGGGCATATATCTTCATGACAGAGACAACCTATTCCACGTCAAAGGGGCTCAGCCGTTCCATCCTTGGTTCACGCCGTACCCATCTTAACAGGCAGGAATTCTTTCCGCAACACCCCAAGCCGCAGGTCTTGGTTTAAGCCCGCCATGATGTCCTATAAAATGGGAGCACCACGCCCCGTCATTCGTGGTCCTGAGGTGTTCGTAGGCCGTCTGCGATGGGGCGGGGAAGGACTGTTGGCTGCATCGGGGCCGTTTTTGCGGCTTTTTGGCGGAAATGTCACTTTGGTAGTGCAGAAAAAGGGTAATCCCTGACGATATTTATGTGAAGTGGTCGGGCCGAATAGACGTATTGGCTGTAGGTTGGGCGGTACCGATGAATCGAAACGACGTGTGAAGGAGCGCAAGATTGGCACGCATCAAGAAACAGACGGGGGCGGGCTCCGAGGTCGTCACTCTGGACCGAGGATCTCTCCGGGAGCATTTTGTGACCTTAACTCCGACGGCGGGTGAGTCTCACGAGTCGTTGTTCGAACGGGCCGGCGCGACGACGCACGCTCTCGGGGGGGAGATCGTTTCGGCCGAGGTTCTGGGCGTGGCGGCCGGAGATCGCAAAGATCTCGACCGCCTGGTGAGGGGCCTGGACGGCGGCGCCGTGCCGCTGGGCTGGGTGGAGAACACGCGAACCGATGATTTCTACGGCATCCATCTCTGGCTTGTAACGGGAGTCGAGGTGCAGCGGCTGGAATGGAACGGACGGTGTGTGGGTACGGTTCTCGAAGACGAGGATGTGCGATATTGTCGCCTCGTCGGATTGCTGCCGACGGACGCGATGTCACCCCGCGGCGAGCAGGCGGCCGAGATACTGCAGCAGATGGAAGCGTTGCTGGAAAAGGCCCAAATGGCGTTTTCCGACGTGCTGCGCACCTGGTTCTACAACAACGCGATTCTCGACTGGTACGGGGGTTTTAATAAGGTTCGCACCGCGTTTTTTAAGGAGAAAGGCGTTTTCGACGGTCTGCTTCCGGCCAGCACGGGCGTGGGCGGGCGCAACGCGGGCAACGCGGCACTGACCGCGGGCCTCATCGCCGTTCGGGCCAAGAGCGCCGACGTACAGGCTTTCGAGACTCCCTCTCCGCTTCAATCACCGGCGCCGGAGTACGGGAGCTCTTTCAGCCGGGCGGTCGAGCTGGACACGCCGGACCATCGCCGGCTCTACGTCTCCGGGACGGCCAGCATCGATGAGCAGGGCAACACGGTCTTCCTCGACGATCCGGCCGCCCAACTCCGAAAGACCATGGAAGTGGTGCAGGCGATTCTGCAAGCCCGCCAGATGGATTGGGAGGACGTGGTCCGTGCGCTGGCGTATTTCAAACACCACGAGAATGCGCCGCTCTTTGAGGCGCGCCTGCGGGAGAACCGGTTGCCCCGCTTTCCCGTGGTGATTGTGGAGAACGACATTTGCCGCGACGATCTGCTGTTCGAGATTGAAGTGGATGCGATCAAAGCGAAGTGACGGATGTCTCTGGCGGGCGCGCTCGTGACGTGACAGAATTGTCTTGTGCTTGCTTTTGGAGTGGCACCTTCTTATAATCGCAACGTGGGTTTAGCTAATGCGCCCCCGACAGGGCGTGACGAGTCTGGTTGACTGCATGAGGCGGCCATGGGTTTGGGTTCCCAATGTATCCGCACATACGGATTGGGGGGGGGCGCGATTCCGCCAGGGGGGACCCGTCGTCTCTTCACGAGCCGGACGGGGCGTTTTCAACGCTGTTTTTGCGGCTTCTTCCTCTCTGTTTGCGCGATGGCCGTCTGTGCAGCGGGGCCGGTTGCCGATGCGCAGGACTCTTCCCGGTCGCCCGTCGAGCACCCGTTCGTTTTGACGCAGTTTCCCGTTCGCGAGGCCGGGGAAAGGCAGTCGGCGGCCGGCGGAATACTTCGAGCCGATTGCGGTCGGGACGCACGGTTGGCTGTTGTAGGCCCCGACGGCTCGATAAAGGTCCTCACCGAGGGGTTTCACAGCGCGTGCGATCCGGAGGTTTCCTTCGACGGGACGCGGCTGCTCTTTGCCGGCAAGAGGGCTGCCGGCGACGATTGGAATATCTTCGAGATGAACGTCGACGGGTCGGATCTCCGGCAGATCACGCGGGATATCGGCGATTGTCGCAGCCCCTCCTACCAGTCGACGCTGTACACCATTATTTCTCCCAAACCCTGGTACCAGCTCACGTTCGTGGGTTCGCGGCCTCTCCGGTCGAACGAGTGCGGCCTGGGTCACGCCACGAGCCTGTATTCGTGCAAGCTCGACGGCAGCGCCGTGCGGCGGCTGACGTTCAACCTGTCCGCTGATTTCGATCCCTGCCTTTTGCCCGACGGCCGCGTGGTCTTTGCGAGCTGGCAGCGAGCCCGACTCGATGGCGGCTTCCGGGGGCGCATCGGTTTGTTTGGGATCAATATCGACGGGGCCGACTGCGCCGCGTTCTGTGTAGAGCAAGGCAAGCGCATCAAGCACATGCCTTGCAGCACGACCGGCGGCCTGGTGGTCTTCGTGGAGGCCGATACCCTGCCGTGGGACGGGGCGGGCAGTCTCGGGTCGGTGACACTGCGACGGCCGCTCCATTCCTACCGGCCGGTGACGCAGCCTGGGGAGGGACTCTTCCATTGCCCCTCTCCCTTGCCGGACGGCCGCATTCTCGTCTCGCGGCGTTCAGGCAGCGGCGACGATACGCATGCCGTCGGTGTTCTCGATCCGGCTGACGGCCGGTGGGAGCCGGTCTTTGACGACCCGCAATGGCACGATGTCCAGGCCAGGGCCGTCGTGCCCCGCGCAGAGCCGGATGGACGGTCCAGCGTGGTCACGGAGAAGGACCCGAACGGAAAGCTCTACTGCCTCAGCGTATACATCAACGACTTGGAGGACCCGCAATGGCTGCCTCGGGGGTCGGTGAAACGCGTGCGCATCCTGGAAGGGGTGGCTCCGGGAGCCGAGGATTCGCGGGGAGACGCGGACCGGGCTGTCGCTGGCGTTGGACCGTACGGCATTCCTGTTTTGGCGCAGAGGCGGATATTGTCGGAGGTGCCGGTCGAAGAAGACGGATCGTTCAACGTGGAGATCCCCGCCGACATTCCGATCGAGCTTCAGATCCTCGATGCCGACGGGATGGCGTTGCGAAGTTGCGGCTGGATCTGGGCCAAGAACCACGAGCCACGCGGCTGTATCGGCTGTCACGAAGATGGCGAGCTGACGCCGGAGAACGTCTTTGTCGACGCCGCTCAGAAAGCGTCGGTGAAGCTGGCCGTGCCGCCGGAACACAGACGCACGGTGGATTTCCGTCGCGACGTGATGCCCATTATTGCGGCCCGGTGCGCCCAGTGTCACGGAAAGCCGAACGCGCCGGTGCATCTTTCAGGCAATCTCACGCCGATTCCGGGCGAGGGTGGGCCTGCGCGTTTCGCACGCAGCTACGAAAGCCTTCTCGACGGAGCTCGGGAGGGAGCGGGCCGGTACGTCCATCCGGGTCGAGCCCGGACGAGCTCCTTGATCTGGCGTCTGTACGGTCGCCGGACATCGCGTCCCTGGGATGAGCCCGCTCCAAAGGGACCGGTGGTGACGATGCCGCCGGCAGGGGCCGAGCCCCTGCGTGAGGGCGAGAAACGAACGTTCGTGGAGTGGATTGACACCGGTGCGCTATGGGACGGTATTCCAGAGCCCGAGGCGCCGGTCCCGCGCAGCGGCGATGGAGGACAGTAGGTGTGACTATCCGACGGTTGGTGATACTGATAATGGGGCAGGCGGCGGCAGGGGCGGCGCTTGCGGATCTGCCGGTGTTCGTGGATGTGACGCAGGAGGCCGGAATCCAGGCGAAGCACGGCTACGGTGATTTCGACCTGAGCAACATCGTGGAGGGCACCGGGGCCGGCGCGGCCTTCTTCGATTATGACAACGACGGCCGGCTCGACGTCTACTTCACCAACGGATGCTGGCTCACAGACGTCAGCGACAACCGGGGCCGCCGGCTCAAGGGCAAGCTGAGCAATTCTCTCTATCGCAATCAGGCCGACGGCACCTTCGCCGATGTCACGGAGCGAGCGGGCGTGGGCCACAAGGGCTACGGCGTGGGATGCTCGGCGGCCGACTACGACGGGGACGGCGACATCGACCTCTACGTGCTCAACTACGGGCCGAATGTCCTGTACCGCAACAACGGGGACGGCACCTTCACCGATGTCTCCGAGGCATCGGGGCTGGCCGACGCACATTGGAGTCTGTCGGCGCCCTGGTTCGATTTCGACGGTGACGGGGACTTGGATGTGTACGTGGCGAATTACCTGGAGTACGACAGCGGCAAGTTCCGCTCCTTCTACGCCGCCGCCGGCTATCCGGGACCGCTGAGCTACAGCGGCCAGCCCGACGCCCTGTATCGCAACAATGGCGACGGGACGTTCACCGACGTGACAGAGCCGGTGGGGCTCCTTCAGTCGAACGGCCGGGCCATGAGTGCAACCGTGGCCGATCTCAACAACGACGGCTACCTGGACATCTACGTGCCCAACGATGGGATGGAGAACTATTTCTTCCGCAACACCGGCAAGGGACGCTTCGTGAGCGAAGGTCTCGAAATGGGCCTGGCTTTCGGCGAAGGGGGGCAGGGGGTCTCCTCGATGGGCCCGGCGGTTGGAGACGTGGACCGGGACGGCTGGCTGGATATCTACGTTCCGGACATGGGCTACGGCTGTCTGCTGATGAATCGCCAGGACTACTTCGAAGACCGAACGGCCCCGACCAACCTGGCCGTGGTTTGCGGTCAGTACACCGGGTGGGGCGGGGTCCTGTTCGACTATGATTGCGACGGATACGTCGATGTCTTCGTGGCCAACGGAAACGCCCATCATGAGTACACCGAGGAGGACGTGCTCATGCGCAACGATGGGACGGGACACTTCGTCGACGTCGCGGATGCGTCCGGGCCGTATTTTCGCGAGAAGTATGTGGGTCGCGGCGCCACCTTCGGTGACTACGACAACGACGGCGACCTCGATCTGCTCGTCGTGAATCTCAACGACAGCCCGCGCCTCTTGCGCAACGACGGCGGCAATAAGAACCACTGGTTGATGGTGGAACTCTGGCTGGCCGGCGGCAAGCGGCTGGCGCTCGGCGCTCGCGTAACGGTTACGACGGGCACTCTCGTGCAGATTCAGGACGCGATTCCGGTACGCGGCTATCTGTCGCAGGGCGACCATCGCTGCCATTTCGGCCTCGGCGACGCCGAGAAAGCGGACGTCGTCGAGATCCGCTGGCCGGACGCGACGACGACGGTCCTGCGCGATGTGAAGGCCGATCAGATTCTCAAGGTGACGCAGCCATCCTAATCGAAGGAGCCATGGCAAAATGCGACACGACTATCTCTTGACGTTGCTGACAGTTCTTGCGACCGTTTCCCGCGTTCCAGGGGCGGAACCGGCGCAGAAGCACCCCATCTATGTCGGTGTCAAAACGTGCGCCACTTGTCACGATGGCGAAGGCATGGGGCACGCGTGCAGTCTTTGGGCTCTGTCCAAGCACGCCCGGGCCTACGCGGTGCTGGCCCGTCCGGAGGCAAAGGCCATTGCCGAGTTGAGCGGCATTCCGCAGGACCCGCAGGCAAGTCCGATGTGTCTCGGATGCCATTCGACCGGCGCGCATGCCGAAGAGTGGGAGAAAGACGAAACATTTTTCACCGAGGATGGGGTACAATGCGAGAAATGTCACGGGCCGGGCAGCGAGTACATGGACGAGTCGGTCATGCGGGACCGCGAAGCGGCCATGGCCGCGGGGCTGGAGATGCCCGTCGTGCGCGATTGCATGGTTTGTCATCAGGTCAAGGGCTCGCACATGGCGGTGCACAACCTGCCTAAGCTGGACATTCTCATGGGGCTTAAGCAAATTGCCCATCCGACGCCCAAGAAGTGGGCGTACGACGAGCCGCCCAAGCCGGCGCGTGTTGATTCCCCGAATGGAGGACCCGCTTACGTCGGCGTCTACCGCTGCGCGACCTGCCATCGCGGTCCGGAGAAGGGACACCAGTTCAGCAAGTGGCGGACGAGCGCCCATGCACGAGCCTTCGCCGTTCTGGCGACGCAGCAAGCGTACGAGATCGCGAAGGCCGAAGGGGTCGAGGATGCGCCCCAGCACAGCGAGGCTTGTTTGAAGTGCCACACCACCAGCTACCACGACGCCAGGCACGCATCGCAGGAGTCCTGCTGGATCTATGAGGGCGTCGGCTGCGAGGCGTGTCACGGCCCCGGCAGCGCGTATTCGGCGGAGGCCTTCATGGTCGATCCGCGGGCCGCCCGGGCCGCCGGCTTGAAAGAAGTCACGAAGCAGACGTGTCTGGCCTGCCACGAGAATGCGCATGACAAGCCGTTCGATTACGAAGAGGCGCTGGCTGCCATCGCGCATCCGACCGAAGTGGAGAAAACGGCCGAGAAGCCGCGCTACAAAACGCCCCTGAACATGGCGCTGAGCCCGGATGGCAGGGAAATCTACGTCGCTTCTGAAGCGTCCCACACCGTCATCGTCGTCGATGTAAGAACGCGGATGAAGGTGGCGGAGATCGCTGTGGGGCGGCATCCGACCGATGTGGCGTTTCATCCGAACGGCGCGCTCGCGTACGTCAGCAACCGTCTGGATGATACGGTTTCCGTTGTCGATGTGGCTTCGCGCGAGAGCATCGCCACGCTCGACGTCGGCGACGAGCCGCACGGCGTGTTGACCGACCGTAGCGGCAAGCGCTTGTACGTGCTCAATACCTCATCGGACAGCATCTCGGTCATCGACACAACGACTTTGAAAGAAATCAAGCGTCTTAGCGCCAGCCGCAGCCCGTGGTCGCTGTCTCTCTCGCCCGATGGCTCCGATCTGTACGTTACGAACAACCTTTCTCGCTTCGTCCCGTTTCGCACGCCGTCCATGTCCGAAGTTACCGTTGTCGATACGGATCGCTCCGTAGTGGAGGACCGCTGGATCGTTCCCGCGGCCAATCTCCTCCAGGGTGTGGACTGGCATCCGAGCGGCGAATTCGCGGTGATTACGTTAAATCGCACGAAGAACCTGGTGCCGATGACGCGTCTGCTCCAGGGCTGGACCATCACCAACGGTCTGGGGGTGATCTGGCGTGACGGGCGCGTCGATCAGGTCCTGCTGGACGAGCCCGGCCTGTGTTTTCCCGACCCGGCGGACGTGGCGTTGACGCCGGACGGGAAACTGGCCCTGGTGACAAGCTCCGGGTCGAACCGGCTGGCGGTGGTGGATGTGCCCAGGCTTATATCCATGCTGCAGGACGCCTCGCCACACGAGCGCGAACACGTCTTTCCGAACCATCTTGGCAAGCCTACGGAGTTTGTGCTCAAGCATATTCCGATGGAATACAGCCCGCGCGGCGTACTCGTTACGCCGGACGGCAAGGCCGCTTTCGTGGCCAACGCGTTGGATGACTCGCTGACGGTCATCGATCTCGAGACGCTGCAAGCGGCTGCCCGGGTCGATTTGGGCGGCCCGAAGGTCATCACGAAGGTCCGCTACGGCGAGCGTCTTTTCCACAGCGCCAACATTACGTTCCGCCGCCAGTTCTCCTGTCATTCGTGTCACCCGGACGGGCACATCGACGGGCTGACGTACGACATCGAGCCGGACGGTATCGGGATCAGCCCCGTGGACAACCGAACGCTCCGCGGTATCCTGGACACCGCCCCATTCAAGTGGGAGGGGACCAATCCCAGCCTGCAACGGCAATGCGGCCCGCGGCTGTCCGTCTTCTTCACGCGGATTCAGCCGTTTACGCCCGAGCAGCTCTCGGCGCTGGACAACTACATTTGCACGATTCCCCGACCGCCCAATCGCTATCGACCTTTGGGAGCCGAGCTGACCGATGCCCAGCGCCGGGGCAAGGCGATGTTCGAGCGGACGATGGCCAACGATGGACGCATGATTCCCAAGGAGAACCGCTGCGTGACGTGTCACTGTCCTCCGCTGTACACCGACCGGCAGCGCCACGACATCGGCACGAAGCTGCAATATGACCGGGAGTCCGAGTTCGACACGCCGCACCTGATGAACATCTATGATTCCGCTCCCTACCTGCACAATGGTATGGCCGAGACGTTGGAGGAGATCTGGACCCGCTACAATCCGAACGATCAACACGGGTTAACCAACGATATGACGAAAGACCAGCTCAACGATTTGATGGAATACATCAAGACGTTGTAGTGAGTGAATTGAACGAGGTTCGTATGATCTGTTGGCGAATGATCGCAACGTGCGTGTGGCTGTTCCCCTTGTGCGTGGGCGCGAGCGGCAGGGCGGGGGAGTTGCCTTTTGTCTACACGGACTGGCAGCATTTTACCACCCAGGACGGCCTGCCGAACGACCACATCTTTGCGGTCGAGGCCGAAGGGACAAAGATCTGGGTCGGTACCGAGGACGGCCTGGCCTGCATCGACAAGACCACGGGTCGAATCGAGAGCTGGAAAGAAGCCGACGGTTTGCCCTGGCGGGTCGTTTCCGCGCTCGACGCCAACCCGAAGACGGGCGAGCTCTGGCTCGGCCTGTTCGGAGGCGGCCTGGCCCGCTTTAGCGGGGGACGCTTCGACCACTGGCACCAGCTCAACAGCGGCCTGGTCAACGACGTCGTGTACGGCGTGGCCGTGGAGCACGACAACATCTGGGCCGCGACCACCGCCGGCGCCAGCCGCTACAATACCGTTACCGGCGAGTGGAGCATCTACACTGAGAAGAACGCGCCCATGGAGGAGATCTGGAACTACGGCGTGTGCTACGACAACGGCAAGGTGTATCTCGGGATCTGGGGCAGCGGCGTGCTGGAATTCGATGTCGCCACGGAGAGCTGGAAGGATTACATTGACCCCGACGGCGAGATGGAGATCGACCTCTACCGCGACGATGGGGTCGTTCATGTCATCACCACCGGCGTCAGCTACGTGGACGACATCTTGTGGGTCAGCTCGTATTTCGGCATGTGCCGGTACGATGGTCGGCACTGGCGCGGCTACTACCAGCACGAAACGGGCTTGCCCAGCGATTTCGGCAACGCCGTGAAAGGACGCAGCGCCGACGAGGCCTGGTACGCCACGGACAAGGGGGTGGGCGTGGTGACGGATTTTGCGACCGACACGTGGGTGACCTACACGATGGACCCCAACACGCACGAAGGAATCGCCGTGGTCAGTCGCAACAACGAAGTTCTGGAGACGGTCCGCAGTCCCCGCGGGATTCCGCACAATTACGCGCTGTGGGTGGAATTCGACGGCGATGACGTTTGGGTCGGTACGTCCAAAGGCCTTGCCCGGGGCCAGGGCGCCGGCTACTATCCGGGTCTCAAGGAGCGGCCTGTTCGCACGAAGCCGCCCGTTGCGGAGAATGCGGAGAAGCATGCTGTCAGAAAATGACCAACAAGTGTATGGGGAGCGAGGAGGATCGCTTATGAAGCGTACCATCATTGTGATGCTAGTCATGGCGACGTTGGGTGTTTGTTCGTGCAGCAGTCCCGAGAAGACCCAAACGGCAGCGGCGCCGGACGAGGTCGAGATCGACGAGCACACGGCGCGTGTGCTCGCTGAGATCAACTCGGTCAATGCCTATGAGGTCCCCGCGCTGGAGTTGAAGGAGGAGGAGATTTACGCCGAGACCGCCGGCGACGTGGAGCCGTTTCGGCACGTCGAGCCCTACAAGGAGCATTTTCTGGCGCAGATGGAGTACACCGGGCCGGGCCGGGCCATCCCCGAGCCGACCGATGTCGATCGCGTGAAGATCGGTTTCATCGGGCCGATCATGTCCACGGTGTCGGTCGCCACCGGCGGCAAGAGTCACGAGGAAGCCCTCGGTATCAAGATGCTTCAGGGGTCGCGTCTGGCGATCGAGCAGGCCAATGCCCGGGGCGGCTACTTGCGGCGCAACCTCCCGTTCGAACTGGTCGTCAGCAACGACAACGGCCTCTGGGGTGCTTCCGGCAATGAGATCATCAAGATGGCTTACAAGGACAAAGTCTGGGCCATCCTCGGGACCATCGACGGCGCGAACAGCCACATTGCAATTCGCGTGGCCTTAAAGGCGGAGGTCACCATGATGAACGCAGGGGACGCCGATCCGACGTTCATTGAGACGAACATCCCCTGGGTCTTTCGCTGTATCGGTGACGACCGGCGGCAGGGCTATCTGCTCGTCGATTATCTGTATCGCAAGCGCGGGTTCGACCGCGTCGGCATCGTGCGTGCGAGCAATCGGTACGGCCGCTTCGGCGTGCGCGAGATTCGCGACGGCAGCCGGCGTCTGGGGCACCCCATTATCCTGGAGATGGCCTACGACCTTGGCATCGACGATTTTTCGCTGCAGTTGGATCGCCTTGAGGAGGCCAATGTCGAGGCCATCGTACACTGGGGCGACGCGCGCGAGGGCGCCCTGATCCTCAACCAGATGCGCGCCCGGGGCATGAAGCATCCTTATTTTGCCTGTGACCGCTGTCTCCTGGACGAGTTCGCGGACATTGCCGGAGCCAATGCTGAGGGTGTGATCTGCACGTCGGCGTGGAATCCAACGCGCGCCGATCCGAGGCTGGAAGGCTTTCGCGAGGCGTTCCAGCAACGGTTCGGCGAGGAGCCGGAGACGTTTGCCGCCCACGCCTACGATGGCATGAACATGTTGATCTGGGCGATACAGGCCGCGGGTCTGAATCGAGCGAAGATCCGTGACGTCCTGGCGCATCGAGCCCGGCCCTGGGAAGGCGTCTCGGGGGATATCCCGCTGACCGCCGCCCTGGATGACGGGGGCGAAGTGTTCCTGGCCAGGCGTGAGAACGGCCGGTGGAACTACTTTTCCCGCGCTGATCTCGACATCCCGGCCGGTTCGGTCGTGGCCCGAGATGAACCGGGCAACGCACGGTGACCCAGCATGTGTGACACTCGCGGTAGAATGCTATTGTTGCTGGCATCAGCAATTTCCGTTTGCGCTTGGGGAAACGCTTCGCCGGCGCCACCCGGCGAACCCTTCTTCGATGCCCGCGTCCGGGAGCCGAGATACGCCGGTCCCGGGCGGGCGCAGGAACCGCCCGCTGATTTGAAGGAAGTACGCATCGGCTACTTTGGGCCGGCGACGCCTTCGCATCCGGTGGGCGGTGACATGTGGTGTGCGGCCACCATGGCTATCGAGCAAGCCAACGAAGCGGGCGGCTACAACGGCATTCCCTTTCGCCTCGTACCGGGCTGGTCGGAGAATCCCTGGGGCTCAGGCGTTGCCGAGGTCGCGCGGATGGCTTACGTCCACCGGGTCTGGGCGATCGTCGGTGGTATCGACGGTCCTTCCACGCACCTGGCCGAGCAGGTCGTGGCCAAGGCCCGGCTCGCCCTGGTCAATCCCGTTGCGACCGACAAGACGGTGAACCTGGCCAATGTGCCCTGGATGTTTACGTGCGTGCCGCAGGATCCAGCTCAGGCGAAGGTCTTGGCGCGGGCTCTTGTCGCGCGCGTCGGAAAGCGGCCGTTTGTGGTGGTTTCCGCGGTGGATCACGATTCTCACCTCTTTGCGGTGGAACTGCGCAAGAGCCTGGCCCGGCGTGGCCTTGCCCCCGCCTATCATTTTGAGTTGGACCCGCAGCAGCGCGCGCGGAAAGAAACGTGGTCGGAAGTGATCGCGGCCGAGCCGGCCGCAGTGGTCTTGATCGCCAATGCCCCGTGCAGCGCATGCTGGTTGTCGGACCTGCGCGGCCAAGGCTATGACGGTCCGGTCTTGGGCGGGCCCTGGATGGGGAGTCGCTTGTTCGTCAAGCAGGCCGGCAGGGCGGCAGAAGGTGTCGTCTTCCCACGCCTGTACGAGAGATCGCCCCGATCCCAACCGTTCGAAGATGAATTCAAGAGGCGTTTCGGCCGACAGCCCGACTACCTGGTGGTCCATACCTACGACGCCGTCAGGCTGACCATCGCCGCCGTCCGCAGGGCCGGGCTGAACCGGGCGCGAATCTGTGACATGTTGCGAAACGTTTCGCCGTGGCCGGGCGCCAGCGGCGAGATTCGGTGGAACGCCGTGGGGGCCAACGCCAGAGAGGTTAAGCTGGGTACCATAGTGGGTCGCGCCGTACAGCCTCTTCCTGAAAAGACCTTCGCGCACCGTCGCTGACTGTCCATTGGCCATGTACACGTAAGGTTCCATTTGATGGCATGATATGGCAGGCGGTTTGTAACCGTTGTAAGGCACGTGAGGGGCCTTGGTTGATGTCTGCCGGGCCGGACTCAAGATCGCCCCAAATCATCCTCTGCTTCACTGCAATCCGGGGATGCTGTTGATGAGGGTAGACCACAGCAAGAACAGGGTGCCGCTGAGATTGTCAAAGCGCTCCAGCTTGACCCAAACTCCGTGCAAATCCGGCAGGTGGCCGAGAAGTTGCCTCGCCCAGAAATGCGGCTGCGACCGTCAAGACGCACTCCACAGTGAGCCAGATAGTGCCGCGCGCTGCGGTTTCTCTTGGCGCGCGTCCCAGGTGAGGTCTCTTCCGTTTTGATTTGCTGCCTTTTGCCATCGTGCAGTACTCCGGTCAAGAGGTGTTACCGACTTCCTTGATCGTCGGCTTATTCTACGCGGCGAGTATTGTGTTTTCGGCGATACTCCTGACGGGTTGCGTCAGCAGGATATTGTTCCTCGGTTCCGTACGGGTATTTCGTCATCGCGTGGAAAGGCAGTGGCTCGACGGTATCGGGATGCGCCGAGTATAGATCCATGTCCTTGCAAAAGCTGTCGGCCTTGAGCATGAAAGTCCGCTGGCAGCCGGCGGGGACGGGAGCCAGTCCGTCGGCGGGGAAGCGGAGCGTCACTTCTTCACCCGGTCCCATAATCGCGTAGCAATCGTCGGCCGCGTGCATCAGTGCCGTGACGTCCCCGTAGCGGGTGTAGTCCCCGCGCATGGTCTTCCAGGGCACGGTTCGGTCCACCTTGCTGTAGTCATATAGATTGGGCCGGCGCCCGTCCGGCGAGTATTCCCGGGGGTAGCCCAGGAAGTGCAGATCGGCGCTTGCGACCGCAACCTCTTGCACGTGCAGCGGTGTCTCCGAGGAAATCTCCGCCAGGAAGATACGGTCCCAGTAAAGCTCCATGTTGGTCGATATCCGGATGCGCCGGTCGGTGGGGAGGAGCTTTCCCGTGACGTCCAGCGTCATTGTGTGCCGGATCCCGGCCGGATAGCCCACCTCCCGGAACAATTCGACCCAATCGTTGTTGCGCTGCACGTAGACGCTGGGCGCTCGCAGACGCAGGCCCGCCTGGTCCGCGGCGAAATTCGTGGACGAATAGCTGTAGTGGACCCAGCCGTTGACAAAAAGGACGAGACGCGCATCCGGTTGCATCGAGGCGAGATGGTCGCCGAGATCGATCTCGATGAAGTGATCCTCGGCGTAACCGACGAAGCGGGGATCGGGTCGGGTCGGTCCGGCGTAGATGCGATCCACCTGTCCTATCGCCTCTGTGACGTCCTCGCCCCGGTGGTCTACCGCGCGGACCGCTTCGATTCCTTCCTTTACGCAGAATATCTCAAAGGCGGGCGGCGGCGCGTTGACTGGCATCATTTCGTTCGGATACACGCTTGTACCGGCAGGATGATCCACGGCGACCAGTTTGGCTTCGTCCAGGAAGACGACCTCTTCGATCGGTTCGACCACCTGGAGAATGTACTCGCCGTCGCGGGGCCGCAGATTTGGCACGGGGACGTACTCGGTCGGGTCGGGCTGAGAATAGACCCCCGGGGCGGCAAGGTAGCCGATGCCGCCCATGCCGCCGAAGTCGGAGATGAATTCAAAATGCGTTCCGTTCCAGGCGAAAAGATGCGGGCAGGAAGAGACTTTCCGCTGCACCTCCACGACTTCGAGCACTTGATTGGCGGCCAGCTCGAGTTCGGCCTGCAGCACGGCATCGGGCCAGGTGATACGCAGCCAGTCGACTTTCGCATAAGGGCCGAGGCCGGCGTGGATGCGCAAGGGGCCGGAGGCCACCGGTCCCGAGGGGACGCCGATCACGTGTTGCTGGGAGATAAGCCCGGTCTTGATATCCACGCGCGCCCCCACGGCCGAATTATTCGAGCGGGACTTACCGTCCTGCTCGCGCGTGCCCTGCAAGTCAAGCGCAATCCAGTGTCCGCTCTCGGTGAGGTTCTCGATGAGAAAGGGGTGCTCGCCGGCGGGGGCGAGGAAGAGATCGCAGGCCCCGTCGCCGGTGAAATCTGCCGCGACGCAACTGGCATACCCGTCGAATGCCATGGCGGCAAGCAGGTTCCCGGGATCGATCTCTCGCGCGTCGGTGAAACGCTTGCGGGGCCACTCGTTGATCAGCAGAGCGGGACCGCGCCGGCCGTCGGGGCGCAGCGCATCAGCGACCACGATATCGAGATCGCCGTCGTTGTCCATGTCGGCGAACTGTCCGCCGGATGCGCCTGCCCGGCCACACCGGCGGCAGAAGTCTTCGTCCTGCTCGAAGCGAAAGTGGCCCTGGTTGAGAAACAAATGAATGGATTCGCGCCCAAACACAAGCAGGTCGCGATCTCCATCTCCGTCAGGATCGCCGGAGGTGGCGCCGAGGACGACCTCTGACAGCGCAAGTCCCATGCTCTCAGCATCGAGGTAATGGTATTGCCAGACCCGGTCGTTGACCCAGCCCGTAGGCGCCTCGTTCGTGCCAAAGACAATCAAATCCAGGTCCCGGTCGTTGTCGAAGTCATCGTAGACGGCCGCAGCTACCGCGCGGTCCGGCAGGGCCAACCCCAATTTCGGGGCGATGTCCACAAACGTGCCGTCACGATTGTTGTTGTAGATAACGGCGGGGCATACCTCCGAGGCTGCGGCGGCCGGCACCGAGCCTCGTTTGCGGTGAAACGCCAGGAGGTCCAGGTCGCCGTCGCTGTCGATATCGAGCAGTCTGGCGCCGGGCGTGGCAACATCTTCGCACGTCATGCCCTTCAGTTCAACCGGCTCCCATCTTCCGGCGTCGTTGCGCGCGAAGTACGTATCGGGCCCTGCGCGCCCCAGCCAGAGATCGATACGCCCGTCGTTGTCGACGTCACCGAACGATGGGCAGATGCCACGCGCGGTCAGGACCTGGCTTTCCCGGAAATTCCCGGCGCCGTCGTTGTGCCAGATGGACGAGGTTCCGTCGGCGTCGAGACCGGTCAGGCACACGTCGATGTCACCGTCGTCGTCGGCGTCCGCCGCTGCCACCCCGGGGACGTCCACGGCGATCCCGGCCGCACTCCATTTCTGAGTTCGTGCGGATATCCTTCGCAGCTCCGGCGAGAAGACGATCCGCGCCGCCTCCGCCTGGGGCGGTGTCACCGGTACGCTGTCCGCCCCGAGCGCCAGGTAGTATTTTCCCGAAGTCCCGTACGTATTGAGCACGGTGAACGTGCCGCCCGTGAGCTCGGCTTGCTTGAGGTCGCGAAAGCGCATGAAGAGATCTTTGGCTTCGTCCCGTCGGCCGGAGCGCTGATACAGCGTTGCCAAGCGATACACCGCAGAGACGAAGCCGGGATCGCGCTCGATGATCTTCTCGAACAACGGCAAAGCCCGCTCCGTCTCGTCCAGCGCACTCAACGTCTCCGCGTATTTGTAGGCGACGTAGGGATCGTCTGGATCGGTCTCGTGAACGAGCTGGAAGCACCGGGCCGCGGCCTCATTATCGCCGAGATGTCGGTGGTAAAGCCCCAGACAGAAACGGGCGGGCAGGTGGTTCGGGTCGCCGGCCAGGACCGTCTCAAAGGCCTGGCGGGCGCGCGCCAAGTACTCCTGGGCACCGACCTGGCCCTGGAGATTGAAATAGGCCAGAGCGAGGTTGAACCGGGCCGCCTTCCAATCGGGTGCGTTGGCCAGAACGGATTCGAACGCCTCCGCTGCCTCGGCGTACTTGTACTGTTCGAGCAGGGCGGCGCCGCGGTTGAAGTCCGAGAGCGTTTTGCCAAGCGCTTCGGAGATTTGACCGGTCGGTCGGCCGGAAGTCTTCGGCGCCGCGGTCTCCGTGCAGGAGCCGCAGGCGAGGAGGCAGGCGAGCCCGACGGGCAGCAGACACATCCTCGCTCGAACGGCCCCAAGGACCACCCCTCGCACGGATCGCATCAATTCGCACCAGACCAGCAGGCGTCGTTCCATCTTTATCATCCTTGAGTTGCTTCAACCAGACGTCGTGCAATGGCTTTTGCCCCGTGAGAGGGTACCGCACTGCTCTCTTCACGATACGGTTTGCCCCGACTGGTGTCAAGCCTCAGCCTCGGCTCGATGTCCCCCGTGCTACTCGTCCGTGCCGGGGGAGCCGCCTTCCATGTCGCCGGCTCGCCATTGGGTCGGCTCGTCCCAGGCGCCAAACGGCGCGGTTTCGTCCACGATGACCAGCGCGAAGCCGGCCCCGTCCGTAGTGGGGTACCAGGAGTCGTCGTAGTCGAAGTCCAGAATCTTCTCGTTGTGGGCATCCTCGAGCCGGATTCGTTCGCCGCCGTTGTCCAGGTAGCCTGCGTATTCGCCGGCGATATTGGCGCCGTCGCCATAGCGCTCGGTAAACGCCGCGCGGTTCTTCACGACAAGCAGCCGCTGCCCTGCAGGCAGCGTGGTCATGGTCGTACGCATGAACGTGAAGGCGATGCCCTCGGCGAAATGAACGCCGTAGAGGCTCATATCCTCCGGGCCGATATTCTTCAGCTCCACGTATTCGTACTCCTGGTCCGGGAGGGCATCCCCCGGCAGCGCGGGCGGATTGTACATGATCTCGGTGACCCGCAGGAACGACTGGGGCGCGCTGGGGGCGGCTGGCGTGCTCGCAGAGGCCACGACGATTCCCTGCCGGTCCGTCAGTTCAACAGTTTCACCCCGGGCCGAAAGCCGGCCGGTGTAGTCTCCCACGACGAACAGGGACTGGCCGCCCGCAGGAGCAGTCGCGCGGGCGCGAAAAGCCGGTCGGCTGGCTGCGACGTAGAGTGTGCCGCTGGCGGGAATGACGGTCCCGCCGCGGAATGTGAAAATGGGGGTTGCAGAGGTAAGGCCGGCGCTCAGAATCCAGCCCGAAATATCCACGGCTATACGATTGGGATTCAGCAGTTGGATGAACTCCTCGTCCTGGTTGCCGCCGGGCGGGTTGGCTTCGATGGCGCCGAAGAAGATGATCGTACCGGGCGGTTGGGCGTCGGGTATTTCTCGGGCCCCGGAGGCCAGGCCGTTGTAGAGTTGGTTCCGCCGTTCGGGCAGATAGAAGCTCTTGATCTCTTCGGCCGCCTCGGGCAGCGACTGAGGGCAACAATAGGCTGTGGAACCGTTGCCCCAGGCATGCGAATTCCATTTGGCGGCGTCCAACGCGGCGTCCGGGGCGATCCGGGCCGCCAGTTCGTCGATGCGCGGCTCGTAATGCCCATCCTCCTGTGGCGTGCCGGGCGGCTTGAGCAATTCATCCATGAGCGTGCGGATGCGGCGCAGATACATCTGTCGCGTTTCCGGCGTGTTGAAGATGGCCTGCGGCACGCGGTTGTTGTTGCCGATGAACAGCGGCGTGTCCGGAATCAGGTTTTGATCCCAGTAAGTCTTGGAGCCGATCCACCGGCGCCCGAAGCTGAGGTCCACGTCCCACGGCCACATCTGCCATTCGTCGCTGCCGCCCGTGTCACGGTATAAATAGTAGTTCTTGTGGCAGCAGTCGGTATCCCCCGTGATAAGGCGCGCGGCCAGGAAGTTCACGACCTGCGCCACGTTCACGTTGTCGTAGAGATAGCGGCGGCGAGCCTCGCCCGACAGAGAGACGCCGTTGTACAGCGCCAACAGGTCGGCGTTGTCCTCGTGCTTGCGCGTTTTCTTTTCCGCGCCGCTCGTGGCGTGGCTGGGAGACGTGAAGGTGTTGTACATCTTGTAAAGGGCGCCTGCGGCGTTGATCCCCATGCGAATCAGCCAGTCCTCATCGCCGTTTTCCATCGCATGAGCGGTGCCCCAGAACTCTCCGTTTTGCTGTACGCGGACGGCGAACACCCAATGGTAGGGGCAATCCGCGTCCCGGTACGTCTCGTGGGCCAGGATGTTGCGCATCTGCGCTTTGTCCGGATAGGTAGTGAGCAGGTTGATATCGTCGGCGCGCGGCTGTCCCGGAGCCCACTTGAAGTTGTGGCCCGGATGAAAGTCGATGTCGTAGCTCTTCTTCGGGAACCCTCGGCTGGACTGGCCATGAAGGTCGATTGTCACATTGTCGTAAAACTCGCCATCGTAGAAGAGGGCGCAACGGGTGCCGGAATTCGTGTTGGCCGCGTTGGGATTCTGGATGAACCAGTGCAGTACCGGCAGAGGGTGGATCAGACTCGGGTCTTCTACGACCGTGCCGCAGTATTCCGGGGAGTTCTGCGGGTCGACGAACGCGGGAAACCGCGATACCCGTCCGGCTGCATCGGTCGCCGTGACGTACCAGCGTACCATTTCGCCCGCGCGAAACGTTCCGGCGGGAATGCGCGCCCCGTAGACGCCGTCTCCAGCGGCTCCGTCACCGCCGTTTCCATCGTCGAGGAAGGCTACTGTCACCTCGTCGTCAAACATCACCCGGTAATGTAAATGAGCTGAGGCCACCGGATCGAAGGTCGGGGCGATCCTCGCCGTGATCTGAAGGTCTTCGTTTTCCGTGGGGACGGGCGGCTGGTGGTCCTCATCGGCGATGATCGGCCCCAGCACCCTGACTCCGGCGTTGTTCGGCTTTCCGGGCGTCGGCGCCGGGAAGTAGCGCAGCGACGGCTCGGCGTTGGCGGCGATTGTGGCCAGCAACTCGGGAACGATCAGCAGATCCGAACTGTCTCGGCGGTTGTTCAACCCCTGTATCGCCAGCAGATTTGTCCCCACGTGGAGAAAGTCGAATTCGCCGATGCCGTAATCCACCGGATTAACGGCCAGCCCGTCGGACCGATTGAGCGGAGCGCCGGAGTTCCATGTTTCTGCTGAAGGAGCCGGGGCGTTGTCCCGCGCCACCTCCTGTCCATTGATGTAGGCGATCATCCCGTCTTCGAAACGCATGCGCAGGGTCAGAGCCTTGATCGCCGAAGGGTCCTCCACCTCGAAGGGGATCCGAATGTAGACGGTTTCATTCACGCTGCGCATGGCTGAGACGTCCAGCCCGATGAGTTCCGCATAGTCGTAGCCAACCCCGGTGGTACCGGTGAGCCAGGTCGCATCGCCCCAGTCTTCCAGCGTCCAGGGACGCAGCGCATCGGGCCGCGAGCCCGGCTCCAGCGCATCGTCCAGCGGCACCAGGGCCTTGGCCGGCGCGCCCGGCGCCAGGAGCACATCTTCCACCGTGGTTCCCCTGAGGCCGTAGGACACATCGGGCGCCTGAATCGGATAGCCCGGAAAGAACTCCGAAACCACCGTGACCCCGTCCGGGCGGACCAGCCCGAGATACTCACCGGCCCCGCTCAGTTTGAAGTTTGTGTGCAACTCGCCCGCCGGGTCCCGCCGATTTTTCTCGGAGGCAAAGACAATCAAATAGGCGTCGCCCGCAAGCGTCACGGCCGGGAATGCCCACTTGGTCAGGTTGTCGGCCTTGTCGGTCAAAAACCAGCCGTCCAGGTCCATCGCATCGGGCCCGGCGTTGTGGATTTCGATCCAGTCTTCCTCGTCACGATCCTCGTCGTCGAGGCCGTTGTCGTTCACCGCCATGAACTCGCTGATCTCAAGCATACCCGCATCGCAAAGCGAACCGGAAAGACCACAGGAGACAAGGGCAATAGCCAACACGACCACAATGTGCGAATATCTCATTGGAAGGGCGATCCTATGCAGTCCACATCGGTAAAATAATGCCGACAGCCGACAGAAAATCTGACCTCCAGTGTCAAAGAACATTATACCACGTCAGGCCGTCTCGATCAACAGAAACCGCAGGCCGGCAGCGCCCGCGCGCCCGCGGTGGGCCGCTTGGGCCCCGGGCTGTTGCGAGCCTGCGGCTGATGATGGTATGGGGGCCTCAGACAGTCAAAGAGATGGGGCGGCGGCCGGTTTCGCTGGTGTTGTCTGCATTCGGGCGAAGGTCAGTGGTTCGCGACCACGCGCGCATCGGCCCAGTTACCCAAGGCCTTTTCGCCATGGAAGAGCCGCATCAGGCACTGCACGTCCTGCAGCTCGATGTCGATCTCCTTCAGGCCGGAGCTCTTCGTTATCTTGCCGCTGTCCCACAGGACTCTCACTGGGCATTCACCACATCTCTGCTATAATCATCTTTCAGTAATAGACATTGAACTCGGAAGCAGGAGTCAATGTCGTGACGTTGATGTTGGCGTATGTGGGAGGATCGTATTTGGCGACTCATGGAGGGCACGGGCTTGAAAGTGCTCTGTCCCCGAAATCAGCAGGAACATGGAGCGCATATGAAGAAGCTTACAAGACGTCAGCTTATCAAGACTGCAGCAGCGGGGATGCCTGTTGTTGCAGTTGGGAGCAAGGTATTCGCCGAGCAGAGGCCCGCCAGGCGGCCCAATATCGTGTATATTTTCGCAGATCAGATGCGCGCGCACGCGCTGGGGTGCTACGGGAACGGGATCGCGCCCACACCAAACATCGATGCCATGGCGGCGGCCGGGACCGTATTTGACAATGCGGTGAGCACCTGGCCGGTATGTTCTCCGTACCGGGCAATGCTCCTGACCGGAATGTATCCGATGGCAAACGGGACGGTGGCGAACGATACCGGCGTGCGTGACGGCCTTCCCACCGTCGCCAAAGTCTGTAAGGCACAAGGCTACGCCACGGGATATATTGGCAAGTGGCACCTGGAGTGGCAGCGCACGCCGTTCGTGCCCAAGGAGCGGCGACAGGGGTTCGACTACTGGGCGGTGAACAACTGCACCCACAAGTACATGGATCATTTCTACTGTACGGATACGCCCGAAGAGATCAGGTTCAAGGGATACGATGCCCTGGTGCAGACCGATCTGGCCGTCGATTACATCAAGAAGAACAAGGACAGACCGTTTTGCCTGTTCATGTCTTGGGGCCCGCCGCATAACCCTTACAATCTGGTTCCAGACGAGTATAAGGAACGGATTCCGCTGGACAGGATTGTGCTGCGAGCGAACGTGGCCGAGCGAGCTGTGGTCGACCACCTGCTGGCGCGAGACAGGCCGCCGGAGAGACTCAAGAAAAGTCGCAAAGCCCAGCGTGCAATCCTTGAAAACGACGAACGTCTCAAGAAGCAGAATATTCAAGGCTACTATGCCCATACCGCGGCGCTTGATGATTGTATCGGGAAGATCCGCGAGGCGTTGAGGCAAGCCGGTCTCGCTGAAGATACGATCCTGGTGTTCGCGTCGGATCACGGCGATATGCTCGGAAGCCACCGGATGGCACTCAAACAAATGCCGTTCGAGGAGTCGATCAATGTGCCGTTCCTGGTCGAATACCCACGGGTGGTGCCCAGGGGCAAACGAACCGATGCATTGATCACGCCGGTCGATGTGATGCCGACACTATTGTCGCTGGCCGGGCTGAAGTGTCCGAAGGTCGACGGCAAAGATTTTTCGGATGCAGCCAGGGGCGTGGCGTCGGATCAGCGGGATGCTGTGCTCCTTATGAAATTGCTGCCCGGGGGCGGACCTTATATCATCAACGCCGTCACGCCCTGGCGCGGGGTGCGGACGAAGCGCTACACCTACGCGAACTTGTTCGATTACGGGCCGTGGTTGCTCTACGACAACCTGGAGGATCCGTATCAATTGAACAACCTGATCGACAAGCCCGAGTATGCGGCGTTGCAGGCCAAACTGGAGAAGCGCATGCGCGAGCTGATGGCCGAGGCCGGCGACCCCGGCGATACCGACAAGATCATAGCCTACCGCGAGTCCCGCAACCCCAAGAGCATGTAGCATAAAACCAACAAAGAATTGAGGCTGTAAATGAGAAGACTACTTCTGAAGCTGTTGTTGCCAACGTGCTGTGGCCTCGTTTTTTCGGCTGCGGCCGCGCCGGCACGCACCAGGCCCAATGTCCTGTTCATCATGTCGGACGACCACACGACGCAGGCCATCGGCGCCTACGGCAGCCGCCTGGCAAGACTCCATCCGACGCCGAACATCGATTCGCTCGCGAAGGGCGGCATGCGATTCGATCGCGTGTTCTGTAACAACTCGATCTGCACGCCCAGCCGGGCCAGCATCATCACCGGGCAGTACTCACAAGCCAACGGTGTCCTCGATTTGACCGGCAACATCCCACCTCAGCGACAATACCTGCCGATCGAAATGCGCAAGGCCGGTTACCACACGGCGATGATCGGCAAGTGGCACCTCAAACAGGAACCGGCGGCTTTCGACTACTACTGCGTCCTGCCGGGTCAGGGAAAGTACTTCAATCCCACGTTTCGAGTTCGAGGCGATCGGCCCTGGCCGCGTAATACCATCGGTAAGACCGGTCAACACTCCAGCGACGCGATCACGGACATCAGCCTGGAATGGCTGAAGAAGGAATGGGACCGCGAGCGGCCGTTCTTTCTCATGCACCACTTCAAAGCGCCGCACGATATGTTCCAGAACGCGCGGCGTTACGACAGCTATCTCGAAGACACGACCATTCCCGAGCCGGCCAACCTTCACAACCAACCGGCGAAGGGTTTTGGCTCCGTTGCCAGTCGTGGCTTCGGTTCCGGCCTAGCCAAAGGGCATGAGAGCTGGCAGCTCGGCCGCAGACTTGGCATCGACCCGGGGCTCACAAACCCGGAATACACCAGGGCCGTCTACCAGAAGTATCTCAAACGATATCTGCGATGTGTGAAAGGTGTTGATGACAACGTCAAACGGCTGATCGATTTTCTGCGCGAGGCCGGCGAGCTCGACAACACCGTTATCGTCTACACCGGAGACCAGGGCTTCTTTCTCGGTGAACACGACTTGATGGACAAGCGTTGGATTTACGAAGAATCCATGCGCATGCCGTTCATTGTCCACTATCCGAAGGTCGTCAAGGCCGGTTCGACAAACGACTGGCTCATCAACAACACCGACTTTGCCCCGACGATCCTGGCCATCGCGGGCCTCGACGCTCCGGATCAAATGCAGGGCCGCAGTTTCGTCTCAGCGTTGCGCGGTGATCGGCGCCCGGCCGATTGGCGAACCGCTACGTACTACCGCTACTGGATGCACATGGCACACAGTCTCCGAGTGCCGGCGCATTTCGGCATCCGCACCGAGCGATACAAGCTGATCTTCTTCTATGGATGCACGCCAACAGGCGAACAGAAGACTCCCGCCGCCTGGGAACTGTACGACCTGCAAACCGACCCGTCAGAGATGCAGAATCAATACGCCAATCCCGAGTACGACGAAGTTGTCACCAGCCTGAAACGGCAGCTCTGGAAGACCCGGTCGGCCCTCAATGAAACAGACCGGAACTACCCGCAGGTCCAGGCGATCATTGATGTCCACAAGGGGGCGGTTCGATGAGACGCAAGCTATGTCCCGCCTTGAACTCGGTTGAGGAGAACCTTCATGTTGAAGATAGAACATCTGCCAGTGCTACTGGGTCTTATGTTGCTTCTGCCCGTTGCGGTCAAAGGCGATGGCGAGGTTGAGAAGGATCTCGCTGCACCGGTTATGACAGGAGAGGCACCGACTCTGCTCGCAAAGCAGATCAAACTGGGCGAACTCAAGCTTATTTATACGGAAGATGAGATTCCCATTCGGTACGACGGAAGCCTCTCGACCCTGCGGCAGGATGGCCAGATGCACTTCTTCCATTCCTTCGGATGCCGTATCAAACCCGGGCAGACGCGAAGGAGCCGTCATTCCTGGCACAAGGGTCCACCCGATGATCCTCTCAAGTGCCACGTCGGCAGTAAGACCGACGAAGCGCTTTGGGATTACAACGGCTACTACCAGGACCAGAGTGAACGGGGGATCTGGATTCTCGGTATGTATGAGTGCCCCAATGGTGATCTGCTGGGGATCACGCATGCCGAGCTCAACAAGGTCCACGAGGGGAGAATCAACAGGACTGATCAGCGTTTCGCGCTCGGCCTGGGATACTCCACCGATCGCGGCTTTAGCTGGACCTACTGCGGCGAAATCGTTAGGCCTGCGGATGACCACATGAACGTCGGCGGGGGAGCCTACATCATCCGCGGCGACTGGCTCTATGTTTACTTCAACGACGTTATTCCCGGCCGGGCCACTGCCCGGCGAAAGCGCATCCAGAGTGTTGCGCGTGCCAGGCTCGATGCCGTAATTGAGGCCGCCGCCCGACACAGAGTGGTCCCCTGGTACAAATATCATGACGGCAAATGGGACATACCGGGCCTTTCCAGCCAGCCGGGCGAAGATATTATTCCTCATATTACCGGCGGAGAAGACCTTCACGCCGACGCCGCCTACTGCATCGCACTCGGGAAATACCTCCTCGCCGTCCAGACCCACGCTGCCGGTAAGCTACTCTTGTTCTCATCGCCGGACGGCCTCGACTGGTCACTCGAAACGACCGTCGACGAGGTCAGCGACGGACGGATCCAGCCCTATTCCGCCTTCGTCGATTTTGACGGTCCCTCGGACGACTGCCACACCGTGGACAATGATTTCTACATTTACTTCCCCAGAAAGGGGCCCGACCAAGACACGGATCATATGTACCGCCGCAGAATCACCATCGAAGGTGCGAGCCAACAAGCAGAGCGTTCATCTTGAAGATGCAAAACTGAGGGTGCAAATGAGAAGGCGGCAGCTACTGGCACTGATGGCTCCACGGCCTTGACTCCTGTTGTCGTTAATAGGAGGGAACCACGCCCGGCAGGACTCGAACCTGCGACCTACGGATTAGAAATCCGTTGCTCTATCCAACTGAGCTACGGGCGCCAATTTAGCTAAGTCCCTGTAATATAAACATTTCCCTGCCATTGCGTCAATTTCTTTTCGGTGAGGAAAAGCCGATGCACTATTTCCGCACCAATTCTCGCCCCAAGGCTTGGGGGGCTGCTTCGCGAGCCCGTTCCACCAGATCATCTGCTACAGCAAGGTAGAAATTGTGTGTCGTGGCAAAGCTCGAATGTCCTGCGAGGTACATAACATCATTCTCACTCATACCGTTGCGGAACCAATTGCTTAGCGAAGACGCCGGGGCCGCGGTCGACGACAAAACGATTGTGCAGGATCAGCCAGTTTTCGTTCATGCCGCCCATCCAAAGTCCGGCTCTTTGTGAGCTGATATCGCAGTGGTAGACGACATTGCGCGGGCCGTTAGGGCCGTGAGCGGTATCTTCCGGCGGCGATGCCCACATTCCATATCCGTAGCCATCGTGCCCTCGAACCGATTCGACGACGCACTGCTCTATGAGGTTCTCATTGGTCCAGTCGACGTTGACAATGTTGAGGGTGTCTGCCTGATGGGTCTTTCCGAGTCTCAGGGAGCGATCAGTGCGAGACACATCATTGTCTTTGACAGGGTAAAATGCGAGCCTGGTGCTTGCGGCTGCAAGTGTCTGTTGCTCAGAGCGATAGGCGGTCGTCCTACGGCCTCATTCAACTGTGGAAGGGCCAGGGTAACACTTGTGCAGCATGTGACAGACGATCTCGGAAACTGTAAGGCCTTTTATAGCAAAGCGTTATGGGTTTTGACGCGGTTCACCCTTCCATAGAGAGTGTTACCCTGTTTTGAACCATGCGCAATTGACACCCCGGGACAGCCGGTATAAGCAGAATTGAGGCGACGCATTAGGCTGCGACTCGCCGCACTTTGACTTCACCCTTCACACCTTTCACCCAGGCGGTTGTTCTGGACGAGGAATACACCGGACGCAATGCGCGCAGTGGAAATGCATGACGATCTCCAGCAAGAAATATTTTTTTTCGCTGTTGCATTCCGTGTGCGGGGCGGTAGAATATTTCCCTGGACAGCGGCAGGACACAGGAGGTGTCACCAAACGCATTTCTTGCCAATGGAGCGGCGAGTCGATCATGTCCCTGCGTCTTCATTCAGTACTGCTAATGGTTGGAGGTGAGCACAATGAGCCGACGAGTCGGAGTCTGTGGGATAGTACTCAGTCTAATCGTGGTTGCTACTGGACAAGCCGTCGTTTTCACTGAGGCCACGCTGATTGCTGTGGACGACTATGCCTATGACGGGGCTGACGTCACCGTCGACTCCTGTATGCTAACAATCGACGGAGCGCACGGATTCAGCAATTTTGAGGTGGTCAACGGCGGTGCTGTCACGCATTCTCCTGCGGCTGGCTTGCTCCTCGCGATCAGCGGCGATATGGTTGTCGAGGCTGGTGCGTCTATCAATGTCGACGGAAAGGGCTATGCCTCGGGCTCCGGTCCGGGGAGAGGCAGCAATGGTTCATCGGTTTCAAATGCAGGGGGGGCTGGGCATGGGGGTAGAGGGGGCGATGGAAGTGCTGCTGGAGGTCCAGCATACGACGTGGTGGATAATCCATCGATGCCAGGCAGTGGGGGTGGCAAGGGATTGTACAGGACGCCTTGGGGAAGTTATTCTGCTGCTGGTGGCGCCGGTGGAGGTCTGGTGCAAATCTCAGTGGACGGAGAGTTGCGACTGGAGGGCGTGATCAGCGCGAACGGAGCAAATGGCCAGGCGGTTCACACGATGAGCGGCGGTATGCCGAACCGCCACATCTATTACTCCGGTGGTGGCGGTTCGGGTGGCACGGTCAATATCAACGCCGTCACGGTTTCGGGAAATGGCTCCGTTACCGCGGTGGGCGGCAATGGTGGGTATACCAATCGCGCAGGTGGTGGAGCTGGAGGTCGCATCGCCATCAGTTGCGCGGAGATCGCGTACGATGTAAATGGAGTATCAGTGACAGGCGGGCTCGGACTGCAATCCGGGGAATCGGGGACAATTTTTTTGGGCACGCAGGGTACGACCGTCAGGCTCGTGCGAGACATGACCATTGGCATTGACGAGACATATTTCGATGGGCTTGATATTGTGATCGATGGTTGCATCGTCACCATAAATGGTCATCATGAGTTCAATAGCCTGCAAATAGTCAACGGCGGTGGAATCGTACATTCGCAAGGCGATCTGGGCCTCGAATTGAACGTATTGGGCAACGTGTCGATTGATGAGGGGTGCTATCTGTCTGCCGACGGGAGAGGGTATGGTGCAGGTACAGGACCAGGTGCAGGCGCAGGCGGCGGCAACGGAGGTGGTGCCGGTCATGGCGGCAACGGGGGCGCGGGAGGAGGAGCGGGAGGAGAGGCCTACGACTCTCCAAACGACCCAAATCTTGTGGGTAGTGGTGGGGGGACCGGCGTCTGGCAGTTCTTCACAGGCATCTACTACTATGCTCAGGGAGGTTCGGGCGGCGGGCTCATCCGAGTCACAGTAGGCGGCGAACTACGGCTCGATGGCAGAATCACGGCGGACGGTGCGTCAGGTCAGGCAGATACGGGTGTGACGGGTACCGGCCTGCGGGGCTACTGGTCCGGCGGGGGCGGTTCGGGGGGCGCCATTTGCCTCGATGTCTTCAGACTTTCGGGCACTGGCTCAATCAGCGCGATCGGCGGCGATGGTGGCTGGCTTGATCGAGCCGGCGGCGGTGCCGGTGGAAGGATCGCCGTCACCTATAGCGATCCGACGAGCAGCTTCAATGCGTCGCACATCAGTATCAACGGAGGCAATGGTCTTCATCCGGGAGCTTGCGGTACCATGTGGCTCAACGGAGTACTACACACATGCGAGTTTGCCGCCTGGATAGAGGCTCCAGAAAATGACTCTGAGTTCAGCCCTAATGACACAGTCACATTTGAAGCGGCCAGCATGAATGGTGAATCGCCAGTGACGTACACGTGGACATCCAACCTCGATGGCTATTTGGGTGAGGGCCAGACACTCAGCGTGTCGGTACTCAGCGGTGGGTTGCACACGATTACTCTAACGGGTGAAGATTCGGAAGGCGCATCTAACCAAGATCACATCTTCATTCAAATAGGAAGCCAGTTGGTTGTTACATCGAGCGCCGGGGGTTCCGTGGTGGCGCCTGGCGAGGGCGTTTTCGTATATGAGAATGCAGAACTGGCGTCGATTTCGGCTTTGGCGGATCCGGGATGGGCGTTTGACGGTTGGAGTGGCACGGCGGTTGATGCAGGCAAAGTGGCCGATCCAAATGCTCTGACCACCAGTATCATGGTGGATGGCAACTACACGCTGCAAGCGAATTTCGTCAGTGAGGGTGCACCAGAACTTCCGGATCTGGCTATCACCGCCGATGACATCCAGTTGCTCCCGTATGATGCGAGTGACAGTACGATCACCATTGACGCGGCGATTCACAATGTTGGCACTGCAGCAGCCTCTGCCGTTACTGTCCATTTCTACGAATTCAACGCTCTGCTGGCCGAAGCCGAAGTCGTGGAAATTCCTGCCGGGGATATGCGCAGCGTGCCGATCACCATCCCCATGCCTGCAGCAGGCGAGCGACTGATCCAGGTTGTCCTCGATCCACTTGATACCGTTGAAGAGCTGGATGAGACCAACAATGCGGCCACGCAGATCCTGCTTATCAATACAGGCGACATCACCGAGGGGCACATCCTGATTACCGGCAGTGTGCCATCTTCTGTGTGTCGCAGCAGTTCTTTCTCGGTGACGGGTACCGCGGTCTATGATCTGTACGTGGATGGCGTCCGTTACACCGACTACGCCGTCAAAGGAGGCATGGTCGAAATGACCGTCATAGGTCCAGACGGAGAGCAGTGGCTTTATGGGGGTGATCACACCGATATCTATGGCACCTTCTCCCAGGCACTTCAGGCACCCGGAACACTCGGAATCTACCGCCTGTTGATCACTGTTACTGACAACACCTTCATTGGCGAATGTGAGTTGGTTTTTGAGGTCAAGGATTGTTCAATTTCCAATCCCCCGCCCCCACCACCACCCCATTATTTCGGCGGCGGCAGCGGTTCAGGCTCAGGGTCAGGGTATTGGGCGCCTGGTATTCCCGGGGGCGGGTCGGGGACCACAACCGAATGGCATTGGGTATGGACAACGCCCCCTCCGAATGTTCCTGCAGCCGATGTGTACGTCTATTCTGAGGACATACACTTTTCCATAACCCATCCGGATGCAGAACAGGAAATCACCATCTTCGCCGAAGTCCATTACTGGGCAGAGAGTACGGACCTTGTTGCATATAACGTACCTATCAACATGTATGCCACCTATCCAGGAGAGGATAAGATTAAGATCGGCGAAACCCTGATCGACGAATTCACTGTTGGCTGGCCTGATTTTGGCTCGCAATATGTCTTCACCACCTGGAAGGCTGATCGGGAGGGAATCTATATTATCGAAGTAGAGGTCGATCCCAGCTACAGCGAGCAAAACATGTTGAATAACGCCGCCACCCGAGCCATCATTGTCGGAGACCCGGGTGACCCCTGGGGCGCCATTGAAGGGCAGGTTAGAGAGGCATTGGGAGGCGTCGATGATGTCATCATGGATCTTTACGATGCTGACGATACGATATTGATCGAAAGCAAAGTGACTGGTAATGGCGGGTACTACCTGTTCACTAACCTTCCCGCAGGAACGTATCAGGTGCATATTCGCGTGCCGGACGGATATGTGGCTGATGCGCAGACCAAGCCCGCCGAAGTCGTGCCCCTGTCGATCACTACCGTGAATTTCTTCCTGTCCCAAACTGAAGCACCGGTAGCCGACGCTGACGGTCCCTATTCAGGAGAGGTTGGTTCTCCGGTCCCTCTGGATGCCGGTGGCTCCTATGATCCAGACGGTGTTATCGTCAGCTATGAGTGGGATTGCAACGGCGACGCTGAATATGACGAAGTCACATCCTCGCCCCAGATGCCATACACATGGGACACCGCCTACAACGGTTTGATTACCCTCAGGGTAACCGATAATGACGGCCTGACGGCTACGGACACCGCCATAGTTACTATAACGAGCCCACCTCTATACGAGGTAGGGGTAGACATTTATCCGAACCGCATACCGAATCCAGTGTATCTGAGCAGGAACTACACAATCTACGTCGCTGTCCTGGGCAGTGACGATTTTGATGTGACGACTCTCGACTTCACCACGGTACGGTTCGGCCGGAGCGGAACGGAGGCTGGTCCCGCGTCGGCGCGGACTCTCCGGGACCTGAACAACGACGGAATCACGGATGCCCTATGTGGGTTCCTGACGTTCTCGTGCGACTTTCAGGTGGGTGACACCCAGGGTTGGTTGACGGGATTGACGGCGGACGGAATCCCTGTTCAAGGCAGCGATTCTGTTGTGGTTATGCCTTGACCCGTGAACGAGATCTCCGCAAGAATAGGCGCGTCGGTAGACATTGTCATGCGTCTGGCTAAGCAACTGAACAGGAGGAGGATGGATAATGAAGAACGGTCGAAGGATACATGTATTGACGCTGGTTGTCACGCTGTATTGGTGTTCTCTTGTGTTAGGCAGCATCAGCAACGGGACTTTCGAGAGCGGTGATCTTACCGGCTGGTTGTTCAGCGGGGCCGGCCCGGACTACAGCCTTGATCCGTTGGGCGACCCTGGCGCCATCACGTTTGAGATGTCACGTGACTTTCTTGCCCCGGTGGCGCCCGACTGGACTGCGACTCAAGGAGACTACTTTGCTTCGCTCTGGACCACCAATGGTGTGGAGACCGAGTCGAGGCTCAGCCAGACGTTCAGTGCCGAGGCCGAAGAGGCGCTGTGGTTCGATTACTTCTTCGATTTTGGCGATATCGCGCCCTCCTATGATATGGCCATGGCCACGTTGGAGTGGTCAAGCGGTAGCGCAATGCTCTTCGAACATAACACTGCCGGTCACGAACTCGGCGATGACGTAAACGTGACCTGGACAACCATTTCCTACGCATTGCCGGCCACTGATACCTATACGCTGGCGTTCACCGTCACAGATCACGACGGTTCTTTCGAGTCTATTCTTGGCGTGGACAATGTCAGGACCAGCGGGGGCGTCATTCCCGCCCCTGGTGCTCTGCTGCTCGGTGCCGTTGGGGTGGGCGTCGTGAGGTGGCTGCGGAGACACAGACGGTTGTGATGGATGTGCAGGGATAAAATGCAGCAGCATGCTTGCCGGCGGCAACACCTACTTTCGCGTCATCGGCGTCATAAAGCCCCGCTCCCCTGTCGCTGAGGGCAGTGAGATGGCAGATGGCACCTTGTTGGATGTGGGCAACTGCATGTATGTGCCCTTGGAAACGGGCAAGTGTTACTGTGGTGACATTCTCATAAGCGTAGGAACGGGAGGTGAGGAATATCTGAAGGCCGTACTGCACGAAGTCTCCGTCAAGGTCAATCGGAGGGAGGAGGTTGTCCATGTCTCGCAGGCCTTCAAGGCCCTTCTCGACCGGAAGCACAAGAAGGTGGATTACCGGACGATTGTACCGCTCGAACAAGTCAGACAGGCTGAAGAGACGAACCGGCTTTTCAACATGGTACTTCGATCCATTGCTGCGATCTCGCTGCTGGTCGGAGGCATTGTCGGCGGGGTATTCGGCATCTATCCCACCCTGCGCGGCGAACATGAACCTGGTCGAGGCCTCACGGCATGAATGAAAACTCGGTGGCATGCCTTCACCAAATCGTCGTAATGGGGACGAAACGGTAGAAACGCTCTCCGCCTGTCAAGCGGCTATGAGACCGCCTCGTGGCTGCTGAATTCGCAGAGGAGACTCTGAAAGGACGTTGGCGTGACACGATCATAGAAGAGGCGCGGGTACTTCAAGACTGCCCGTTCACCCCCTCCCGCATCAGTCTCCCGGGTTTGAACACAACTCTACGCTTGGCCGACACCTCGACCTTTTCAAGGGTCTTGGGGTTTTGTGCGGTCCTGGCTTGCCTGGTTTTCGTTTCGAAGACACCGAAATCGCGGAACTCCAGGCGGTTGCCTTTGGCCAGTTCAGCAATGATCTCGTCGAAGACGTCCTGCACCACGGTCTTCACCAAGGTTCGTTTGGCGCCGGTGCTCTCGGCGATGCGGTCGATCAGGTCTTTCTTTGTGGTTGCCATGATGCTGGCCCCTGGTGGTTGTTCAATGTGTTTCGGCGTCGGTCAAACCCAAGGGCCAGTTTACTGGGAAATGGCGGGACAGGCAAACGGGTACTGGCTGGTGCGCTTGTGCGGCAGCAGTGAGACTATCAGTGAATTACAGGGCTTGGGACTGTTTCGAGGTGTATTAGCTGTCTTGATGGTCAATAGCTGGAGATTGAGCTTTGCATTGCGGCGATATTGGTGCTGTGACGTGCCGGCGCGCCGATAAGGGTCTCAAATGGGAAATCTCATGTTGACATTAGGCTGGGTAAGAATTCACCGACATGCAAAAAAAGTGGGCAAAATTGCATTAAAAGACTTGCGCCATCCTGAATAAGCGGGTATAGAATC
>JAFGCA010000493.1 GCA_016932895.1 Sedimentisphaerales bacterium | reverse complement strand
GGATGGGATGGGAGCCGGAGCCTCCCCGGCCTTTGGCGGGCTCGAACTTGTAATCGGCGTGGAACGTCCACGGCGTCGTTGCAGCGCGTGCGGGCTGCTCGTACCAGCCGACGGGCGTGACGATGTCCATGCGTCCGTCGCCGTTGATGTCACCGAGGCCGTTGCCGTGGATGTCCCCCTGGGTGCCGACGACGTGCTCGACGAACCAGGGCTCCCGGTCGATGTGTTCCAGCCAGGTCATCCCCTGGCCCTTGACCAGGCCCCAGTGATTGCAGAGGATATCATCGTCGCCGTCGCCGTCGATGTCGCCGTGAATGACCCCTTCCATGTTCAGGGCCATATGAATGCGCGTGGATTTCCACACGGCCCCCTTGCGGCCGGGATTCTCGTACCAGAAGGCACCCTTCATAAACATCCAGCCGGAGCTGACCACATCGACCCTCCCGTCAAAATTGACGTCCATGGCAAACTCGCTGTTGTCGTCCGTCTCCGGGCCGTTGGTCTCGGCCCCGTCGCGGAAGTCCGCGTGTTTGATCCACTCGGGGGCCTCGTACCAGTTTCGGCCGGAGGCGATATCGAGATCTCCGTCGCCGTCTACATCCAGAACGGAGGCGCACTCGCAGAATGGTCCAAACCAGTAGCTGTTCCGCGCCGGATCGTGCGCGGGCCCGTCGATCTTGACAGGGACAAAGATAACCTCAGAAGCCTGCAAAGACAGGGCCGTTATCAGCCCGATGGCGATCCAGGCACCCTTCGTTTTCAGCATCGTCATTCTCCTTGAAGTGTCTGCTATTGATTGACCGGCTCGCCCATCGGGACATCACAGTGTCCAGCCGGTGCGATAGGGTTCTTTCACGTACTTGTTCACTGCTTTGTCATTGGTGAATCGCATTTTGTCCGCATCCCAATCGAGCTGCTTGCCCGCACGGATGGCAATGTTGCCCAGCAGCACTGCTTCTGTCAGGACGGCCGCCCAGCTGAAATGACAGCCGGCCGGTTCGCCCCCGCGGATGGCCTCGATCCATTCAGCCCACGTTCCGGATCGACGCTTCAGTGTCTTCGGAGGCATTTCGTACGCCTTCATCTTGTCCTCCGGGATGATACGGTTGTCCAGAATGACGCCCTTGTCGCCCACGTACATGTTCCCCGAGTCCGGCAGTTCCCGGCCGGGTTCGAGTGCGGCCGGACGCGGAGGTTTCAGGCCGCCGTCATACCAGAGAAGCCGTAGAGGGGGCATACCTTCCCGCGCCGGAAAGTCATACGTCACAATGGAGGCCAAAGGAGCCGTCTCGTCAAACACCTTGCTGGCGCTGGCACTGACGCTCGTCGGATAGCGCAGCTTGAGCGCTTTGAACACATGGTTGAAGTGATGACAACCCATATCGCCGAGGGCACCCGTGCCAAAATCCCACCAGCCCCGGAAATTCCACGGATGGTATACGGCCGGCTGCGGATTTCCATTCGCTTTGACCTGGCGCAACGCCAGGTCCCCGTCGCGCCACTCGGCCACGAAAGGCCGCATCGCGGCCGGCCCGATCCAGAGGTCCCAGTCGAGAGTCTCGGGGATCGGGTCCTGTCGGGGCGGGCGCAGCATCCCCTGGGGCCACAGAGGCCGGTTGGACCATACGTGAGCCTCGCGGATATCACCGATCGCACCGTCCCAGATCATCTCGCAAAGACGGCAAGCCGAATCGCTCGTGTTGGCTGAGGCCGTCACCTGGGTCATGACACCGGCCTCCCGTGCGGCCATCGCGAGGGCACGCTCCTCGTGGATGGTGCGTGTCAGCGGTTTGACGCAACAGACGTGTTTGCGCTTTCTCAACGCGGCCAGGCAGATGACGGCATGGGTATGGTCCGGCGTGCCGCAATACATGGCATCGATCTTGTCCGCCTCGTCGTCCAGCATCTCGCGATAATCGCGATAGCGCCGCGCCTCGGGATACACCTGGTAGGTCTTGGCCGCATAAACCTGATCCACGTCACAGAGAGCGGCGATTCGGGTGCCCGGTTGCTTGCCAATGCTTTGTATTTGTCCGTGACCTACACCGCCGATACCGACGCCCGCAATCTGAATCGTTTCGCTGGGCGGGATATGCCTCGGGCCCCCGAGGACATGACGCGGCACCACTGTGACGGCGCCCGCCCAGGCCGCGCGAGCCATGAACTGACGACGGTTGATGCTTGTCTCTGTTTCTCGCATAACTGAATCTCCTCTTTGCATGGCGCGCTGCGTGACAGGCTATATGCAGCCGTTCAACGGAGCCACGCTTGTTTGATGTCGGGATTGCCGGCCGTATCCAACCGTTTCATCTGATCGTCGGTAAGCGCTATATCCAAAGCGGCGATGTTTTCGGTCAGTTGTTCGGGCTTGCTGCCGGCAATGATAGGAAGCACAGGCGGGTCACTCTGCCGCATCCACGCAATTATGACCTGATTGAGCGTCCCATCCACTTCCCCCGCTACGGTCTTTAGCGCTGCCAGGCGCGCCTCCGCGTCCGGCCCGGCAAACTGGGCCGGCACGGCGCGATCCTCCCGCGTGTAGGCCCCCTGCAGAAGAACGGAGTATCCGACCAGCGTCATGTTATGAGATTGGCAGTAGTCCTTCAGATCGTCGTTGATACAGATCTGCGGTCCGAAATCGGCGCCGTGGCGCGGACGGAGATAGGTGTGCCGCTGCTCGACGGCAGCGTATTGGGCCCACCCGTTGATCCGGCTGACCGTGTTGGCCTCGGCGATACGCCAGACTCTCAGATTGCTCGCTCCGATGGCGCGAACCTTGCCCGCTTTGACCAGCCGATCGAACGCCTCCATGGTCTCTTCCAGAGACGTTTCGGGATCGTCGCGGTGGGCGTGATACAAGTCGATCCGGTCCGTCTGCAATCGCTTGAGACTCTTTTCACATTCGCGCTCGATCTCAGCGGCAGTGAGGCCCCCGTCGCAGCCGGGGTAGTCAAATCCCAGCTTCGAGCTGATGACCATCTGATCCCGGTTTCCGCGTTCTTTCATCCAGAGGCCAATCGTCGTCTCGCTTTCTCCGCCCTGGCAGCCGGGAACCCAACTCGCGTAAAAATTGGCCGTATCGACCAAGGTGCCCCCCTTCTCGCGAAAGAGATCCATGAGCTGAAACGACGTCTCCCGGTCGATCTTGCTTCCAATCGAGTCGGTGCCCAGGCACAACGCACTGACCTCGACATCCGTGCTTCCCAATCTCAGCGTTTTCATTGGCGTGGCTCCTGTCAGGAATCGTGAATCGATCCGGTTTGCACGTTTTCGGGACGCCCTACTTCGCAAAGGTGGCCAGAGCGACTCCTCCCACCATGATCAAAACCCCCACGATCTTCATCACGCTGACAGGCTGCACGGGAGAGCCCAGCCAGCCGAAGTGAGACATGATGACCCCGCCGATGACCTGGCCGGCCAACAGAGCGATCATCACGGGTCCCGCTCCGATCTGCGGTATGAGCCATGCAATCGCAAATACAAGGCACGCCCCAAGAGCGCCCGCCGTCAGCAGAATCGGGTGGACCTGTCTCAGTGGCGTCAAGGCGCCGCCCTTCCACCCGGTAAGCCCGATGATCACCGCGGCCAGCGCCCCGATACACCAAAAGACCGCGTTTCCGACCCGCGGATTGCTCAATACGCTTCCCACCTTGCCGTTCATCGCTAAATGAACAGCCAGCACCACGCCGAGAAACAGGGTCAGAACATACAGGTGTGCTCTCATTTTCTCGTCTCCTACTGCACCGCATCTCATGTCATGTGACCGACTTCCGAACAGACACAAACGTACGCACCTTTCACCCGCCCGGGCTTGCCCACGCACCAGCGTATGCTATCCTCTGGCCACCCAACATTCAATTCGTATCTGACCGTTTCTCCATTTGTGTGTAAAACAAGAATGAACGCGTCCATAGCAGGTAGAACGAGCGAGCTACCAAAGACAGTCTTTGCATCTGGGGACAAATCTGATACTCTCGCGGTCACAGCTTACGAGGTATGCTAATGAGGTTTTGAGCATCAGGAGCGCCCGATATGGAGAAACCAGGGATAGTTCTTGGATTGTGTGTGACACTCCTTGCCGCTACATTCGTGGGCCAAAGACCTATTCAGGCCGACGAACGCGGCCCTCGGCTTTCCGACGCTGAACTGTTGGCTTGCCTCGATCCGGCGTTTCCGGGAATGGAGAAGATCATCGCAGCACATGAGGCCGGCGATATCACGTCGGCGCTGTGGCTGCTGGCGGATTTCGTTCGGGCTCGTCGAGAGCCGGCGGACTTCGGTCAACGAGCGGCGCGAAATCCACGAGCCAATACAACGCGGGCCGAGAAAGCTCTGGAGCAT
>JAFGCA010000492.1 GCA_016932895.1 Sedimentisphaerales bacterium | reverse complement strand
GTCGTGCAGAACTTCAACGATGCAGACGCAGACGTAACCATCACCGTGCCGCTTGCGGCCGGCAAGCGCCTGGGATTCACCGACCGTTTTTCAGGCCGGACCATCGCATCCCGCCCGGGAAGATCACAAGATGCCACCGTGTTGCATTTCCCCATCCCGGCACGTGGACGTGTGTGGGTCCATCCGACCGAGGAGGCCGGGGCTCGTTAGGGCAACGTTCTTTCTTCGCGGAGCAGGCCGCCTTTGGGCGAGTCGACGGTGACGGTGAATGCGCCGGCGCCGCTGACGACGAACTGCACGCGTGTCTCGTCCATTCCGGCAATGGTATCCAGGAGCAATCTGTCCGGCCGGTGTTCGACGGCCTCGACGCGCTGGAAGAACCGGTCCGTCACGTAGCCGCCCGAGAGCACCTTGACGTCACTGCCGGTCAGGGAGATAACGTCGGGCCGGTTGATGTGGTTGGCGACGTCGTGGGCGCTGCGCGTGGGGATGATCCGGTCGTTTCGCACCGCCACCTGGATCTTGAACACGCGGTCGCCGAGCTTCTCGATCCGCACGTCGCTGATCGCGAGCCGGGGCATCATGCCGGCGTGGTAGAGCGCGAACGCCATGTTGCGATGCAGCTCCTCTTCGAGCAGGAACGACGGCGGGACCCGGCCCCATTCTTTCTTGCGGCCGCCGATCTCGATCTTTCCGTAGGTGGGGTGGTCGTATTCCTGCCAGGGAACGAAGCCATCGCCCAGGAGCACGTAGTCGATGAATTCGGCCTCTTGTTCGTCGGAGGTGCGGTCGCCCGTCTTGTACAGATTTCGAGAGGTCCATAGTTCGTTGGTAAAAGTGAGAATGCCGCGTCCGCCGTAGAGCCAGTCGTGCTCGCTGCCCCAGACGGTGTACAGGTCTTTCCACACGGTCATGGCGCGGTAGAAGGGAAGGATTTTCTCGCCGCGCTCGGCCATGAGGCGGAGCACTTCCTCGTCGCGGCCGTGCATCACGCCGCCTTCGCGTCCGGGGCCCAGCAGAATCATTCCGCCGGCGTTGTGGTAGGTCTGGGCGGCGGCGATGTTCGGATGGTCCAGGACAAACTGCGCGATCGCTCGCGTCTCCGGCTGCGAGAAGGGGTAGTCGTGGGCCCCGCGCTGCACGTAATCGGGCTGCCAGTCGTATCCCCAGTTGCGGTTGAGGTCGTAGCGGCCGGGGCCGTCCTCGTTGATCTGTCCGTCCCCGTCGTTGTCGATGCCTTCGTAGCCCAGCAGGCAATACTCGCCCAGCTCGTCCGGCGGCGTGCGCACGGTGACGTCATTGGGGTAGTCGGGATGCGGTCTGTGCCGGCCCCAGCGGGATGCGTAGGGATCCTTGATGCGCATCATGGTGATGACGCCGTCGCCGTTGAGATCGTCGTAATTGTCCTCGTCGATCAACCCGTCCCGGTCGTCGTCTCTGGGCGCCAGTCCCGTGCGCGAGGAGATGCCCTCGGCGTCCTGGAACCACTGGTCGCGGCCGTCCGGGTTGATCGTCGGCACGAGATAAAAGACCCGCTCGTCCAGCAGGGCAGTGACTTTTTCGAGGCGGCCGTACTGATGGCAGAGGTACCATGCGGTGTAGGCCACGGTCTCGGCGCACTGGACTTCGTTGCCGTGGATGTTGCCGTGCATGTACATTCCAGGCTTTCGCTCCGGCGTGCCGACGTTGCGGGCCGTCACTTCCAGGCACCAGAGGTCCCGGCCCTCGGTGGAGGCGCCGATGGAATAGAGTCGCGTCAGGTCGGGGAAGGCCTCGTGCAGACGCGAGACGATAGCGCTGAGCCCGGCGTGGTCGTAGAACCGGTTCCAGGCCACCTCGACCTTTCTGGCGTGCGAAGCGCCCAGGGCGGGGAACGAGTGGTCCGCCGGATCGAGCGATTTCGGTGGTGCGCCGGCGGCGGTTGCGGCCGCGGCGAAGAGAACCGCTGCGGCAAACAAGCGCATCGCCCAAACTCGGGCAGTTTTTCTGGTGGTGTGACTCGTATCGTATGGATTGAAGGTGTGCATGTCACTGCTCCTTCGATAGTTCGATCGTGCCGTTGAACTGGCCGGCCAGTGCCGAGACGACGGTGAACTCGACTTCGCGGGCGTCGGGTACGTGAAGGACGTACCGCGTGCGGGCCGTGGCGCCGCTGCCCGCAATCGGGGACAGGTACGTGATCCGCCGACCCGAGAGGATGCGGTCGTCGTGGATGCCCAGTGTGACGCGCGTGGGGTGGACCGCACCGGTACGCACGCCGTGGGAGAGCACCGTCGGCAGGAATCCCTTGTTCTCCACGCAGAGCGTCACTTCAAAGACGGAATTGCCCAGGTGCTTGACCTCGGTCCCGGCCAGACCGATGCGGGGCAGCTTCTGCGCCAGCGCCGTGAGGAACCGGCCTTGCCGGGCGACGACGTCGGCGACCCTGTCTCGCGGCGGGTTCGTCAACGCGAAGGGACGGTAGCCTCCGATTTCCACCTTCCGGCCCGGAAAATCGGGATGCTCGAAAGGCCGCCACGCGAGGAAGGCGTCGGGGCGGTGGGCGTCGAACCACGCCAACCGTTGCCGCTGCTTTTCATTTCTCTTGTCTTTGTCCTTCTCGGGCGATTTCTCGTCGGCAACATCTCGGTCGCTCGTCTCGTTGGGCTCGGTTGTCTTATCTTCCTCGCTGCCTTCGGCAAGCTCGATCTCGACGTCGAGATTCCAGGGGCGAGCCGCCACGGAGAACCGGCCGCGATGGAAGTACATCCAGTCGCTGAATGTCCCGGGAAACGTCTGCCCCTCCAGCTCTTTGTCCAGCCCGAACGTCTCGCGGAAAAGCTCGCCGGCGGCGCAATAGTAATCCACGTCCTTCTCGTCGATCGCCGTCAGCGGCTTGCGTCCTCCCGGCGGCTCGCCGCCTTCGGGACATTTGAGAAGATTGTCGGCGGCCCCGTAGGTCAGCACGATGCCGATATTCGGATGGTCCACGACGAAGTCGGCCAGGGCCCGCGTTTCGTCTTCGCTGACCGGGTGGAGGCCGGCGTCGGAGGCGAAGTAGGCGTACCGGCAGGGGAAGTTGCGGTTCAGGTTGACGCCGCCGGGGGCGTCCTCGTTCCATTTCCCGTCGTGATCGCTGTCGATTCCTTCGGGCAGGTAGCGCCAGGCACCCGCTTCTTTTCTGAAGGGATCGGCCTTCACGAGCAGTCGCTCGTCGATGGGATCGAGGGCGTATTCGCCGCGTGCGTCTCGAACGCGCATCCAGGTGACAGAGCCGTCGGCGTTGAGGTCCTCGGGCCCGTCCTCGTCGGTCAGTCCGTCGTGGTCGTCGTCGAAAGGCCGGCCGGTGACGTTCGTTTCCACCTGCACCGGGGCGAAGAAGTTCTCGGCGGCGTCCGGATTGAGCCGGGGGACAACGTAGAGCGTCGTTGTATTCAGCAGGTTGGTGACATCGCCGTCCTGCTCGTAGCTCTCGATCAGGCTTTCGATCCAGGACGCGGTCACGCACGATCCAATCAGATCGTCGCCCTCGATACCGGCCACCACGAGCATTGCCGGACGCGTACTGCGCGCCTCGTCGGCGCCTCGTCCGATCTCGGCGATCCAGACCTTGCGCCCTTCCAGGGACCGCGTCAACGCGTCCAGGCGGACGAGATTGGGTTCGCGCCGGGCCAGGTTCGCCAGGCGGCTTCGCAGCGATTTGTAGTTGCGATAGGGCCCCGCGTCGGCGTGCACGGGTCCGCACACCGCGACCAGCAGTAAGAGCATTGCGAGGCAACTGAGATGGGCCCTGGTTTCTTGTGTGCCTGCGACCATTGGGTTCTCCCCTTTCCACGTCCGGGTCGCCGCAGCGGCGCCGAATGAACCGATTCCTGGCGAGTTCCTCACGCAACGGCCCGTCCGTTCCCGTCCGGACCGCGACCAGGATGCTAACAGAAACACTCATCCAACACAAGATGCTCTGGCGGAGGCGGGATTCATGAGGTCCGGGTCGCGCCGTACAACAGATCCTTTGTTGCCGCGGTGGTCGACTCGGTCAATAATAGTGCCGGTGCGGGCCGATCCGATCCCATCCGTGCAGATCGAAAAGCTTCGCGAGCAGGTGCCTGCGGCGGACGAAGAAGATAACGGCGGGAAGAATCAAGCCCGCGGCTGCGATCCCTACAATGATCTGATAGAGTCGGCTCGCGCGGTTGGGCTTCTCCTTGTCGGGACCGGTCTCCAGCGGCGCGATCGCAGGGCGATCGGGCTGGATCTGGGCGGTATCCGCGACGGGTTCGTCTCGTTGAATCGCAGACAGGGGAGGAATCCTCTGGGCCCGTTGTGCGGATGCGACTGCCGGCGGTTCCTGATTCGTATCGGTGGAGAGGGCGTCGTCAGTTGCCGAGACGGCCGCAGCAGCGGGCGGTGTCGGTGTCACGACGGCGGTATCCGCGTGGTCGGCGGCTACGGGAATGTCGGCGGCCGCCGCGTCGGGTTCCGGCGCGTCGGGTTCGGGTGCGGGGGTCGGATTGGCGTTCAGTTGCGCATCGGACACGGAGCGGTCGGCCGGGGGCGCGGGCTCATCACTTTCGGGAAGAACCTGTGCTGTCTCCTCCGGGCGGACCGTGACGTCGACAGGCACATCGGCGGCAGCGACGCTTTCGGGCTCAGTCTCGCCCGGCTCTTCCCGATGGTTCGTCACCAGGTGGATTCTCGTTGCCAGGCAGTGAAACCCACCGGCGGCAATCTTCCCGAAGTCGGCATCTTCCGGGACGTCACACTGGCCGTATCGGTCCCAGCCCCAGGCCTCCACGGAGCCGTCCGACCGCAGGGCGGCGCTGTGAAAGCCGTTGGCCGCAATGGCGACGAAGTCGTTGCCCGACGGCACATCGCATTGATCGTTGTCATTGCGTCCCCAGGCGACCAGCGAGCCGTTTTTTCGCAGGGCCAGACTGTGGAGCGAGCCGGCGGCAATCGCGACGAAATCATTGCCTTCCGGGACCTCGCCCTGGCCGTCCCCGTTGCCGCCCCAGGCGACGAGGGTTCCGTCGTGCTTCAGGGCCAGGCTGTGATAGTGGCCGGCGCAGATCGCCTGGTAGTCGTTGCCCGGCGGCGGGTTGCACTGGCCTTGTTCGTTCCAGCCCCAGGCGGCCAGCGATCCGTCTGTGCGAATCGCCACGCTGTGCCAGTTGCCGGCCGCAATCGTCCGAAAACGCTCGCCCAGCGGGACATTGCATTGGCCGCGTCCGTTATTGCCCCACGCGACAATGGTTCCGTCCGACCGCAAGGCCAGGTTGTGGTAGTATCCGGCCGCAATGGCGGTAAATCCGTTGTCACGAGGTGTGTTGCACTGACCGTTCAGCCATTCGCCCCAGGCGACAAGCCGGCCGTCCGCTGTGAGCGCCAGATTGTGGTAGGCTCCTCCGCAGACACAGACGTATTCTCGCGCCGGCGCGTCGGTCTTCGGGCGGTCGAGTGCGTTGCCCCAGGAAACGACGGAGGCGCCCCGAACGATGCCGCAAAGGAGCAGTACGCCAAGCCAGACAAACAGAGCAGCCCGCAAATGAGACGGGTTTGTGCCACGTTCGCCGATTGCCGGTTGACGCTGCGCGATCATGAGAATCTCTTCATCATTCGCTTTTTGGCTGCAAAACAGATGTTTTGAAACCCCGGGGATCTCCGTAAAAGTTATTCCGCATCCTACGTCTATATTATAGACTTCTGAAACGACAAATGCAAGCAAATTGGGCAAATCGTTGCCGTTGAGGCCACATCCGGGTCGCGGCAGAGAGCCCGAAAATCGCGGATATTTGGACCGGAAGCTGCCTGCTTAGTCCGAATGGAGGCCGAACAGCAGCAAAAGCATTGCAAAAGACGCAAGAAGCAGTTCATTCACGGACCTATCCCTCCAATTTGTATGCCGGGCGTTTTCTTCATAAAGCCTGGCACAAATGCCGGCCGGGTCAATACGCAGGAAGACGTATTTTTTGCCGGGTGCGATCGCCGTCTGGCAGCGGCGGCACTTCTCGGCACTGGACACACCACGGTTGCATGCTCACGCGCCGGGTGCGGTTGCGTGCGATGTGCAGTTGTTCGGGATTGTCCGGGCCGAGGTTGTGTGTTACGCTATCCTCGTGAGCGTTTTGATCGAGCCCGGGTCGTCGGAAGCAGGCGCGCGAAGAAAGCTTGTGGCGACAAGGAATGGCGCGGGTTACAGACATGGACGTCGTCGAGAAATGAAGGCGGTGCCAACGAGAAGCAGGAAGGGGATCATGCAGAAGAGTCTCATTGTTTTGTCGGTTCTGTTTTGTGGGTCGTTGGCGGGGCAGGGGCGGGATTTGCCGGCGCGCCCGCCGGGAGAGTTCTTCGGGTTGCGGGCGGTCAACCATGAAGGGGCGGTTTCATTTCAGAAGGGCCAGCCCCTGGTAGGGACGACGTACTTTTACTGGTACGACGTGGAGAGCGGAAGCCATATCACCAACGGCGACGGCTCCGATGCACTGACGACGCATCCGGCCGACCTAGAGGGGATCAGCTACAAGAGCGCGGCGTGGCACGAGGTGCAGCTTGCGGACATGATCGAGGCTGGAGTGGATTTTCTCATGCCCGTGTATTGGGGCGTTCCGGGCGACTACGACGGGTGGAGCTTCGCCGGCCTGCCGCCTTTGGTCGAGGCGCATACGGCCCTGCAGGAGCAGGGGGCCGAGCTGCCGGCGATCGGGCTGTTTTACGATACGTCCATCCTGCGGTACAACAGCTTCAACCCGGGCGGGGGCAGCTACCACGTGGACCTGACGACCGATTTCGGCAAGGACTGGTTCTACACCGCGATGCGCGATTTCTTCAGCCTGATCCCGCCGGCCAAGTGGGCCCGCATCGACGGAAAGCCCATCGTTTTTCTTTACTCGGCCCACTTCGCCAGAGAGCAAGACCCGCAGCAGCAGTTTGAGTACACCAAGAGCCGGTTCAAGAAGGATTTCGGCGTCGAGCCCTTCATCGTCAAGGCCGCGGACTGGAAGGGGCAGGCCGACGCCACGTATTCGTGGGGCGGGGCGGTCAGCGGGCCGCTGATTTTCAAGGAGACCATCGCCCTCGGGCCCGGCTACGACCACAGCGCCGTGCCCGGCCGACAGCCTCTTATCGTCGAGCGCCAGGACGGCCAGACCTACATCGACCGCTGGGCCAAGGTCCTGCAACTCGACCCCGAGCGGCGGCCCTGGATGGTTCACGTGGAGACCTGGAACGAATGGCACGAGGGCACCGATGTCGCGCATTCGCGGGAATACGGGCGCAGCTACATCGTCCTGACCAGGTTGTTTGCGGACATGTGGCATGGGGGGACGCATGTGCGTTTCCCGTCGGGATACGTCAATGCCGCCAGCGTTGCGTGGCAGCCGGAGATACCGTGCGGATTGAGCCTGCGGCCCAGCGGCGGCGACGGGGTCTGGGAATTGCGAACTATCGACGGCGAAAAAGCGGTGGTCGCGGCACCGAATCCCCATTCGCAACTCTCGCGTTATCTGTACTTTAACGTGGATGACGCCTTCGCCTACGGGCTGTTGGACCGCCCGGTCGTCGTTGGCGTGAGGTACCGTGACGCCGGCTGTTTGGGCTTTGCCGTGGAGTACGACAGCGCCGTGGACGAAGGGCCGCTCGACGGGGCTTTTCGGATGGCCGGCAGCGTGCGGCTCTCGGGTTCCGGAAAATGGAAGGAGGCGGAGATTGCCTTGTCCGACTGCCGCTTCATGAACCGGTGCAACGGCGCCGATTTTCGTCTTGCGATCACCGGGGGGCCGATGGAGCTGGCGATTGCCGGGGTCCGGGTGGAGAAAGCCCGCTGAACGTTCCGACGGGGCGACAAGCGACTGCTATGGCGCGCGAGCCACCTCAATCGCCACGCGGTTGCTCACGACCTCCACGTCCTCGAAGGCAAAGACGATCTGGATTGTATGGGGCCCGGTGGCCAGCGAGGCGTACACGCTTCGGGGCAGGCTGACGGGCTGGTTTGTGAGTTCCATGCCCGGCGCCAGCGGGGAAAGCCGCCCTTGGGACGCAGGTGGGCTCGACGCGGGATATTCCCGCCCATCGACGACGACCCGACGCAGTGGCAAGGGTTCGGAGGCGTCAAAGGCAAAGATGCGCTTGCCGCGATGGCGCAGATCCACCTTGAAGGAGGGATCTCCGTTGGGATGCCAGAGGCGTTTCGTGGGGCGCAAGCGGCATTGCAGCCCTTCGGTTTCGGGGCCCCAGGAGGGCTTGCTCCAGGCGGTGGCGTTCTTTGCCGGACGCGTCACGGGGGCCAGCGGGACCAGCCTATGTCGGGCACAGCCCGTCCACAGAAACGCCAACATAGCCGCGATTAGCAATATTGCGTGCTTTGTGCCGTACACGTAGGTGGCTCCAAACAGGTGCTCCCGGACGACGCTGGGGCATTATACTCGAAGTGGCGGGACGCAGCCACCACGAATCTGCCTGCCTCCGCCGCCGCGCTTGCGCACAGGCCGCGCCGAGAGGTTTGCGGGCCCGCAGCCAACCTCTGTTTTGGCGTTCTGAATCGACTTTTGAACGAATTATCCACCACAAAGTCGATTGGCGAAGGGGAGATCGAAAAAATGGGGCATATGGATAGATAGGAATAGTGGCTGTCGATTTGTCCTATGTTTACTTGCGGCCTGGAATGCCAAGGTCTCTGTAAAGCTTTATTTGGCATGGCTTTATGGCTTCGCCGAGAGTTGATGGCCTGCTCGAACGCGGAGATGGTTCGTTTAGAACGCCTCGAGTTTCGCCCCTCTGGCGCCTTCGGCATGGGCAACGCTTCCTCATGCAGCGGATTATCAACAGGTTTTCCACAAAGAGGCGTAACGCTTGCCCGGGCAGATGGATTTGGCGTTTTGACATGCTCGGCGTGGGCGTGATCCCCGACTTGTCCCGGCCCGCAGAGGCTCAGCTACGGGAATCCCCCGTTGCGGCTGGCGATTGTCCCGCGCCGGCCGGACTCTCCGGCCTTCGACCCATCTTCTGCTCCGACGCGGGGGCGGTGACGCCGATCGCTGTCACGCGTGTCGGGGGAGTTTTACGGAGCGATCGGTGGCGACTTGCTCTTGCCCGAGTGGGATGTGTGGGAGCCTCGGGAGAGATTTTTTTTCGCGCGCGTCGGTCCCTGCGAGACCTTTGGCCGATAATCGTCGCGCTCGCGCCCATGCAGGCGGTTCTTTCGCGGAGCGGCCCCTTCGCGTCTCGGCCGGCGCCGAATTCCCTTGACATTTCGTCGGCAATCGGCTACACTAATCCACATGGATCGCCTCAGGGCGACTCATTCAGAATTGGGGGGTGCTCGTGATTCTCATTTCCGCGGCACTCAAAAGAAGTTGGTTATTGGGGTAGGGCTTGGCTTCATGGTTGGGGGCGTTTCGTAGCAAGCCATCGAATTGGGGGGGTGCAGAGCCGTCGGACTCCGGCAGATCTGACATCCATCACTGGTGCTATCGGTGCATCCTATCCCGGCCCGGCGTTGACATCCGGTCGCGAAGCGCGCCACCGGAACGTTCCGCCGCCGTGAAGGGGACCGGTGGAAACCGCCTCGGCAGGCCCTGTACACGTACGGAGACCCAAATATACGACACGGCAGGTCTGTACACAAATTCGTGCGACGCCGGGCGTCGACACGGGATTCGCTTGGGGGTGTGGTGACTATGACAAGGCAGAGAACGACAAGGTTGCTTCGTGCGGCTGCGGTCCTGGCTCTGCTGCCGGCGGCCGTCGGCGTGACGCATGCCAACACGGTCGACGTCGTTCACGACGGTTTCGGCGCCTATGACGTCGCGAGCTTCTGGGGCGCCGGCTACGACGATGCCTGGGTGTCGGCCGGCGTATACATGCTCGACAAAACCGACAGCACCGGTGCCGGGGACATCTGGCACAACGGTCCGCTCCCCGCCTTCTGCATCGAGCTTCACGAGCCGGCGCCGCAAAACACCTACACGTATACCGTCGGCATGCCCGACGACGTGTACAACAGCTTTACGGGAGAGACTCTGGGAAGCGTCCGAGCCAATTATCTGCGGGAGTTGTGGGCCCGTTTCTACGACGCTTCCTGGGCCGCCGGCGGATCGTACACCGCTCAACAGAACGCCCAGGCAGAAGCGTTTGCGTGTGCCGTGTGGGAGATTGTCTACGAGGATCTGCCCACTTCGCCGCTGGGGTGGGACGTCACGTTGGACGGGACGGCCGGGCTGGGCGGCTTCGCCGCCACGGACCTGGACGCGGCCACGGCCAACAAATGGCTGCACGAACTCACCGGGACAGGTCCCAAGTCCGACCTGCTCGCTTTCGTTTACGATGGACAACAGAATTACCTGGTCGCCGTGCCGGAGCCGGCGACGTTCGTCCTGCTCGGGCTCGGTGGTGTGTTGGGGCTGACCGGCCGCAAACGCACCGCGGCGTAACGGCATCGCCTGACCGTGGCTCGCGAAGTGGTTCTGATCAAAGCAAAAAGCCGATTCGCTGACACAGGAGGAGAGAAGATGAAATTGTCACTGACTTTAGCCGCGTGTGTTGTGGGGCTCATACCCTCGGCAGTGTTCGCCTTTACCGTTGTGCCGCAGACAGTGGTCGAATTCGGTCCGGGGCCCGATGCGGCCGGCGAGTGGTCCTACAACGGGGCCGGTGTCCTCAGCTTCGATCAGGGCATCCTGATCGACACCGCCCTGGACAGCAACTACGACGCCCTGGTAGGGGCCCAGGTGTATCTGCCGACGTTCCAGGTCGGCGGTATTCCGGATGCCCCGTACACGTTGACGCCGCTGGGCAGCTCGCAGATCACGATCAAGAGCGCTGACGGCAGCGCCACCTACCTCAGCGGAACGCTGGGCCTGGGCGATCTCGGCACGATTGGGACCGTGGCCGGCGGCTACACGGGATTTCAAGTGGATGTCAGCGACATCTTCATTACCCACGAAGGAGCCGCCCTGGGATCGGCGGCCCTGGCGATTCTCGAAAACCTGAAACTACCCTCGCTCGATTTTGAGCTCTCTCTGACCGGCGGCAGCGGCCCGGGCTACTACAGCTTCGCCGACATGCTGGACGGCGGCTACACCGGCAGCGGCGGTTTCAGCGGCGCCATGTCCGTGCCGGAACCGGCGACCATCGCGTTGCTCGGCCTGGGCGGCCTGGCCCTGATCCGCAAACGCCGCCGACAAAACTGACCTGAAGCCCCCCTTACCTTGGAAGGACGGGCCGCGGTGTCAAAGCCGCGGCCCGTGATTTTTGCGCCCACCACGCCACTGCCCCTGCCAGCCCGGCGAACTTCCCCGCGAAAATGAGCTTGATGCTCTTGAAAGGTCACGGTCCCTGGCAGCAGTTCTGCTACAGCGACTACCGGACGTTCGATGCCATGAAGAGCCAGGCAGAACGCTCCCATACTGTCGGTCTCAGCAGCACGTCCCGATTTGCATAGGCCCGAAATTGTATTCTCTGACGTCTTTCAGGAACGTTCTGTAATCCACGGTCTTGCCCTGCGGCCCCTCCACCCAACAAGGGCCAGGCCAAAGCACCCGAGCAGAAGAGCACCCGGCGCGGGAATCGAATTCGTGGCTCGCAAGAACAATCCGTTGTCCTGTTGAAACACGCTGTACTGAAAGCCCCAGGGGCTACCCAGGAAATCATAGGACAGGGTGGATGCGAAGCCGTCGAGATAACCGGCGTTCAAGAACTGGCACGTCATGCTCTGTCCCAGGGCAATCTCGGCAGCGATATCGTAGCCGGACAGGAAGGAGAAGTTGATAGCGCCGCCCATCACCAAGGGCGTACCTATGGCGGCCATACCACCGGTGACGGTGCCCGTGATGTCGATGAAGTCGGACAAGCCGGGCGTAAATCCGCCGATCTCTATGTCCAGGATACCGGATTCCAACTGGGCGAGGTCGCCCATGAGAGTGGTCTGGAGAGCCGTTCCCAACCCGCCGGGCGAGAGCGTTCCGGCGTTGGTCAGTACGTTGCCCTCGCCCAGATTGACGATCGCGCCCGAGTTGAACGTTGCGCCCGGATTGTTGTTGAAGGCGTTGGCGCCCGTGCCGAGATCGACGTTGCCTGTGACGGTGCCGTAGTTCTCGACGATGTCGTTGCCAATGCCTGCCATAATGGCCTTGCCACTCAGAGCAAGAACACTGCCGGCATTGGTGAGCGTGTTGTTGGCTCCGCCGTCGATATTCACTCCGGCTCCGGTGCCCGAGCCGCCCCGGACCGTGCCGCCACCGATGTTGATGGAGATGTCACCATTGCCGCCGATGCCGACGCTCTGGGCGTGGATGCCGTCTGAATTCATGCCATTGGCCGTAATGTCGCTGGCAAGCGTGACAGTAACCGGACCGGCCGTACCGGAGCCCGCCGCACTCTGTGCGAGGATACCGTGGGACATATCACCCAGTGTCGTGATGCTGCCTGTATGGGTGACGTTGACCGCGCCGGCCGAGCCCCAACCGCCGGCGCTGCCGGCGAAACCTACACCGAAGCCCGTGTTCTCAGCGAAGATGCCGTTGGCTGTGGGGTCGAAGTCCAGCGTGCTGATGCCGCCATCTTCACTGATCCCCCCAAACCCGCCGCCGCCCCCGATGCTCTGCGCAAGGATCCCATGCGCGAATCCGCCCTGCGTGACGATGTCGGCGCTGTTATCCACACTGACCGCGCCGCCGTGGCCGGTGCCGGCACTGGCTCCCTTCAGGGATTTGGCGGAAGGCTCCCCGCCAGCCAGAGCAAGCGAGTACGTCGTCACGGACCCGTTGGTTCCACCGCCACCCCCGATGCTCTGCGCCGAGATTCCAGTGGCGAAATCGCCTGCGGTGGCAATATCGCCGCGGTTGCCTACGGAAACGACACCTCCCGCTCCGCCCAGGCCCCCGTAACCACCCAAGGAAAGACTGCTGTCGAAGCCCGGTGGGGGCAGGGTTTCGCCTAATATGGTGACGTCAATACTCATGATGCCCCCGCCGGCACCGCCGCCGCCGCCGATACTCTGCGCCAGGATTCCATTGGCGAAATGGCCCGCTGTAGTAATGCTGCCACTGTTGTCAATCGTCACAAGGCCACCCGCTCCCCCCAGGCCGCCCAAGCCGCCCACCGAGAGTTCGGCCGAACCACCCACGTCAGAGAGAAAGCCTCCAGGGGGAACCAACCCCATCTCAATGGCGAACTTGGTGCTGGCGCCACCGGCACCGCCACCACCGCCGACGCTCTGCGCCAGGATTCCATTGGCAAAATGGCCCGCGGTCATGATATCCCCGTCGTTTTCCACGATGACGTGACCGCCCGCTCCTCCCATACCACCCCAACCACCGAGCGAAACACTCAGCGAGGCGTCCATAGGGAGAATGGCTCCCACGAAATCTGCGCTCACGTCCATGGTGCTCTTTGTAGTGTCCCCTCCGGCCCCGCCGCCACCGCCGATGCTTTGGGCCAGGATGCCGTTGGCAAAGGCGCCCTCCGTGGCAATAGTGGCGTCATTGTGTACCATCACCTGGCCGCCATTGTTGACTGTGCCGGCACCTCCGCTGGCAGGGGCGAAGCCTCCTATCAAGATGTCGGCCTGCACACCCAGGCCGGGCAGCGGATTGATGCTAAACTCGCGGCTGATCTCCGTGCTGTTGCCACCATCGCCGCCGCCACCCCCGATGCTCTGCGCCAGGATTCCATGGGCGAAATCCCCCTTCGTACTGATGTCACCCGTGCTCAGGACGTCCACGAGTCCGCCGCTGGCCCCGGTTCCGCCCTCGCCCCCCAGCGACATAGTGAGACTCAGGCTCGGGCTCATAGAGAGGAGGTACTCAAAGCTTAGGCCGGTGGGAAAGTCCCAGATCTCTGTCAACACACTGCTGTTGCCGCCCGCACCGCCACCTCCGCCGATGCTCTGGGCCAGGATTCCGTGTGAGAAATCGCCTTCCGTCTTGATCCGGCTGTCGCTGTCCACATCGACCGCCGCTCCGCCGCCTGCGACACCTCCCTTGCCACCTACGGCTACGCCAACCGTGATGTCGGTGGACAGGTAGAGAGAGCCCGCCACACTATTTCCACCATCTCCGCCGCCACCACCCACGGCCTGTGCCAGGATGCCGTAGGAACGGAACCCCGAGGTGCTGATGTTGCCCATGCTCTCGACGGCAACCGTATTGCTGCTGCCGCCATCGCCGCCGGCGCCGCCCAGGACCACCCCTACACTCATGGTCGGAATATCGGTCAACCCAAGCCCCAAATTGAAGGTCCAGTAAGAATTCACCGACATGCAAAAAAAGTGGGCAAAATTGCATTAAAAGACTTGCGCCATCCTGAATAAGCGGGTATAGAATC
>JAFGCA010000002.1 GCA_016932895.1 Sedimentisphaerales bacterium | reverse complement strand
TCGCTTCGCGAACTGATCCAGTGGCTGCAGAAGACGCACGGGCCGGCGTACGCACAGGCAAACGAACATCTGGCGCGGCTCGCGGCCCTGGAGCCGCGGGATGACGACGAAGCCCGCGAGCAGCTGGCCCGCCTGCAGCGCGACGCGCTGCTGTTCGACGTCGACCGGCTGCTGGTCATCAAACGCCACGAGATCAACGCCTCCCACGTCTACACGTATCACTACGAAGGCCAGCAGAACGGCGGCGGGCTGTACGTCGTCCGGTTGCACGAACCGGACGCCCCGCCCGTCGAATTGGTCGCCTCGCCGGACGGGCAGATTCTGGACTGCGACCTGTCGTATGACGGCGCCCAGGTCCTGTTCAGCTGGCGGCGGAAAACGGGCGACGGCTATCACCTGTGGACCGTCAACATCGACGGCAGCGGCCTGACGCAACTGACCGACGGCCCTTGGCACGACTACAACGGCTGCTGGTTGCCCGACGGCGGGATCGCTTTTCTCAGCACGCGGGCGCCTCAGTTCGCCTACTGCTGGCACGCGCCAGTCGGCATCTTGCACCGCATGGCCGCCGACGGCTCGAACCTGGTGCGACTGTCGGCGAACTATCTGAACGACTTCACGCCGGCCGTACTGGAAGACGGACGCCTGATCTACACGCGTTGGGAATACGTCGACAAGCCGGCGATTCCGATCCAGAGCCTGTGGACGATCAACCCGGACGGCACGGGGCTGGCCGGCTATTTCGGCAATCGCGTCCTCTCGCCGGGCACGTTCATGGAGGCCCGGCAGATCCCCGGCACGACGAAGATCATCTGCACCATGACCGGGCACAACGGCCCGACGCGGGGGGCGATCGGCGTAGTGGACCGCAGCCGCGGCGTGAATGCCCAGGCGGCCATCGAGAACCTCACGCCCGACACGCCCCTGCCGCCCGTCGACAAAGGCAACGGCAACACGGACGGCAGCAAGCCGTACAGCGGTCCCCTGCCGCTGGATGCCAAGCGGTTCCTGGTTTCGGCCCGCGGCCCGATCCTGGTCCGCGATCTGGCAGGCACGTGCGCCTCGTTGGCGCTGGCTCGGCCCAGCGACGGCCAGCAGTACTTCTGCGCCACCCCCATGCGGCCTCGAACGCGGCCGCCCGTGATCCCGAGCCGGCTGCCGCCGGAAGTCGCTGCACCAGAACCAACGGCCACGCTGTACCTGCAGGACGTCTATGCGGGTCTGGAACCCACGGTCCAGCGGGGCGAAGTGAAAACGATCCGCGTCGTCCGCGAACTGCAGAAGACCGTCCGCATCGATCCCAGCTTGCGGGCCTTCGGTTTCCAGTTCCCGGTGATCTCCTGCGGGGCGACCTATGCGGGCAAGGAGGTGATCGGCGATGTGGACGTGAATCCGGACGGCTCGGCGTATTTCCAAGTCCCGTCCGGCGTGCCGCTGTACTTTATGGCGTTGGACAAGGACGGCCGAGCGGTCCAGCGGATGCGCAGCTTTACGCACTTCATGCCCGGCGAAGTCCAGGGCTGTATCGGCTGTCACGAACCCCGGCTCGATTCTCCGTTGCGGCAACTGGCCGGCCTGGGCCTGGAACCGAAGAAGCTGCAGCCGCCGGAGTGGGGCGGCGGCGGCTTCGACTATTCGCGAATCGTCCAGCCGGTGCTCGATCAGCATTGCGTCCAGTGCCATCATCCGCACGAGATGACGAACGCCGTCGATCTGACGGGCGACAAGACCGATTGGTTCAACGTCTCGTACGATGTGCTGGCCCGCGAGCGTCAAGGCGGCCGTGGCACGTCTTACGTGAATTGGATCCCCACGTACAACGGCCAGGAATGGAACATTCTGCAGGTGACGCCGAGAACCTGGGGCTCGCCGCAAAGCAAGCTGGCCGACCTGATCCTGGCCGGGCATCCCGACGCCGCCGGCAGAGAGCAAATCAAGCTGACCGACGCCGAGCGGCGGCGGATTCTGGCCTGGATCGATCTGAACGTGCCGTACTACGGTTCCAGTGAAACGGCGCACCCCGGCGCTCCCGGCTGCCGGCAGATGTATCCCCAGGACCTGAATGCGGTGTTGGCCGACGTGGGCAAACGCCGTTGTGCGGAATGCCATCGCGACGGGGCCTTCCCGCGGCGCGAGTGGACGCGGGTCACCAATCCGCAGCTGAACGCGTTCCTGTTGGCCCCCTTGGCCCGCACGGCGGGCGGCACCGAACGTTGCGGCAAGGCCGTGTTTGCCGACACCAGCGACCCCGACTACCGGGCGATCCTGGCGACCTTCACGCCGGTGCTCGAACTGCTGGCCAAGACGCCCCGGATGGACATGCCTGGCGCGCAAGCGTCCTGCGAGGTGAACCGGTCGTGTCAGTGAAGCGGCCCCCCCTGCGATTGGTGTTCGATCAAAGGCTGCCATGCAGGGTGGCCTGAGCGATTGAATCTGCTAGACTGCTTGAAGGGTGTCGAGACCGAAGAACCATCGTGCGGGATGTATTGGAGCAAGAGATGTCATTTGGCGAACTTGAAGCCACCCTGCTAGACGTAGCGGAGCATTGTGCCGCGAGAGGGCCCGGGTACGCGCAGGAAGGCGTTGTCTTGAGAGAGATACAGGCGAAGGTCCAGCCGAGATCACTCGAAGAGCAGCAGCGGATCCTGGATGTCTGGCACAAACTTTTTGCGGACCGAAGACTTGTGTGGGGCTTTGACCTAGAGAATCCTGGCCCCCCCTTCTTTCACCTTCCGCCGAACGGCATGAGTCGGACGGTGGGGAGTCTCTGATAGCACGATATTTCTTTCCATTTCTTTCGACTGAGTCAGCCGTGACCGACTTGGATCAAGTTCGACTGGACTTCCAGCAAGGAATCCGAGCAGAATCCGGAAATTGGTACAACACCCTTCAGTTCCTCGGTCGTGGGGGAAATGCTGTCACGTATTTGGTGATCGCCGGAAGCGGTCCTCTTCAAGGCACGCCGTTCGCGGTTAAGGTCTTCCGCCGGGTGTCCCGACCTGAGCGTCGAGCCAGTTTCCTCGAAGAAGTTCGGTTTCTGCGAGAATGCGAGCATCCAGGGATCATGCGGATCTACGACGAGGGGATTTATATGGAGAACCACCCTTTTGTCGTAGCGGAATACCTGCCGCGGACGCTCGCGGAGGTAATCCGGAGCAGGAGCGCAAGCGTGGTCGAGAAACTGACTTTTGCCCTGCAACTTCTCTCAGCGTTGGACTATTTGGCGGCACTTGTGCCCCAGGTTATCCACCGCGACATTAAGCCGCAAAACGTCTTTGTGAAAGGCCGTTCGTGCGTGCTCGGCGATTTCGGCCTGATGAAGCGATTGGACGATAGCGCGGAAGAATTACCAGACTCCGTCATCAAGGACAGCGTCGGTCCAGGCATGCCGTTTTTCTATCGAACCCCAGATCTAATAGCTTACGCGCGTGGAGAAACACACCCCACCGTCAAGAGCGACCTATTCCAATTGGGGCTTGTGCTGGCGGAACTATTCACGGGACGAAATCCCGAGAAGAGGGCCGAAAATGACCAGTGGCTGTCCGATGTCGTGCTTGAGCCGCTGGGATACATCCCCGGTTCGCTGGGCGTACCTGTTGCCAATCTGATTTCGTCGCTGCTGTCGATGAATCCCGACGATCGTCCGGATACCAGCCAAGCACTGCCGGCATGGCGCGGATTGTTTTTCGCCGCCGCCAAGCTAATCAACGCAGTCGAGGGACGAGTGTTCTAGTCAGAATTCGGCGAAGAAGTGTTTCACTGCTGGCTCATGACGCGTCTGCATTTGACTTTGTCGGAGATGCGGAAAATGATCGCGAGAATGCCCGATGTCGAGGAACTGCCTTGGGGCAAGGAACTCAAAGAGCGTTGGACCGCCGAGGGCCGTGCCGAGGCGCGTGCCGACCAGTTGCGTCAGATGGTCCGG
>JAFGCA010000491.1 GCA_016932895.1 Sedimentisphaerales bacterium | reverse complement strand
TCTGCCTCGACGGCGTTGGCGCGATACTCCAGGAACAGCGTCAGGTTGGGCTCGGCGCGCACCAGATCGATTCTCCGCTGGTCCTCGTACAACTCGGCCGTGTTGTCCGGGCCGTAGTGGGCGCGGCGTTCGGGCTCGAGCTCGCGGACAATGTCCCCGATGCGCGAATAGGGCTCGTAATTCGTGTTGCCTCCCAGCCAGACACGGACTTCGGAACTGTTGTTTCCGCCCAGGACGGGGCGGTCCTGAATCAGCGCCACTGTCGCTCCCCGTCTGGCCGCGGCCAGCGAGGCGCAGGTGCCGGCGATGCCTCCGCCGACGACCACAAAATCATATTGTCCCGCCTCGACGGGACCTTCGGACAGACCCAGCAACGCGCGGCGCCACTGGCTCATGTCGGGTTCGTTATTGGGCGGTATGAAGTCGAGGTCTTTCGTGAAGAAGATCGCGTCGCATCGTCCTTCGAATCCGGTCAGGTCGTGCAGTGCCAGAGGGACCGTCGCATCGTCGATGCCGACGGTGCCACCGTCGTGCCAGTGCCAGTCGGCCCCTACGGTCCCGAACGTCGTATCCAGCTTGCGCCCGGCCACGGAGAGCGCGAAGCGCCCCGGGGCATCGGCGCTGTGCCAGGGAGCGACCCAGTTTCGCGTCCGGACCCATACTCTGTACAAGCCCGGTCCCGGGAAAGTGACTACCGTGGCGGCGTCGGCGACGGGCCGGCCCAGGCCATGCGCCAGGACAAACGGCGAGCCCATCTGATCCATGAACTGTTGATCTACCAGCCAGCCGCCCAGGTCCTCGAAACGCTCCGCCTCGACAAGGAGATGCTCCGCCGAGACCGTCGCCCCGAACCCGAAGAAGGCCATCAGGCCAACGTAGAACAAGACAGCTTTCTTCATCATGTCATTCTCCTGTCAAACGCGGGTCGATTCGCTCAGCATATTGTATCTCCGTCGTCGGTCACTGTACACGGTCCGGCGAGGATTCATTGAATTTGGCGTCGCGATAGGGTAGGATCAGGTGGTCGTGTTCACCATGTCCCATGTACTCTGTTTATGTGTGGCCGTATGCTCCGATATTTGACGTGGATGTGTGGTTTGGCTCTGGCATTGACAGTGCTGGCGTTTCCCGCGGCCGGCAAGCCGCCTGCCGCTGGGGAGGCGGGGGATCTGCCGGCTCGGTGCGGTACGCTGCGAGCGGCGGTGAAAGATCTGATGAGCACGTTCGGCGATGAGTACGCCGGTGGTGCGGAGGCCCTGGTGCGGCTCGGTCGGATCGAGCGCCGACTCCAGGCCCAACGCGCCGACGTCGAGGTCCTTGAGCGGGAATTCACTCGGCTCCAGCATGACGCCTTGCGGGCCAATCCGCTTGTGACCCGCCAGCCCATTCTCTTCGTGGCGCGCGCCCAGTACAAATCTGACCATCACAACACCGCGACCATGTTTCAGACCGGCGAGATCAACACCAAGAGCTTCGCCGGCGGCGGCGCGCTGAAGACCGTCGACGTGGCAAAGGGCGGACGCACCTCGATTCTGGCCGAGTTGCCCGAAGGGATCATACGCGATCCCGAAGTGCACTTTGACGGCGCCAAGATCGTCTTCGCCATGCGCCACAGCATCCGGGACGACTACCACATTTATGAGATCAACGCCGACGGCACGGGCCTCGAGCAACTGACGTTCGCCCCGGGCGTGGCCGACATCGACCCGCTCTACCTGCCTGACGGCAGGATCGTCTTCGGCTCCACCCGCGAGCCCAAGTATTGCATGTGCAACCGTCACATCATGTGCAACCTGTTTTGCATGGACGCCGACGGCGCCAACATCCATCAGATCGGCAAGAACACGCTGCACGAGGGCCATCCGACCTTGATGCCCGACGGGCGCATTCTCTACGACCGGTGGGAATACGTGGACCGCAACTTCGGCGACGCCCAGGGGCTCTGGACGGTGAATCCGGACGGCACGAACCACGCAATCTACTGGGGCAACAACACCTGGTCTCCCGGCGGCGCCATCGACGGGCGGGCCGTCTTCGCGACCGACAACGTGATCTGCGTTCTGGGCTCCTGTCACGACCGCCCGTGGGGAGCGCTGGCGCTGCTGGACTACCGGCTCGGCGTCGACGGCCGGAGCAGCGTCGTTCGCACGTGGCCGGCCCAGGCGGTCGATCTCGTCCAGCAGCACGGCACGCGTCCCGATGTGTATGGCTTCGACAACTTCACACGGGTGCAGCCGAAATACGAAGACCCGTATCCCCTGAGCGACAAGTACTTCCTCTGCTCGCGAATGACGGGCCAGGGAGAGCGGATGGGGATCTATCTGATCGACGTGTTCGGCAACGAGGTTCTGCTGCACGTGGAGGGGCCCGGCTGCTACGACCCGATGCCTTTAGGCCCGAGACCGAGGCCCGCGGCCATTGCCTCCCGGCGGCATTTCCAGGATGAGCCCGGCTATTTCTACGTCATGAACGTTTACGAGGGCACCCACATGAAGGGGGTCGAACCGGGCACCGTCAAGTATTTGCGCATCGTCGAGTCGCCCGAGAAGCGCTTCTGGACGCACGCCCAGTGGGGAGGCCAGGGCGTGCATTGTCCCGCGTTGAACTGGCACAGTTTCGAGAACAAGCGCATCCTCGGGACGGTGCCCGTGGAAGCGGACGGCTCGGCGTACTTCGAGGTTCCGTCCGGCAAGTTCGTTTATTTTCAGCTCCTCGACGAGAACCAGATGATGGTCCAGTCGATGCGCAGCGGCACCACCGTTCAGCCCGGCGAGCGCGCGGGCTGCGTCGGTTGCCACGAGAGCCGGCTCGACGGTCCGCCTTCGCAGCCGGCGGCGGTGCCGGCGGCCGTTCGACGCCCGGCCAGCAGGCTGCACGGTTGGAAGGGCGAGCCGCGATTGTTCAGTTACATGGCCGAGGTGCAGCCCGTTTTTGACAGGCATTGCGTGCGCTGTCACGATTACGGTCAGGAGGCCGGCGTGAAGCTCAATCTCGCCGCCGACCGAACGAATACCTTCAACACCTCCTACAACGAGCTGTGGCGCAAGGGCTACCTCAGCGCCATCGGAGCCGGACCGGCCGATATTCAGCAGGCCTACGCCTGGGGCTCCCACGCCAGCAAACTCGTGCGCACCGTGCGCGAGGGACACGAAGATGTCGAGCTTACCGAGGATGAATTCGAGCGGATCGTCACCTGGATCGACATCAACGGGACCTACTATCCGCGCTACGACTGCGCGTATCCCGACAACCTGACCGGCCGGTCTCCCCTGACCAACGCCCAGCTTCAGCGGTTGGGGGATCTGACGGGCGTGCCGTTCGGCAAGCTGGCCCAGCACAATGCCAACCGGGGTCCGCAGGTCAGCTTCGATCGCCCGCATCTCAGTCCGTGCTTGGCCGCATTTGGCAGCCCGGACGATCCCAACTACGTCGAGGCTCTCGCCATCATCCAGGCGGGCAAGGAGATGCTGGCGCAGCGCCCGCGCGCAGACATGCCGGGTTTTGTCGCGTGCGAAACCGACCGGCAGCGGCAGCAAAAATACCTCGAACGGCAACAGGTTGCCGCTCGCCACCGCCAGGCGCTTGAGGAGGGAGCCAAGCTCTACGACAACCGCAACGGGCAGAATCGAAGGGACGCACGATGAAAAGGCAACTTGCATTTCTGACGGTGTTGATGTGCGCCGGCGTGCTGTTGGCGCAGACAACGCCTACGGCGTATGTATTCGAGTACGCCGACGAATGGACGGAGTCGCTGGGGGCGGCTGAGGCTCTCGTTGAGGCCGGCTTCGACGTCTCGCCTCTGCCGCTGGAGATATCCCCTGCAAATGCCCAGGTCGATCTCATTTTCCTCGGTTCGTTCGCCAGTGAGAGCCCGGCGTATCAGGACTACATGGCACAGTATGCATCCGACCTGCATCACTACGTGGACAAGGGACACCTCCTGGTCCAGATGACGCAGGCGGACCAGACGGAGCAAACGCCCCCCTTCCTTCCGTCCACGCACGACGCCCGTCGGGCCGATCAGGACTTCGCCAGGGCGCACGTCGTGTCGCCGGCCAACCACCTCCTTCGAGGAATACTGGTGTTTGACGGTCTGATCGAATTCCATTCGCGCGTCACCGTTTGGGAGACGTTCGTCGATCAGAGGGGATTCGAAGTGGTTCTGGCCGGCGATCAATACGCTCAGTATCCGGCACTGATGGAAGGCGCCTGTGGCCAGGGCCGCGTTATTTTGGCGTCGCTCGCACTCGACAAGCTCACTTTTGGCTCGTTCGGCGCACCGAATCGCGCGTTCCGGAAGATTCGTTCGGTGTTCTTCGAGAACCTCGCCACGCATGCCGTGGCCGTGCGAAATGGCAGCACCGAACCGTTGAATATAACCCCGCCGCCGCACCAGGTCAGTGATTTCGTCCCCGGTTCCTGGACGCTGGTCTTGCTGCCTGATACCCAAGTCTATTCCCAGCGCTATCCGGGCCTCTTCCTGAGCCAGACCGCCTGGATCGTGCAGAATTGCGAGAAGCGGAACATCGCATACGTCCTGCAACTGGGGGACATCACCAACAACAATACGATCGATCAATGGGAGCACGCCCAGGAGGCGCTGGCCGTCATGGACGGCAGGGTTCCGTACGCCTTCTGTCCGGGCAACCACGATTATGGTTCCAACGGCAATGCGTCTACCCGGGAAACGTACATGAACCAGTACCTTCCCTACAGCCGCTACGTCGATTGGCCCACGTTCGGCGGCGCGATGGAGCCGGGCCTGATGGACAATACGTATCATCTCTTCGAGGCCGGTGGAATCGAGTGGATTGTGGTATCGTTGGAATGGGCCCCACGCGACGAGACCATCGCCTGGGCCAACGGTGTCATGGCCAGTTACCCGGACCGCGAGGGGATTCTGATTACCCACGCCTACATGAACAACAACGACCTGCGCTACGATCATACCGATACGGAGAATCCGCAAACGTACAACCCGCACCTTTACAATACACCGGGCGCCAAGAATGACGGACAGGAACTGTGGGACAAGCTCGTTCGCAAACACAATTTTGCGTTCGTTTTCAACGGCCACGTGTTGGGCGACGGCACGGGCTACCTGGCGTCGCGCAACGACCAGGGCAAGATCGTGCATCAGATGCTGGCCAACTATCAGATGCGTCAATTGGGGGGTGAGGCGTACATGAGGCTTCTGGAGTTTTTGCCCGACGGCCGAACGGTGCAGGTCAAGACCTACTCTCCGTTATACGACAGCTACCTGCTTCAACTCGATCAGCAGTTCGTGATCGAATTGGATCCATAGCCCGGGCGACCCGGCGCTCCCACAGTGCCCCCGCGGGCATGGCAAAACGCCTTACGGTCTCACGGCAGGGGCTTCTTGCCGTAGGCGGCCGTGATGGCGTTGTACTGCCGACGGCTGATGGGGATCATGCACCCGTGGCGCGCTTCGGCCGGCACCGCGTATTTCTCGCAGTATACGTCGTACCAGGGGCCGTCCAGCCTCGGCGCCGTCGAGAGCCCGTACGAGACGCCCGGATACTGCTCGAAGTACAGAAACCATGCCTGTCCGTCGGGGCGCGGGATCAACGTGGGGGCCTCTCTGAAGTTGGGGCTGATCGGAGGCGACGGCTTGTTGTAGGGCCCCAGCAGCTTGGGCGCCGAGCAGACGCGGATAGTCTTTCCCGTCGGCCAGGCGAAGGAAGGATACAGCTCGTCTTTGATGATCGCGTAATACCGCTCTCGGTCCCGGCGCAGGATCACGTCGATGGTGGCCATGTCGAAACCGAAGAGGCGTTTCGGGTCGGAGAAGGTCACCAGGTCTTTCGAGGTGATGTAGAGCGTTCGCATGCCGCGCCAGAATTGCTCGGTGTCCTCCTTGATGGGTTTCTCCTGCGTGCTGTGCCAGGTGATGACGTATTGTGACGAGGGCTCGTCGAAGAATATCTTCGGCGCGCCGATGTAGTGTAAGGCCGGCGTGAAATTCGGCGTCTTCCAGAGGTCCGGCTTGAGACTGCCGAACTTCGACCAGGAGACCAGATCGGCCGAGACCCAGATGTTGATCTCCCGATTGTGTTCGTAGTTGCCGAGCAGGTAGTAACGTCCATCGTGGCCTTTGGCGATGTCCGGGTGGCCCCGGTATTGTTCGCCGATGATGCGCTTGCCCTCGTTGAGCAGGGTCCAGTGCAGGCCGTCGGTGCTGACGGAATAATACAGCCGGCCGTAGTCCTGCTTGGTCATGTGCGCGAAGAGATACCCGCCCGGCCCCGATGAAGTCGTCTCAGGGCCGCTCATCTGAGCCGGTCCGGTTTGTACCAGGCCTGCGACCAGCAGTATCACGAGCCAGTTTCTGCGATGCATCTTTTCCCTTTCCATCCTACCTGCGATTTCGGCGTGTCGTTGCGCACACGATCGTGGCGGTCAGTATAGCCGCACGCCGGAGCCCCGTAAATGTCGATCCCCTCCGCCGCGGCGCAACCGGTTTCGGTGAGAAGGGATTGTGGAAAAGGGCCATGTCGTGTATCCTCGCAATCTGGCCCGGTGTCGGGTTTGGCGGTGTTTTTCTTCAGGGAGAAACGATCGGAATGAAAGGCTCCAGCATGTCTATCGATTTTGCCAGACGTTTCCATGCCGTTTCACTTCTGTGCTGTCTTCTGTTCGCATCAGCGCTTCACGCCGCCTCCGTGACGTTGTGGGTCGACGGGCGCAGTCCGCAGGCGGTATTCGCGGCCGAGGACATTCAAGATGCGTTGTGGACGCGCGGATACGGCATCCGGCGCTCCAATCTGGGGAAATTGGACCAGGCGGCCAAAGGCGCGCGCATCGTTCTGGGCCCGCGTTCTCATCGCAAGCTGATCGAAACGCTGCAAGCCGACGGTGCCAAGCCCCTCGGGACGCTGACGAGCGAGGGCTACAGCATTCGCGTCAGTTCCGAGGGTGGGCGAACGACGTACTGGGTCGTCGGCGCCGATGCCGCCGGCGTGATGTACGGGGGGCTCGAATTAGCGGAACTCATTCGTATCGAAGGTTTGGAGGGCGTCAAAGACGTCGATCGCAACCCCTACATGGCGATGCGCGGGACCAAGTTCAACTGTCCCCTGGACGTACGCACGCCCAGCTATACGGACGTGTGCGACGCCGCCCAGAACAACATCATCGAGATGTGGAGCTTCGACTTCTGGAAGCAGTACATCGACTGCCTCGCGCGCTACCGGTACAACTACATCTCGTTGTGGAGCCTGCACCCGTTTCCGTCGTTGGTGAAGGTGCCCGACTATCCCGACGTGGCGCTGGCCGACGTGAAACGCTCGACCGTGCAGTGGAAGGAACGCTATTCCCTCAACGGCATCGGCTTCGACGCCCCCGAGATCGTGAACAACACCGAAACGCTCAAGAAGATGACTATCGAGGAGAAGATCGACTTCTGGCGCCGCGTGATGCGCTACGGGAAAGAGCGCAACGTCGATTTCTACTTCGTCACCTGGAACATCTTCGTCAACGGCACGGACGGCAAGTACGGCATCACCGACGACATCGACAACGAGACCACCGTCGATTATTTCCGCAAGAGCGTCAAACAGATGTTCCTGACGTATCCGGACCTCAAGGGCATCGGTCTGACCACCGGAGAGAACATGCACGGCGCCGGCTTCGAGCAAAAGGAGGACTGGGCGTTCAAGACCTACGCCCAGGGCGTTCTCGACGCCGCCAAAGAGCAGCCGGGACGAAAGATTACGTTCATCCACCGCCAGCATCAGACCGGGGCCAAAGACATCGCCCGCAAGTTCGCCCCCCTGATCGAGCACGAAGACATCGAGTTCATTTTCAGCTTCAAGTATGCCAAGGCCCACGTCTACAGCTCCACGAAGCAGCCCTATCATCCCGGTTTCGTGAAGGACATCACGGAAGAGGGCAACCTCAAGACCATCTGGACGCTGCGCAACGACGACGTGTATTACTTCCGCTGGGGCGCCCCGGACTTCGTTCGCGAGTTCATCCGGAACATTCCCTACGACGTGTCGCGCGGGTTCTATCTCGGTTCGGACCAGTACATCTGGGGGCGGGAGTTTCTCAGTCTCGAACCCGAAACGCCGCGCCAGATCGAAGTGGCCAAGCACTGGTACCACTGGATGATCTGGGGGCGTCTCGGCTACGACCCGGATGTGAGCAACGGGCGCTTCACCCGAATACTCCAGCAGCGGTTTCCGGCGGTTTCGGGTGCGGACCTGTTCCAGGCCTGGCAGGAAGCCTCGATGATCTACCCCAAGACCACCGGTTTCCACTGGGGCTCGCTGGATTTTCAGTGGTACATCGAGTCGTCGCAGAGCCATCCTGGCTTTGCCCGGACGCCGACCGGATTCCACGACGTCAACCGTTTCATCACGCTGGAACCTCACAAAGGCACGGACAATATCTCCATACCCGATTACGTCAAAGCCGTTGTGGCCGGGAAGGAACTGGCGGGAACCACGCCCGTCGAGGTTTCCGAGCAGATTCACGGCCACGCGGAGAGGGCGCTGGCGATCCTGGGCCGGCTCTCCCACGGCGGCGACAAGGAGCTGCGCCGGACGCTCGAAGACATCCGGGCGATGGCGTATCTCGGAAAATACTATGCCCATAAAATTCGCGGCGCGACCGAAGTGGCCCTCTACCGCGCGAACGGAAAAGAAGAACATCAGAAGGGGGCGGTGGCCGAGTTGGTGCAAACCGCGCATTTCTGGCGACTCTACGCCTCGACGGCCCTGGGCCAGTACAAGAACCCGTTGTGGACCAACCGCGTGGGCCACGTGGACTGGCGTAAGATCTACGATTATGTGCGTGACGATCTTATTGTCGCCCAGGGGGGCGGTGTTGCCCGCGTGCCTTCGATGGCCCCCACGCCGGGCGGTACGATCCTGGAAGCCGAAGACGCCGCGCATCGTGGAGCCCGCGCGGCAACCGATGTCCCTGGCTATACGGGAAGCGGCTTTCTCGCGTTTCCCGCTGCGTCGGATGCTGGTGGCGTGGAATGGACGTTCGAGGCGCCCGCCGCCGGTACGTATATCCTGGAACTGCGTTACGTCGCCCGGAAGGGCCCGAACCCGGCCCGGGTGACACTCACCGGACAAAATGCCGGTGAGATCATTTTATGGCCGACCGGAGGCCAGCGCACCTGGGCCTGGGACCGAAAGACCGTGACTCTCAGAAAGGGCCCGAACACCATCGAGATCGCCCCCTCGGCCCCGGTCGGGATCGACCATCTCAACATTCTCCACGCCGGAGCCGATGCCGGCCTCAGGTGAAGTGAATCAACTGTAGGCTGGGTCCTTGACCCACGCGTTTGTCCGCGCGAGGTTTTACCGTGCGGGTTGAGGACCCACCCTGCGACTTAGACAGAGTGACTCAGCGGTAGTCCTTTCCGTTGAGGCTGCGGACCACGGAGCGGAGCCAGGCTTCGAGTTCGGCCTTCATTACCCTGGCTCGCTTGGGTTGTGTGGCCATGCAGTCCTTGCTTTCCTGGGGATCGTCGGCGAGGTTGTAGAGCTCGAATTTGACGGGGCCTTTCTTCTCGATGCGGTGGAGCTTCCAGGGCCAGTCGAGCCAGGCCGAGTGGCCGGGGAAGCTATCCTCGGGATACTGCTTTGTGATCTTGCCCGCATCCAGACGCAGACGCGAAGGGTCATCTACCTTCTTACCGGCCTGCTGGGCTTTGTGCAGGCTGGCCATCCATTGCTTGCTCGGTGTGCTGATGCCGCCGGTGGGGTGGTCCCAGAAGCCCATGGGTTTGGGACGCGATTTCATCCTGCCTTCCAGCAGGGCCACCAGGCTGATCCCGTCCAGCGGCGGCTGGTTCTTCATGCGCACGCCCGTGATGTCCAGCAGCGTGGGATAGATGTCCGAGGTATTGCACGGCACGTTTGTGACGCGGCCGCCGGCGACGCGGGCGGGCCATTCCAGGATGGCCGGGACGCGGAGGCCGCCTTCGTAGATTTGCCCTTTGTTGCCGCGACCGCCGGTGGAGCCGACGCGGGGCAGGCCGCCGTTGTCGCTGCAATACCACAGGAGGGTGTTCTCGCGAATGCCGAGTTCGCCTAGTTCCCGGCGGAGCTTGCCGAAGGCGCGGTCCATGCCGGTAATCTCGCCGTAGAAGTGCTGGAGTTTCTCGCTCTGGTTCTTGTAGGGTTCGCGGTCCCGCTCGATGGCCTGGTGGGGCCCGTGCGGCGAGCCGAACCAGACGACGGCAAAGAACGGCTGCGGCGACCGGGCGTGCTTGCGGATGAATTCGATGGCGGCGTCGGCCGTGACCATCGAGCTGTCGCCCTGCGTCGGGACGGCGGTCCCTTCCCGGCTGAGAATCGGGTCGTTGTCGAAAAAGTTCGGCGCCGAGAGCCATTCGTCGAAGCCGCTGGCGCCGGGATTGACGGGGCTGCCCTCGACCACCGAGCCCAGATGCCACTTACCGAAGTGGCCGGTCACGTAGCCGGAGGTCTTGAGGGCCTCGGCGACGGTGATCTCCTGCGGGCGCAGCGAACGGCCCCACTTGAAACATCCGAAGCGGTTGGGATGCCGGCCCGTCATGACGCTGCCGCGCGTGGGCGAACAGACCGGGGCGGCGGCGTAGAAACGGTCGAAGCGCAGCGCCGCGGCCGCCATCGCGTCGAAGTGGGGCGTCTTCAGGACCGCGTGTCCGTTGTAGGCCATATCCCCCCAGCCCTGATCGTCGGCCATGCACAGGATGATGTTCGGCTTTTTTGCCCCGGCGTTGGCCCGTACGGCCAGCGGCTTAACGGCGACCAGCCAGGCACCGGCGGCTTTCAGGAATGTGCGACGACCCATTGGCATTGCGTGGTTCCTTTCCTTGTCGAATCCGCAGTTCGTGACGTTGTGGTTCAGCCATAGGGTGGGTTCTTACCCCACGCGTAAGCACGTCACCTGCACGGACGCGTGGGTCAAGGACCCACCCTACAACTCCAGTGTATAACGCATGTCCCAAAACCACGTCAACCTCAATTGACGCGAGATTCAGCGGGCAGGCGTGAATCGCCGTCGACGATGTGGTAGGATGAAGGTGATGAAGTCTCTGCGACACACATCGTGCCGCCGTGACGGCGACCGGCCGCGCAACCGGCGGCG
>JAFGCA010000490.1 GCA_016932895.1 Sedimentisphaerales bacterium | reverse complement strand
CCGTTGCGCGAAAGCTCCTTTTGCAGCGCCCGCTTGGCCCTCATGAACAACATGCGCGAGCTGAATTCGCTACAACCCATAGATTCGGCAATTTCGGCATACGACATCTCATCGTAACACCGCATGACCAAAACGGCCTTATGCCGGGTTCGCAGCTTCCGCATCGCGCCCGAGATGATCTGTTTCAGTTCCTGGCCCACCAGGTTCTCCAACCCTCCCTGACGCTCTTTCATCGGCCCCCGTCGTCGCTCTTCGTGGGCGGCGGCGTTCTGCAACGCTCTTTCCGTCCGGTAGTGGCGACGCAGTTTGTTGGTGGCAATCCCGTACAGCCAGGACCAAAACCGATCTGTCCTCTTTAGCTTGCCCAGTACTTTGCACATTTCCAACAAGCTCTCCTGAACTATTTCCTGCGTGAGATCCTCCTGGAGCGTCAAGCGGTACACATACACGCGTAACCGCTCTCTGGCGATCTCCGCCAGTTTGTTAAGGCTCTCTTTGTCACCTCGTCGAGCCGTTTCAACCAACGCAATGTAATTCACCTGCCCGTCCATTCAGGCTCACTCGTCCTTAGCTAAATCGCGATTGACACCCTTAAGTGCCTCGGCAAGGACCCGGCGCAACGCTTTTTTTGCCTCATATTGCGTTTCTGGCGGGCCAAAAACCCCAAAATACCAGGATTCACCGACAAAACACGCCCTGAGGCCCGCATATTCACATTTTATCAAACCGGGCCCTTCAAATGAAGGCCTTGGCTGCACTAAATCCTACGCCGCTCTGCCGGCCCTGTGCTGCCGCAAAGGCCAAAACCTGGCCTCTCGGCCCGGAGACACGCGGCCGGAGAATGCAAGGTCTCGCCAGCTCGAATACCCCGCTTGGACATGGTATTTTGCCGCACCGTCACGCACCCCACGGCCCGGGCGACGGCAAACGCATGCCAGATAACGCTTTGCGGCTAAAGTAATATCCGCCGGCCGCCGATAGTTCTAAAGGTGTCTGCTACACGACTGCTCGTAATCATACAACACCGCTATGGATAGAGGGGTCACAAATGCCCGAATCTGACGGCCGTCCAGCCGAGATCGTCACCATCGGCAAGCACGAAACCATTATAAAGGCCGCGGCCAAGATGACGTCCCACAATGTCGGCTGCCTCATTGTCCACGATGAGCAGGACCGTTTCGTAGGGCTCGTCACGGAAAGAGACGTGGCCCGTCACGTCGCGGCAACTCGCGAGACGGCCAACGAGCAAAGCATCGCGCACATCATGACAAATGACGTGGTTTCGTGCCGGTCCGGCGTATCGACCAGCGAAGCCCGGCGTATTATGGCCACCCGGCGAGTCCGCCACCTGCCGATTGTGGAAGACGGCGTCGTGGTGGGCATCCTTTCGGCCCGCGACGTCATGGCCCAGGCCCTCGTGGAGGACCGGGCCGCCGCCGAAGAGGTCGCCGTGCTGTCCAATTGCCTCAGGAGCATCGATATCAACGAGGCCATCGAGATCGTCGCCGTCGAGGCGCCAAAGCTTTTCCAGGCCAAGAATTGCGTCCTCTGCCTTCACGGTGACGAGGACGGCGGTGCCGGTCACGAGATGGTCAGCTCCAATCGCTGCCCCTGTTTCGAGGGACACCTCCAGAGCTGCGACGCGCTGGCCCAGGTCTGCCCCGAAGGGGGGTTCTACGAGAGCGATATCGCGGTCGAATGCGAGGGACACGGGGGCCAACCCCCGCGTTTGGTTCTGCCGCTGGAGGTTCTGGGGCTCAAGGATACGTCGTCGGGCACGGAAAGGCGGCTTTCGGGCTTCCTGTGCATGTGCGGCCTGCCCGCTTCCAGCACATCCAATCGAGAGCTCACCCTCTACAAAGCCAAGCTCACGCGCGAAATCGTCGTCGCGCACCTGAGCAACGCCCTGCGCTATCAGCAGGCGCGGCTGACCTCGCTCAGAGATGCCCTGACCGGTGTCGGCTCGCGCAAGCTCCTGGAAGACACCCTGGAGACGGAATACGACCGGGCCAAACGCTACAAACGGCCCTTCGCCGTGGCCATCATCGATCTCGATCATTTCAAGATCATCAACGACACCCTGGGACACGCCGCCGGAGACGAGGCCATCAAGAAGATGGCCCAGTGCATGCAGATCGAGAAAAGGAGTCCCGATGTGCTCGCGCGCTACGGGGGCGACGAATTCGTCATACTCATGCCCGAAACCCAGGCCGGCGACGCCACGATTCTGCTGGAACGCATCCGCGCGAAGGTCCAGCAGATTCGCCTCGACCAGGACATCGCCCTGACGATTAGCTGCGGCATCGCCGAAAGCCTTCCCGACCGGGACAACACCGCCAGCGAGGTCATGAGGCGAGCGGACCTGGCCCTGTACGAGGCCAAAAACGCCGGGCGGAACTGCGTTCGGCTTTGGAACGAGGGGATGGCCCGGCTGCTCGACACCAACGACATCGAAATCGACAAGATCAAGCGGCTGCAACGACGCATCATCGGTCTCTCCGAAAAGGCCGAGAAGATGTTCATGGAGAGCATCTGGGGCCTCGTCCAGGCGCTGGAAGCCAAGGACCCCTACGCCAAGCGGCACACGGAAAACGTGATGCACTACGCCACCGAAATCGCCCGGGCGATGGAGATCGGCCCCAAGCACGTGGACCTGATCCGTCGGGCCGCGATGATCCACGACATCGGCCGAATCGGCATCCCCGACGTCATTCTTGACAAACCCGACACGTTGACCGCACACGAGCGCAAAATCGTCGAACAGCATCCCGTCATCGCCGTGCGGATCCTGGAGAAAATGAGCTTCCTCGAGCGCGAAATCGCCATCGTGCGGCACCACCACGAGAAATGGAACGGCCAGGGTTACCCCGACGGCCTGGCCCGCAACGCCATCCCCCTGGGCGCCCGCATCATCGCCGTGGCCGATACGTTCGATGCCCTGACCGCCAGCCGGTCCTACCACAACTCGCGCTGCGCCGCCGAGGCGCTGGAGATCCTCAAAGACTCGGCCGGCTACGAGCTCGACCCGACCGTCGTCGAAGCGATGGTCGCCTGGACCGAAGACCTGGCCCATCGGCTCGGACGAACCCTGGACACACTGACCGCCGACGACCTCCTGGGCGAGCAAGAAGAGGCGCTG
>JAFGCA010000489.1 GCA_016932895.1 Sedimentisphaerales bacterium | reverse complement strand
GATCCCGTAGGGCCGGTGCATCGTGCTGATCAGCTCCATCGCCGCGGTGAGATTGCCCTTGCTCTGCGTGGTGAACTTGGCGGCGGCGAAAACGTCGTCGTCGAACAGCTCGACCTCGTCACAACGCAGCTTTTGCACATGCTGACCGCGCACGCTGGTGGCCGACTGGGTCAGGACCTCTACCGCCGCACCGCTTGCGAAGCGACAGCCCCCCTTGCGAATCGGTCCGGCGAGGGCGCCTTCGAAGCCCTTCCACAGAAAGGCCGTGAGGTACTCGTACATTCGACTCGACTGCTCGCCCGAGCCGCCGAGAATGCGAACCTGACAATCGGGCTTGAAGAGTCCGTCCAACAACGTCGCCACCGCCGCCAGCTCGGTCTTGCCCCCGCCGCGGTTGGCCCAGACAATCACGTCGGCATTGCCGATGACAGACGGGCGATTGGGGATTTGCGGGCGCGCGCGCAATCCCCAATCGGACGCGAAGCTATGCCAGAGATAATCCATCGGACTGCTATGCTCCGGACAGATACGCTTGTCCGGCACATCGATGCCGAGAAAGACTTTCACATAATTCTTCAAATCCTCCTTTGTCTGCGGACGCGCGCGCCGGAGCCGCTCGTACAAACTCGCCGCCTTGATAGTCCCTGGATGATTGGATGATTCCGTACACAGAAGTTCCGTTCTTGCCATGATGAGTCTCTCCATTTCTGACGTGCGTGGGTAGATCAGACTTGCCGCCGGAAAGCACAGTCGCTCCCCAGCATTTCGTGTGAGTGTTGGCGTGCGCGCGGTGTGCCTGGTATTGGTGAGATTGGAGTTACTGACTTTCGTCTATTCGTTCCATGTAGTAGGTACAGCCCTTCCGGTAGATGACAGGTCCAAACCCGCGTCCGAAAGCGGCGACGATCTCACCCCTTTCGTCTGTGAATGCCAGAATGTCTCGATCGTAATCCTCGGGAAGATAGTATCGCAAGATGTCCCGGTCGTGTTCTTCCTCGAACCACACCCCCAGTTGCTTCAGTGTCATGCGAACCGGAACGTACTCCTTATCCAGATGGCAGATTGGTCGGCCTGTCTGAATAAGTTCGGGCCATTGAAAACTGAATCCCTCGGTGACATCAGGCAAACGCTGCAGTTCGGTTGTGCTGGAGGTGCTGTACAATCCTCCATTCACATACACGTAATACAGAATCTCTTTCCAGCCCCCGCGGAGACTTGAGCCGCTCAGCTCGACCTGGCAGACATCGAACCCATTGACGAGGAACCGATCTGCGATCTTGATCCGCACTCCACCGTCTGCGATCTGGTTTGCGTTTTGCCACACGTCCCCCACGACAAAAGGCCAGTAGTCTGCAAAGCGCAGCTCCAACGGCTCCCACAACCACCCCGCGGAGAGAAGGGGCAAATCGGCGGTATCGACCCTTCCGTCTTTGTTGAGGTCTGCTCGGGTCGGCACAGCCTGGCTCAACCACATCTGTCCCATGAGGGCCAAGTCGCGGAGGTTCACAACCTCGTTGTTGTCCACATCCGCCGGATTACCGAGTTCGGAATCGGACAGACTTGCCTCGGTGGTATTGCCGTACGCTCCCAGGTTGATGCGTTTTCCGTGGGGCCCCGGTTCTCGTTCATGGGCCGAGTGCGGATCGCCTGCGTCGATGCAGGGACTGCTTGCCTCATCCTTGACCCAGCGTGCGGACGCCGGATCCCAGCGGCCGGACTGGGACCTGAGGTGATAGTCGCCCTCAATGAAAACGTCGTCGTTCACATCGTCCGGTGTGCCATTGGGGTCCCAGTACCCGGGATCGACGAAGCACGGGTCTGCCTCCATGTTCCCCAGTCCCCAGACCAGCGTTGCGTCGGGATCGAGGGCGACCACACGGTCCGCCTGAATGTTGCTGTACCATATGGTGGTGGTTCCCCATTCGTTCCAGATCTCATTGCCTTCGTTGGCGGCAATGCAATTGGCCACGGAGACAGATTGGCCTGAACGAGGCCGGGAGTCCGTGGCAAAGACAAAGCAGCCCCGCGACGCTCGGTTGCCTGACGAGGTACAATTGAGAAGGCCGATGTCTCCGTTGTCGTTCCAAATCACACCACCGGCTTTTTTGGCCTGATTCCCCACGAAAGAACATCCGCTCAATGTCACATCGCGGCATCTTGCGAACAGAGCTCCGCCCCGATCTTCAGCACTATTGCCTACAAAGGTGCAATCGGTCATCGCGACGTCGGCGTAATCGGAGCACAAGGCGGCTCCTCGCGTCGCCCGATTCCTGGCGAAGTGGCACCGCTGCAATGTCAGATTGCCAGCCTCCGCATACAAGGCGCCACCCTCATTCCTCGTGAACGTGCAATCTGCTATTTCGACGAAATAACACAAGAAGAGATAAAGTCCGCTTCCGTCAGCGCCACAATTATCGCTGAAGAGGCAATTCGTGATGCTCAGGCCATCTGCAACCACCGCCGAGACGCCGCCCCCTTCCATATAGCTTGAAGCCAGGGTAAACGTTCTGCGGGGAGGGGCATTCGCGGAGAATGTGTGGGCGGCTGTGATCGTAAGGCCCTCAAGCGAGGTGTGATTGGTTTCCCGCAAGCTGACCACGCAGAAGCTGTTGTCAAACCGCGAAGGTTCGGCGGGGAGATCGCAGGGGTCGGATACCTCCCGGTCGTCGCCGGCCAGATCGCCGCTGAGGATGGTCTGGTGTTCCGCGACGTCGCGCCGGTTTGGATCGGCTGCCCCTGCGCCGGCGAAACCGCCTTTGAGACTTACACCGTCGACCAGGGAAAACGCCGCTTGGCGGTCGCCTGTGCCGTTCGGGTCCGCCGAGGTGCGATCCGGCTTATAGACGCCCCCGGCCACCCTGATCTCAACGGGCTTGGCGGCCGCTTCGCTATCGGCCAGGGCATCCTGCAAATACCGGTAGGCGTCTTCCCACGACGAGCCGTCGCCATCGCCCCCGGCGTCGTCATCCACATAGATGATTTTGGCGTGACCGGCCGTGCAGAAACACCCTACGACCGCGCAGACAACAAGCGCTGCTCTGAATTTCCCGCTCCTGTCCATTTTCCGCTCCCTTGCACAAATGACATCACTACTCCACGCCGCGGCCGACACCGCAAATACGGCGCAGCGACCGCACAGTCACTGGGCGGCGAAGGCAGGCAGGTATGACAGGTGTTGCGAGAATATGATGACGGCTAAGAATATGATCCTTCTTGGCCTACCTTCCATCCGCAACTCGTACTTTATTTTACTGTTACGCGGAGTGAATTTGCAAGGGTTTTCTGGAAAAACACGCCGATAAACGGGGCAGAATCGCCTTGAACGAACACGTGCAGGGTTACTACGGCGTGGAAATGTCCTGCACTTTTGCCGTGTGTTTCCGACGGCGCAAATCACCGACGTCGGGACGGGACTGTGATGATTGCGAGCGAGTGGGGTGGCAGGTTGCCGACGCCTTCGGTGAAGCGGAGGTGCGTTCGCTCGGGGACGACCCGATTGGGGTGCTCGATGTCGTTGTAGAAATCAGGGCTGTCTCCCGATAGAACGGTCGCACGGTACCTGCCGTCAAGCGGGACGCCCTTGATCGTGATGGTACATGCTACATCGCGCGATGGGTGTCGGTTCACCAGGGCGAGCGACCAGGTAGCGCCGGCATCATCGGTTGTCACGATGCCGTCGACGACCGGGATGAAGCGGTCTCCGTGAACGAGCGGCGCCGCCTCGACGGTGGCCTCGACGACCCGGCTGTCGAGCAAATTGGCATACATCGCCATGGTGTGAAAATGCGTGCGCCGGACGATGCCCCGCGGATGGACGTGGAGCGGGCCACGGGTATTGACGAGCGGGGCGATGTTGGCCATGCCGACGTCCTCGGCGTGGCGCAGGCAAGCGTTGAAGAAGGAAGCGGAAAACAGCGCGTCGGCCATGGTGTACTGCGAAGCAATCAGATTTTTCTCGCGGGCCGCCACCAGCTTGATGATCTCGGGATCGTTGTAGTCCTGGACCGTCTTTCGCGGGAAACCGGGATGGTGCCAGCCGCGCAGATTCCATTCGTCGAAAGCGATCTTGATCCGGCCGCGATAACCGGCTTCCTCAAGAATTCCGATGTAGCCGGCGATGAGCTCTTCCGGGCCCTCCGATTTCATGATGCAGGTCATGTAGTCGGGCGTTTCGTTCTTTTGCCAGAGACGCAGCCAATACGAGTGGATCGAGAGGTAGTCGAGGTAGCGTCCGGCCTGCTCCAACAGGGGCAGCGTCCACTCCCGGTTCGGCAGCGCCGCGGCCGTCAGTTGGATATCGGGATCGGCCGCCTTCATCGCCTTGGCCGCCTCGCGGACCAGCGGAGCCCATTGCTCGATGGGCTTGTAGCCGATTTCATGGCGTCCCCAGTTCTCGTTTCCGATGCTCCAGATCGTGACGTTTCGGGGCTCGTCGTACCCGCTGCGACGGCGCATCTGCGCGTACCGGCCCTGACGACCGTTGCAGTATTCGACCCAGGCTCTCATCTCCGCGACGGTGCCATTGCCGGCGTTGTTGCAGATGTACGGCTCCCATTCGAGGAGCCGGCAAAGCTCGACGAACTCATCGGTACCGAAGGTGTGCGGCTCGATTACGCCCCAAGCCATGTCGTCGGTCGGCTCGCGTTTCTTTCCGACGCCGTCTTCCCAGTGATAGCCGCTGACGTAACAACCGCCCGGCCAGCGAACGATGGGGACTTTCAACTCGCGCAGCGCTTCGAGGACATCCCGGCGAAATCCGCGCTCGTCCGACAGATCCGATCCGGGGTCGAAGACGCCGCCGTAGATCTGGCGACCGAAGTGTTCGAGGAATCCGCCAAAGATCATCGGGCTGTACACTTGGGTCGGCGCGTCAGCATCGACTTTTACGGTTGCCTCAAGCTTCCGGTCAACGTCGATCGGCTCCACGAATACGTCGTCATACCAGGCCTGGCCGGTCGATACGCCCCAACCGCCGAACAGGCAATTGATTTCGAGCGTCGTAGCTGTCCCCGTCCGGAAGACCGTGGAGACCTGCGTCCAGTCCTTCGTCCCCGTCACGCCTGGGGTTCTGACGTGTTGCATGTTCTGGATGTTCAGCAACGCTCCGACCGCCCCGCGGATGTCCCGGCTCTTGATCCACCCGGAGAGCTTGTAGAAGGTGTTCGGCTCGACGGTCACCGTGGCGGTCCAGGCGGCGTCGCTGCCCTTCTCGGAACGAATCGTCAGGCACCGCCCTCCCGTTCTTCCCGGCCGCACGACGCTCCATCGGGCCTCTGTCTCGCCGCTCCAGGCGCGGGAGGTCCAGCCGACGACGCCACCGACGGCCTCATCTTCGAACGAGGGATTGGGCAAGAGATTGGCAGTCGGTCCGGCCGCCCACGCTCCGGGCGACCACGCCAATACAACGGACAACGCGAGTAGCGCTATGGCGGTGAGGACACTTCTCAAAGTTCTCTTCTCCACTCGGAACGCCACCGGCTCGCGCTACCTCGCCGGACGGACGAGCAATCGTTTCTGCTGACCGGGTTCGAGTCTGATGCGGATACCTTCGCTGAGGCGCTTGCCGCTGAGGGTCATCGTTACCTGCGATTCGAGACCTTCGACAAGGTACTTCCGCTCGGCCTCGACGGTGTACCATTCGGGCAGCGTGTTCATGCGGGGCCAATCCCGGGTAAAGCCCATGTACGCGCGGTGGCGGGGAATGTCGAAGACGAGCTTGCCCGACCACTTCTCTGCGGACTTCATGCTGATAACGATTCCGTCACCGGCGCGGGCGGCGCCGAGTTGCAGGCCCTTTTGCCAGGGTCGGGCGATCAGACCCTGCGTGTGCATCAGCGCGTGCATGAGAACGGTCCGGACGCCGTTGGCCTCGAGCTTCATCGTGCCCCAGAGCTCGGCGGTCTCCAGCGGCTCGGCTGAGCGGGTGACACTGCGGGCCATCTCGCGATCGACCCAGTCGAAGCCTTCTTTCACCGGGATGCGGTTGAGCAGGTAGATCCCGCCCTCGATGGAATCGGCGAAGCCGTCGATGGAGTAATTGCCTTCCCAGTTGTAGTTGTCGTACAGCGGTTTGGCCAGGTTGCGGAGAGTCGCACGGACGCGCGCCTCATAGACGGGTCGGCCCACGGCCATGTCGAAACACAGGTACCCGACGTAATCGTAGCCCCAGCCGTCGCTGAGCTGGCCTTGCCAGCCGTCGCGGAGGGTGAGATGGTTGTACATCATCCCGTCCTCGTTGCAGCCCTTGGCCAGGATCGTATCGAAGACGTGCTTGAGCTTGGCTGCATACGTCTTGGCCTTGGGGCGGTTCTCCTGCGTCTCGACGGCCAGCAGCAGGCCGAGACCGCCGATGATCTCGCATCCGTGGTCGCGCAGCCGCGTGGGCACGAAATCCGGCTGATCGAAGTAGTAGTCGGCCAGCCGCTCGGCCCAGGTGAGAAACTCCTCCCGTCCCGTCATGGTATACAGGCGAGCCAGCGCCTGAAGCTGCTCGCCGTTGACTTCGATGTTCGCCGACGGGATCTTGCCGAACGGTGTGTCGATCCGGGCGTGTTTCCAGAGATCTTCCTCGATGCCTAACATGCGCTCGAACCATTCATCCCGGCCCGTGACTTCGACGATGGCGATCAGACCGTCCTTGACGTACTCGGAGGCCTCGAAGACCATCGCATCGTAATCGAGGGCCATCTTGCGCTGGTTCTTCCAGTCGTACGGGACAGGGATGCGGTCGAGGTGATTGCAGAGCTTCTGCTCGGCGTGCAGGACGTCGCGGACGGGACCGTCGAGAGCGGACCTGTCGACAACGAACGCGGCCCAGCAGAGGAACGGATAGCAGTCGGCGGCGGTGTCGCGATAATTCCAGCGTCCGTCGGCAGGATACAGCTTCGTTTGCGGATCGATCAGCGGAAGCGCCTTCTCGTGCAGCCACCGGTAGACTTTGCTCAGAGCGTAGCCGGCGATCTCGCTCGAGGCCTCGGCCTGTTTCAAGAGCGCCTCATCAAGAGGCGCGTCGAATGCGTCTTTGCCGACGCCACGCGTGGCGAGTTCCTTGAGCTCGGGAAGGTAATCCTCGTATACGCCGCGCGGGATGGTCTCGTGTTTCTTGCAGAGCGAAGCGGCCATGCCGACGACCTCGCCCATCATGCCGCAGGTACGCATCACGCGGACGGTACCCAGCGCCACGTGCGTAACGCTGATGTCGCGTCCGGCCATGAAGAGATTCTCGACGTTGCGCGAATAGAAGCAGCGGTACGGAATCGGATAGGGCTCGATCCTCGGCGTTTTGCAGATGGTCTTGAACTCCTCGCCCGGGAAATGCCTGGTGTTCTTCGGGTCGGGGTAGTGCAGGTCGATCGACCAGGTCGTCGTCACGAACGCGTCGGGGAACTCCGTGCGGTCTTGAACGTCCTGCTGCTGGAGAATCACGTCGCCCAGCAGCCGGCGCGATTCGCGCTTGCCGGCGACGTACGCAACCCACGACAGCTTGCGGTTGGCGTACTTGCCCTTGTCCTTGCTGTGATTTTTCTGGAAGGCCCAGTTGCCATAAACGGCGCGGAGGCCGTGGTCGCGGATCGCCTCGAATTCGGTGATCTGGTCCGTGTTCAGGCCGGTTTCCCAGTTCCAGTCGCCGCGCGTGGCATGCTCGCAACTGGCTTCGGTGAACTGCAACGCCCAGGGACATTCGGGAAACGGGCTGGGCTCGTCGGTCTCAATCGAATACCACTGCACCGAGGCCCCCATGGTCATGGCGTCGGGATTCTCCGGGGCCATGGACTCGCCGGTCTGGGTCCGGCTCTCCCTTCCCATCCGGTAGTGAGCGCCGGCCAGGAAGCCCAGGGTTCCATCGCCCGTGCAATCGGCGAACAGGGCCGCGGGAAAACGAAGCTCTTCGGACGTCCTCGTGTTCCGGGCGATCACCGCGACGATGCGGTCGCCGTCTTTCTCGACGCCACAGGCGTGTGTGTTGAGAAACAGCCGGAGGTTGGGCTCGGCCCGTGCGACGCGCAGCTTCTTGTCGTCGTTGTAGAACGCGGCCGGACGGGCGTTGCCCTGGTTGCCCGGGTCGAGCTCCCGGACGAGGTCGCCGAGAGCCGGATAGGGCGGCAGGTTGATTTGCCCGTTCAGATGCACGCGGACCTCGGAGCTGTTGTTGCCTCCCAGGACGGGACGGTTCTGAATCAGCGCGACCTCCAGACCAAGGCGAGCGGCCGAAACGGCCGTGCAGGTCCCCGCGATGCCGCCGCCGACCACTACGAGGTCGAACTGCCCTGCATCCCGCAGTGTATCCGACAAGCCCAGCATCTCCCGCCGAAAGGCCGCCAGTTCGTCGCCCTCCGGCGGCGGAACGAAGTCCGGGTCGCTGGAGAAGAGAATCGCATCGCAGCGGCCGTCGAAGCCGGTCAGATCGTGCAGGGCGAGCTTCGTCTGCTTGCTCTCGATCTCCACAATGCCGCCGTCCTGCCAGTGCCAGGCGGGCCCCCCAATCCCGAACGTCGTTTCCAGAGGCTTGCCGTCGATCAACAACTGGAACCGGCCCGGCGCGCCGGAGGCGCCCCACGGTGCGACCCAGTCCCGGGTCCGGACCCACACACGGTACGCACCGGCGCCCGGAATCGCAATCGTCGTCACCGCGTCTCTAACGGGAACGCCGAAACCGTGAGCCAGCAGCATCGGCGAGCCCATCTGGTCCATGAACTGCTGGTCCACAAACCAGCCTCCCACCTCATCGAAACTCTCGGCCTCAACGAGAACATGCGCACCCGCGCCGGAAGCGGCCGATACGACGAACAGGACGAAACATGCGGCGGCGAGGACGTGGTTCAACGTGCGCGTGCTCATTGTCACCTCTCCATCAAATTGCGGATTGCAGATCAATGACTGTCGAGACACGTCGCGTCTATTCGAACGTCGCACGCACCTAATCCGCAGGCTGCAATCATCAATCTGCAATTCCTATGGTTTCGTTGTCTCGACGGGCCCCGTCGAGCACGTATCGATTTGCGCGATCTTCTCGACGCGGCGGGCGTGTCGGCCGCCATCGAAGGGGGTGTCCAGCCAGATTTCGATCATTTCCAGGGCCTGCTCGACGGACACCATGCGGGCGCCGACGGACATCACGTTGGCATCGTTATGGGCGCGGCTGAGCCTGGCGCCCTTATCGTTCCAGCAGACGGCGCAGCGGACGCCGCGAACCTTGTTGGCGACGATGCCCTCGCCATTGCCGGAGCCCCCCAGAACGATGGCGCGGTCGCATTCTCCCGTACCGACGGCCAGGGCAGCCGGGTAGATAAAATCCGGATAATCACACTTCTCGGCCGAGTCCGTGCCAAAATCGCGGACCTCGTGCCCCCGCTCGATCAGATACCGCTTGATACGCTCCTTATACTCGTACCCCGCGTGATCCGTGCCCAATGCGATCTTCATTCATACCCCTTGCAATCCAGCCTTATGACAAAGGGGGTACTATACCCGGACCGCCGCGAGATTTCAATTTCAAACCCCCGGCCGCGACCGCCGCAGCCGCTCCAGGAACGCCTCCGAAAACTGCAGGACAAACTCCCGCCCCGCGTCCTCGGCGCCGCCGACCGTGTATGGCACACCCTCCCGAACCCGGATCATCGCCTCGTCGTCGAAATACTCCACGACAAACTGCCCTTGGGAATGTTGTGGCACGTACAGATGGACAATGCCTTCCCCATCGGTGACAGCCTGTTGCCCCCAGTAATTGCCCCGATCGCTGCGGTGCTGGACGCTGATGCCTTCGAGGGGCTTGCCGGCCCAGTCGATCACCCTCACGGCGACCTCCATAGCGGGCGGGAAACCAACGCGGCCCAGGTCGAGGACCTCGCCCTGACGCAGCAGCACGCCCTCAAAAATTGCCGGGGCAGACTGTGGGTCGCGGCGCGTCACTTTGAGCGTCAGTTCAACGTCGGCGGGAACGTAGACACGGCTCTGCTCGTTGCTGGGCAGCTTGCTCGTGCGGAAGATACACCCCCCTCGGTTTTCCGACGGGGCAGCCCACAGATCTTCCAGCCACGGTGTCGGGTCGCCCTCCTCCGTGTAGTAAAAGAACCTCACATTCTTGTCGATACCCAGCCCCTGACGGCGCGGAACGTTCGGCTCGACGAGAATCGTGCCGGCCGGGAACAGTTTCATGTCCGGCAGCGATATCGCTCCGCTGTCGTCCGGCTCCGAACCACACGGGCGGCGCGCCCCCGCACTGTCTTGCTCATACCAGAAAAGGCGCTGCTCGGCGCCGAGATAATCTGCACGGATGGCAACGACCGACTCCAGAGACAAATCCTCCACGTCAGTGGGCAGCGCCATCTCGAACCGTCCTTGCGAATCCGTCCGTGTGACACCCAAATCCAGGTCGCACAAAGCGCGAAAGAACTCGCCTTCCAGGTCAACCTCGGGACCGAAATACAAGACCTGCTCCCTGTACTCGAAGTCGAGCTGAAACGTGGGCCGGCGCGGCGGAATTGGGTTTCGCATGACAATTGCCTGCGAGACAGGCGCGCCCGTAACACCGTGAACCACGCGACCGCGGTAAAGCACGAAGGCCGGCTGTATCTCGACCGGCTCAAACACAATCGTATCCGGGCTTTCCGATGTCACTTCAATCGGTCCAAAGAGATATGTCTTACCGTTCCAGATCGCTGACGCCGAGTACGTGCCAAACGGCAATTCCTTTTTGTCCATCCACACGCCTTCGTACGAGACGCCGCTGGAGTGCCCTTGCGGGCTTCGGAAACGAATCGTCAGAACCACCTGCTTGAGCATCTCCGGATCGGTCACCGGCCCGAATTCGTCCTCGAAAGCCAGCACGCCGGAGAAGATCTGCGAACCTTGCGGTTTTCGCTGCAAGACAACGGTGTGCTCCTGTCCGGCACCCAGAAGTCCGTGAAACGGCTCCAAGTCCGATGCCTTTGGAGCGTGGATCGCCACCTCGTACGACGCCCCCGGCGGCACGGGCCTGCCCGGCTTGCCTTCGTCCGTGGCCAGCGGTAGATGCATCGCGAAGGTGCCCTCTGCATCGGTCAGGACCTTCGCCCGCTTGTCCCACGTCGCCCGCCGTGGCCACCAGACTTCGAGCGTCCCCCGACCGGGCGTGCATACCTGTCTGCACTCGATGACCGCTGCGGCAACGGGCACGTCGTTCGCGTCCACCACCGTGCCCCATATGGAGCGTTCGTCGGCGCGGGTCCCCACGGCCGTGAGCGGGACCACGCACAGGCTCGGCGGTTCCTCCGACCCGTACATGCCGCTGGAGGGCTCAACGATGCCCATGCCGTAATTGGGATCGTGTACCAGGAAACAGCACCGTTGCAGTGTGCTGTTTAGATGGGGAGGTCGCAGCCGGCCCGCCTCATCGAGGGTGATGGAGGACCACAATTCCACCCTCAATTGGCCATAGCCCCATGTCGAGGAGGGGATGACTTCCACCGTCGCACCGGCCATCGGATGACCCAGTGCGTCCACGAAGACGCACCACTTGTCCTTCGGCAAGGCAGAAACCATGAACTTCCGTTCCGTCGGTGAGGCGGGAAACATCCGCGCCTGCACGGGCCCGCAGTCCGGATGAAGGACCACGAACAGCACGCAGCGCAGGCGCGTGTGCGTAGCGGTCCTCGGCGACGGCATTCGTCCGTTCGCGTCCAGCCGCACGTTGGCGATCCAGATCTTCCGCCCCGAGTTCAGGTCGTAGTTGGAATCACCGACCCATATCTCCACTTCCGCGTGTGCCAGCGGTTCGCGTAGAGGATCGACAAACACGCACGGAAGCAACAGGAATTCTCGAACCTCTCCTGCTTGGAGGCTGAACCCTTGACCGGCTCGGTACGGATCGGCAAAGATGTGTCCGTTCATCATGGTCTCCACGGCAGGATCCTGCTGATCCTCCGGCACCGCGGCGACAACGGCATTCTCGAGACCCGCCCCTGCGTCGGCCTGCGTCGCCACCGCATCGAAGACGACATCACAGCCATCCAGCGGCACGGTCACGGTCGTGTAGGCTCTGCGATCGGCCTGCCAATCGCGATAGAGTCGCACGACGGCCATGCGCGGAAGGTTCGGGTCGCGCTCCGCCTCCGCGTCAATGTGCGTGCTCTCGCTTGACACATCCGCCTTCACGGGCGGCTCCCCATCGCCCAAAGCGTAAGCGTGAATCACCAGCAGGACCAGAACGATAGCTGTAGCGAGTGTGCGTCTCATGATCTCTCTCCGCAAATCACCGCTCATTGTTCCGCATGGTATCCCATCCCAGCATAACCATCTTAGAGCATACCGGATCAGCAAACAGAAGGCAAGAGATCTGTCGTCTATATGTGGCAAGGCCTTTGCCGGAAAGGTCATGGCTGTTGGCTGTGGTCTGCCTCCTGTGAGGCACCCGGCTTGACGCCGGTGTGGGAGTAGATGGTGACCACCTGCCAGGCTGCGACCCAGACCGTTTGGGTGAAGCCTTGGCCGACTTCGCAGGGGCCTTTCCGGAAGCGCAGGCCGAGAGACTTGTCTCCCACTCCCCCGGTACGGCGTTGTTCATGCCTGGATGTTTGTCTATGGTTTGACCGCGCGGTTGTAGATGCGGACGTCGTCGATCAGGCCGGTGAAAAAGGCGGTGGGGGTCATGGTTGCCCCGCAGCCGATGTTCAGGTTGCCGTAGCATTCCATCAGTCCCACGTCGGCGTCTTCGGCGACGAGGACGTCGTCCACGTAGAGCCTGCGATGGGAGCCATCCCAGGTGAACGCGATACGATGCCAGCTATTGTCCGTGATGGCCACCTCTGACGACAACGTCTTGCTCTGTCGGCCGCCACTTCGCAGCTCAGTCATGAGGGCTCCCGTTGCGGGATCGGCCATTAGCCAATTGGCGCCTGCCTGTTGCGAGATGACCACCTGACCGGGAGCGCCGCCTTTGATCCAGGCAAAGACACTCAGCGGTCCCTCAGACGGGTCTCGAACTGTGTCGGCCGTGGCGAAATCGGGCGCACCGTTGAGTTGGAGCGCCCCACCAATCGCACCGCCTTGCGGCTGCCAGTGCGGAACGCCCATCACCGTGGCGTCATGGTCTCTTTCGCTGTCCAAGGCGATCATGCCTTCCGCTTCATCGAGTTTCCAATGGGCGATCAGAAACGGACTGGGAATTTCCTGGCCCCAGTAGCTCATCAGAACCTCAAGGTCTTCGGCATCGACGATGCCGTCACCCCACGGCGCCGGACCGACGTCGCACGCCGGATCGTCCTGGCCCCAGGACTCGATCAACCGCAACAGGTCCGCAATATCCACGCTTTCATTGCCGTCGAAATCAACGATCGGCGTGATGGGCGCGGCGTAGAGATCATAGCCACCGAGAGTGCCGACACGATTCGAGCAGAAGTAGAGGGTTCTCATGTCGGGGGAGAACCGCGCCGTTCCGTCGTCACGATCGCTGTTGATCACCTCTCCGAGGTTGACGGCGTCCGTCCACGGGTCGGCAACAGTCTGACGCGTACTCATCCAGAGGTCGATGCTGCCGGCAAGACCGGGACGCCCGGAGCCGAAGACCAGAGCCCGCCCGTCGGCGGACAGGCCGCTTTCCCCATCCCAGTTTCCCGAGTTCACACCGGGACCGGCGTTCACCGGCGGTTCCCATGGGTCGGCTACCTCGGCCCGGGTGGATATCCACACGTCCCAACTGCCGATGCCGCCGGGCCGGGATCTGCTGGTGAAGACCAGGGTCAGACCGTCGGCGGAGACAGTGGGGCTCATATCCAGATTGTCGATGTTGACGGGATCGCCCAGATTCACCGGTGTGGTCCAAGGGTGGTCGCGACTGGCGCGGGTAGTCATCCAGATATCCCCGCCGCCGAGCCCGCCGGGCCGGGGCGAACCGGAATAGTAGTCGCTGAAGTACAACGTCAGATCGTCCGCGGACAAGCAGGGGTACAGCTCGACGTACGGGCTATTGACCGGTGCGCCGAGGTTGGCCGGCGGGCCCCATGCTTCGGCGACGCTCTGGCGGGTACAAATCCAGATATCGTAGTCACCATTTCCGTCGGCCCGCTGCGAACTAAAGTACAATTCGAGACCGTCGCTCGAGAGCGTGATCCCTGCCTCGTTCGAGGTGCTGTTGACGAGGGGCCCGAGATTCTCGGGCTCGCCGAAGAGGAAATCGCCCCATGCAGGACCTGTCGCGATGATCGCCAGTAGCGACGTCACTGACAACGACTTGGCAAACACCATTTTCATCTCATACCTCTCTTTCTCTCGGGGTCGGTGCGAATGGCGCCGTCCAGAACACATCCAGATACGACGCCTCGACTTAAAGACATATCGGCCCTGTACGTCCAGCATCCGGCGCCCCGCTGGAACAATCAGAGTTCGTCATCGTTTACCTCGGTCTTTCCCTTGAGGTCCGGGTGCGAACGCAAACGTCGTCCAGTTGTCTGTGTGACGCGTCCAAGGCTCCCCTGCGTCACCGGTGGGGGGTCCTATTGTAAAGTCACCAAAGAGGTGTTTTCAATTGTGGAAACTACGTATTTTTCGCGTGTTCCTGCCGACCGGCGCCGCCGGAGGTGTCGCAGGGACACGCGCCGTCGGCGACCGCTCCACCGGCCGGCGATTTGACAAGGGCGCGGGGGTAGGTGGCGGGGACTACTCAAGGCATGTCCCAGACGCCTTAGGCGAAGGCTCCATGGCCTTCGCAGGCAGCCGAGGCGTAGTGCGGCTCGTACGTGATGCTGGTTGTCGCCTTCCGGCCGCACCGCCGATGGTGACTATCTGAAGCGGGCGGTTGATTTCGGGGGGGCGTTTGTGCTATAGTGACGGTGTGCGTATCAGCACTCGATCAGCACGCCTCGCGGAGGGCGGATGCTCTGGTGGATCGCCCGCAGGTGTGGCCAGACCCATGCGAAAGGAAAGGGCGTACGCGATGAAGACTTGCAAAAGCGGTGGTTACAGGGGATCGTTCGCTGGTTTTCTGGGCGTTGTGTTGGTGTTGATGCTCCTGGGTGACGCTTGGGCCCAGGACCCGACTCGTTTTGAGGGAGAAATCGAGGCGTTCGAGAGCACCGATCTGGCCAGCCTCCCGCCAGCGGACCCGATCCTGTTCGTCGGCTCTTCAAGCATCCGCATGTGGACGGACGTTGCGGCCGCATTTCCAGACTATCCCGTGATGAATCGTGGCTTTGGCGGCTCGCACATGAGCGACCTGCTCTATTACTTCGACCGCGTCGTCGCCGCATACGATCCCGCCCTGATCCTCGTCTACGAGGGCGACAACGACCTGACCGGGGGCAAGTCTGTGGATCAGGTCTATGTGGATTACGTCGCGTTCGTCGAGCGGGTCAGAAAACAGTTGCCCCACGCGGACGTGGCTTTCATCTCGGTCAAGCCGAGCCCGAGCCGGGCGCAGTACCTCGATGTGATGCAGCAGTTGAATGCCCACCTGGAGATCCTGGCCGCCGACGATCCGAGCTTGTGGTATGTCGACGTGTTCACGCCCATGCTGGACGACACCGGTCAGCCCCTTGCGTCACTGTTTCTCTCGGATATGCTGCACATGAACGCGGCGGGCTACGCGCTGTGGGAGGTTGCGGTTGGCTCTCTCCTGGAGGAATGGTCCTCTTCGCAGATGCAGAGCTTCCTGTTCGATTTCGGGCCGTCCGACGCTGTCACCAGGAATGGACCCGAGCCGAACGATCCGGAGAACTTCTGGAACAATGTCACGGAGACCATCGGCAGTTCGGCGACGGGGCAATTGCAAGGGATTGTCAACACGAAGAACGTGCCAACCTCGATCAACCTCAAGATCATCAGCCCGTTCAACGCCAGCGGACCCGCTCGCTACGGGACGCTCACATCCACCATCTTCCCGGCCAACGCGACGCAGGACTCGCTCTACAGCACCGGCGAATCCAGCGAGTCGCCCGAGATGTTCGCCAGCTTCAAGCTGACCGGCCTGAACCGCGAGCGAGTCTACAACTTCACCTTTTACGCATCGTGCGGCCCGGTCCTTGATGATCGGGGCGGCCGTCCCGGTCTCCTGGAGGCAATCTACACGGTCACCGGGGAGGACTCGGACTCCGTGGCCTACGATCCCGCGAACAACTGGTATGACGACATCGCTACCGTCGTCGGTATCGTCCCGGATGTGCTCGGGGAGGTCACGATCAGCCTGGACCCGACCGTCCGCAACAACCGCGGCGCGATCCATCTGGGCGTAATGCAGGTGGACGAAGGTGCTCCCATCGTCTTCGTGGAAGAGCCCGCCGAGCAGACCGTTTTGGAGTCCCGTCCGGCAACGTTCCGTGCGGTCGTCGAGGGCACGCCGCCTTACGTCGTCCAGTGGTTGAAGGACGGCGAGCCGATCCCCGACGCCAACGAGTTGACGTCCACCATCGAACGGGCGACGCTCGACCTGGATGGGGCGGCGTTCTCCGTCAGCGTCAGCAATTTGATGTACAGCGCCACCAGCGAGGGCGCGGTCCTTCACGTCGTCCCGGATGTCAATGCGCCGGTCCTGCTGTCGGCCGACAGCGCTAGCGGGCTCACGGTGCGTTTCGTTTTTGACGAGCGACTGGGCCCGAAAAGTGCCGTGGTGGCCGACAACTATCGCGTGAACGAAGGCGAGGTCGAGGTCATCGCCGCCGAGCTGGAGGCGGACGAGCAAACCGTCACTCTCACGCTGGCGTCGGGCCTGACCGACGTCTTCACGGTCAGTGTCAGCGGTGTGCGGGACCTGGTCGGCAATGAAATCGCCGTCGACACGGTGGTGACAGGCGAGATCCGCCCCCAGGTTCTGCTGTTCGATTTCGGCTCCTCGAGCACACCCACGGCCAGCGGCCCGACCCCGGATGACCCCGCGAACTTCTGGAACAACGTCACCGACGGCATCGGCAAGACGGTCGGCGGACAGTTGAGCGATCTCGTCAGCGCCGACAACGTTCCCACCGGGATCAGCCTGGTGATCCTGAGCCGATTCAACGGGGCCAATACCAACGGTACCCTTGCGTCCGAGCAGTTCCCGCCGGACGCCACGCGCGATTCGCTCTTCGGCAACACGGAGACCTTCAGTGGCCTGGGCAACGTATTCCCCAGCTTCAAGCTCACCGGGCTGGACCCTATGCTGACGTACCAGTTCACGTTCTATGCCTCACGCATGAGCGTCGGCGACAACCGCCAGACGCTCTACACGGTCACAGGCGCCTATTCGGGATTCGCGACTCTCAACCCGGCTGGAAATATCGACGACTTCGTCGTGCTCTCGGCGATCGCGCCAACCGCCAAAGGAGAGATCACGATCAGCCTGGCCCCCGGAGATGCCAACAACAACTCCTATCATTTTACGTACCTCGGCGCGATGAGGATGGAGCCTACGCTACCGGCGAACGGACGGTAACCGCCCGCCGGCGTTGGCACATCAATGTGTAAAGGGCTGGTCGAGGTCGACCGGGTATTTTTGCCAGGGGACGGCGCCGGCCTGGCTGATGTGGTTTCGCAGGGCGGCGAAGAGCTTGTTGTACATCGGGTGATTTGTGCCCAGCGGGTTTTCTTCCTTCGGGTCCTCTGCGAGGTTGTAGAGTTCGAGCGGCTCGAAGGGATTGTTTTGCACGAGCTTGAAATCACCGTAGCGAGCGGCGTAGTAGGCCCGGCCGCCGTAGTGTCCGCCCTCGCGCCGGACCCAGAACAAAACACGGTCCTCCTCGGGCTGGCTGCGGCCCAACAGCGTGGGCAAAATGCTGCGCCCGTCGATCTCGTGGGCGATGTCCACGCCCGCTGCTTCGCAGACCGTTGGAAACAGATCCATCGTCAAGGCCACGCGGTCGCTGCGCGAACCCGCTTCAATCCTCCCCGGCCAGACGGCGCACATCGGCTCGCGGATGCCACCCTCGTACATGTCCTGCTTGCCGGCGCGAAGGGGGCCGTTGTTGGCGCCGACGCTGAGCTGACCTCCGTTGTCCGAGGTGAAAATCACGAGTGTGTTGTCACTGAGACCGGTCTCCTTCAGCGCATCGATGACCTTGCCGATGCCCTGATCGAGATGTTCGATCAACGCGACCAGCCTGGCCCGCTTGTCACTGATTCCCTTCTCGCGCTGCTTGACGCGCTCGATCCATTCCCGCGGCGGCTGAATCGGCGTGTGCGGGGCGTTATACGCCAGATACAGGAAGAAGGGCTGCTCCTTCGCGGAACGCTCGCGAAGGTAATCCACGGCCCACTGCGTGAACAGGTCGGTGGCATGGCCTTGCGGGTCGATCTCTTCCTCGTTGAGCCGCATGTAGTTGTTCCCGTGGCGGCGGTGCTTGTAGTAGTCGTCCATCATGTCGCCGAGGAAACCGTGGAAGTGATCGAAGCCGCGCTCATTCGGCCTGTTCGGCGAGGCCAGACCCAGGTGCCACTTCCCGACGATGGCGGTATGATAGCCGGCGCGCTTGAGCATCTGAGGCAACAGCACCGCATGCTCGGAGAGGTACCCCCAGTTATTCGTGATGTGCGTGCGAATCACACCGGGCACGCCGACCAGGTCGGGGTAGCGGCCGGTCAACAGCGACGCCCGCGTCGGCGAGCAAACCGGACAGTTCGCATAAAACCGGTCGAACCGCATGCCGCGTGCGACGAGTCGATCGATATTAGGCGACCGCAAATCCGTCGCCCCGTAGCAGGAAAGATCGCCGTACCCAAGGTCGTCCACCAGGATCACAACCACGTTGGGCTTGGCAGCGCTCGCATCGCCCAAGCTTAGGCGCAGATCTGACGCAGCCATCACCGCCGCGCCCGCGCCGGCAAATCGCAAGCAATCGCGTCTTGTCATATGACCTTCGTGCATCATTTCTCCATCCTCCGCGCCCCTCCGCGTCCTCTGCGGTTCAGTCTTCTTTATAAGGCGTCGAGCTGAAGCTTGTCGCCGGTTTCTTTCATCCAGCGGTGCAGCTCGGCATCGAGGTCTTTGACCCGCTTGGCGTAGCGTGGGTTCTCGGCGAGGTCCTTTGTCTCCCAGGGGTCTCTCTTGAGGTCGAACAACTGCACCTCGTTGACGTGCGGGTAGCGAATCAACTTATACCGCTCCGTGCGGACCATGCGCTGGAAGTTGCGGTACGCTCCGTAGACCGAATCGTAGAGTTTCTGTTTCCGTCCCGCCAGAAGAGGCGCCAGGCTGGGGAACTGCACCGTCTGGGGCGTGTCAACGCCGGCCATCTCGCAGGTGGTGGCGAAGGCGCTCTGAAGGTAGACCATGGCATCGATCTTCCGGCCGGCCTCGATGCCCGGGCCGCAGAACACATACGGCATGCGAACCGAATGATCGTACTGGTTTTGCTTGCCCATCAGCCCGTGCTGGCCTACGGCCAGGCCATGATCGGCGGAAAAGATGATGATCGTGTTGTCGGCCTTGCCGGTTTTCTCCAGGGCGTCGAGGATGCGGCCGATGTGGTAGTCCGCGTGCGTGATGATCGCGTAGTACTCGCTGCGATGCACCTGCACCGCTTCCTTCGAGCGCGGGAAAGGCGCCAACCGCTCATCGCGCAGCTTGTGGTCGCCCTGGTCGAACGGATGCTCGGGCACGTAGTTCGGCGGGATGGCGATATCCCCGGGCGGATACATATCGACGTACTCTTTCGGCGACTGCCGCGGATCGTGCGGAGCGTGGAAGGCCACGTACATGAAGAACGGATTGTCACTTTGTGTGACGTGGTCTTCCAGGTACTCAATGGCGGTGTCGGCCCAGAGCTTGCTGCTGTGGACGATTTCGCCGTCGACGTTGCGCCAGTGCCCGGTGAGCGTTTCGTCCGAGGGGCTCCACGAGTTCCCGGGCCGGGGCCGGTCGTATGGGTCCTTGACGATACCTTTCTTCTTGTTTTCCTCGGCGTTGGTGTCCTTGGACGGGAACATGCCGCCGCCGGTCGGGCCGAGGGTCTTGAAGCTG
>JAFGCA010000488.1 GCA_016932895.1 Sedimentisphaerales bacterium | reverse complement strand
TCGGCGAGATAGGCCGCGGCGCCGTCCTCGGACGCATCGGCCGCGGCCTTGTCGACCTCGAATTGCGGGTTGAGCAAGTAACACTCGACGAGCCGCTGTTCGAGCGTGCTCTTGCTAACTGCGGTCCCCGCATTGACCTGGCGGAATCCGACCGTTGGGAGGCCGGTCCGGACCCGCGTCTTGTAGTTCAGGCCTGCGATGGTGCGCGCGGCCCCGAGCAACACTTCCGGCGTGGCCTTGCCGGCCTCTTCGATCAGCCCGACCGCCGCGTCGGTCCCGTTTCGCTTGATCACATCAAGCAGGGTTGGCATTGGCATGTTACGTTCCTCTCCTCAAACCCAAGTTTCAACCGCACGAGCACCCCGCCCGCGCGTACGCCGTTACTTCCGCCCGCCGAGCGCCGCTTCGTTGTGCGCGACCAAAGCGGCCAGGCCGTCGCCGAAGATGGCCCGCTGTTTGTCCGATGCCCCCTTACCGCCTTCCGGCGTACCGCTCACGGGCGTTGCCTCACCGCGGTCGACGTTGGCCAGCTTGGCCTTGAGGTCGGCGTTCTCTGCGGCGAGGGCCTCGGCGTGGAGCTGCTGCGCCTCGGCAAACGTCTTGCGATCGGCGAACCACTTCGCCCCGTTGGCCGAGCCGAACGCATCGATAAACCGCTTGCACTCCGCACGCGGATCCGGCTCGGGCGGGGTCTCCGCCTGCTTATCGGGCAGCGGCGGCGGGGTCTGCTTGCCGGCATCGCCCCCAAGCTCGGTCTCTTGCCCTTGATCCGACAGCTTGTCTGGATCGGCCGTTTCCTTCTCCGGCTTTTTAGCCATGGCGTTCTCCTCGTTCTGTAGAAATGAAACCTTTACCGTGTCACTCGCGCCGAGTTTCGTGCGGGTCCCTTCGTCGGCCCCCCACGGCACAACGGCCACGCTGCGGAGCGGCCACTGCCGAAAGATCACCGCGGGCCCCTGGACCGTCTTGCCGTTTACCGTTGCCTTGGCGGCCGCGGCCAGCTCTTCCACCACGATTCCGTTTCCGCCGAAGAAGATGGACGCCTCGTAAGGCACGCCCGCTTGTGCGCGGTAGATGATTTCTCGCGCCTTGTCGTCTTCGCCGTACGGAATCAGCCAGCCGTCCGCGTGGAGGCCGTCTTTCTTCACCTCGAAACGATCGAGGTATCCCATCAGTTGGTCGGGATCGTGGAGGTAGTCGATGGAGACACGCTCGCCCCGCTGCATCCCTGCGAAGTCGTGATACCATCGCTCGCCGTACCGCTCGACCGCTTCGTTGCTGCGCGCGTGCATGTGGATGGGGACCCGCTCGTCGCCTTCCGAAGGCTTTTGAAATTCGAGGGTTCCGCAATCAAGGTAAAACGCCGCTCGGGGGTATTCATGACTCCGCCTCGTCGTGGGTTCTTGCGTCGTGTCCGGCATCAGTCTTCCTCCTCTCCGTCTTCCACTTTGACCGGGGCCACTCCGACGTTGACATTGATGGCCGGCGACGTGATGGTGACGCCCGTCTCCCGGATGTACTCCTCCTCCTCCGCCAGGCCGTCGATCACATCATGCCAGTCGTCGCCGTATCGCTCCTTGCGAATCTCGGTCCGCGTCCGAAGCCCGGCGGCGATTGCGGCCACGTCGCCGGCGACTTCCTTCGACTGATCCCACCATGGCATTCCGTCAGGGATCAGCTCGAATTTCAGGTCGCGGACCATCAGGCCGGCCGGCAGCTCCAGCACGCCGTCAAGCACCCAGGCCAGCAGCCGCCAGTAGATGACACGTCGGATGATCGCGCGCAAGTTGTCCCGCTTGGTCCGGCAGCTCTTGAGATACAGCATCAAGGCCGCTTTCGAGCCGAAGAAGTTCGTCCAGGCCTCGTCATAAAACGAATAGGGAATATCGAGGGCCTTCAACGACATCCCGATGACGGCCGTCATGAATTCGCGGAACTCGGCTGAGGGCGTCTTCGCCTCCAGGACGCCCGCGTCGTCGCCCGGGTCCATGTCGAGGATGAAGGGGCCTCGCCCGAAGTTGACTTCATACCCCGCTTTTTCGGCCGCGGTCTCGGTGGCGTCGTCCGCGTCGTCCGCCGTGTTGGCCACCTCGCCGAAGCTGCCCTCTCCGTCGTCTGCGCGGGTGACCTTCAGGCCGAAGAGTTGGGCGGCCTTGGCTTTCAGCAGCGCGTACGTCACGCCCTCATACGTGTCCTGAAAGCTGTTGTAGCCCGAGGCCATCGGCGTGATGCCGCGCACTTGGTCGAAGCGGTCGAAGTAGCCGTGGAGCAAGAGTCGGCCAGCGCTGACCATCCGCTCGAATTCAAAGCCCGAGCCGCTCTTGCCTCGGCGGCAGACGCAATAGGCCATGGCCCGGCCCGCCGCGTCGGTCTTGACCCCGTGGGTGAGGTCCTCGGTCCGAATGTTCGCGCCTGGCGGTACGCTCCAAGGCGTGCGGATGCGGTCGCCCTCGATCGCCTGTAGCCGGCCATCCTGGAGCTTCAGGACGCCCACGTCGCCGTCAACTACCGCCCGCGCTTCGGCCAACCGCCAGAAGCGGTCCCATGGATGCCTCGCCGCAATGTCGAGATTCTCCGCTCGGCCCCACCATTTCAGTAGGTCCTCGATCCGCTGATCGAGGGCTTTGTCCCCGGTCTTAAACTGGATCGTGAACGTAGAAACGAAGTCGAGGTGCTTGCGGATGGCCCACGCGGCCAGGGAAAAGTTGCGCTGGAGGTCCCGCATTTCGGAGACGAGATCCCGGCGATTGGCGGGCGGAAGCTGCTGGTCTTCCGTCTGAAGGATGCCAGTCGATGGACGCCGCCGCTTCTTGCCGGACTCCACGGCATCGTACGCCAACCGAAACGGCCGGCCATCGGAGCCGAGAATCCGCGACAAGCGCGCGTGTCCGTTCGTGGCAATCATCCGTGTTCGGTCCGTCAGAAGTTGGAAAGGTCGATCGTGGCGATCCGCGGGCGCCGGGTGTGGTCCAGCTCCCGGCGCAGCTCAGCCAACCGTCGCCGTACCTGGTCGAGATCCCAGGTCACGCGTTGCGTTCCCACCCCGGTCGACGAGGCGCCGGTGTTGAGGATCGCTTCGAGCTCGGCGATTTCGGTTTCTACGCTCATGCCTGCATCGTTGGGCACGGCGCGCAGTTTGGATATACCGATTCGCCGGGGGCGTGGCAGAATGCCAAGAAGAAGTGCGGATCACGCACTTTTTTATTGAGAGGCCCGGTTCTCGTAGAAACGATCGACCCGGCATTGACCGCAGGCCCGGCAGACCGTCCGCCGTCTCACGATGTGCGTGTACGGCTTTCCGTCAGGAGTGACGCCGCCGTACTCTTGCGTGAGGGTCCCGGAGTAGGACTCCCGATCGGTGCTACCGCAAGCCGGGCACCGCGTCAGCGCGGCCTGTACCTGGGGGGCCGCATGCCTTGGGGCGGCCTCGGTCTTGGCTGTTTTCTTCTTCGCCATGGTCTATCCTTCCGCGTACTGGACTCGTTTTCTTGTTCTTCGCTTTCGCCCCCGCCGCTCCATGGCCCCCGGGATGGTCGCGCCCATCGTTGCCGCCGCCGCCGCCGAGCCGACGAACGTGTCCCACCAGTGGTTGTCGGGGCGCCCGGGTTTCCACTCCCACTCGTACCGGCCCAAACCTTTGGCCTCCACCCAAACCGCGCGCTCCGAGCAAAAATGATCGGCAAGCAACTGGTGCCTTATCGGCTCCCGGCCAAACAGCGACCAGCAGCCCGTGTCCCCCAACGCCACCCGCAGCCGTTCCCACGCCAACGTCTTCCACCAGTTCACGTCGACCAGCAACACCCGCTCGCCTTTCTGCGGCGGTGGTAGCCGCCAGTGGAAGCCCGACCGGCCGCCTTCCTTCGTCGCAAAGAACTCCGACCAGACGCGCCCCCGCGGGCAAAAGAACCCCATCGCCGGCAAGATCACCGCGGCATGGGGCGACCGCCGGCAAAACGAGACCACGAGGTCCCGGTTGTAGCGCGCGTCGATCAGCAGCCGGCCGATCCGCAACACCACGCCATCCTCCCTCTCCCACTCAGCCGACAGCAGCCGCTCGGTCAGCTCGGTCAGCCCAGCCAGGATGGATCCCTCCTTGCCCTTGCCGGGATGCAGCCGGGCCAACGTCTTCGGCGCCGTCGCCTGAGCAAAGTATCGGACGGACTGCCGCGGGTGCGTGCCGTAGTCGACCAAGAAACCCTCGAATGTCGGCGACCACGCCCCGACCGACCAGTACAACACGCGGTCATGAACGTCGATGTGAGCCGTTACAAACTCCGCGCTGCTCGGGACCACCCCACGGGCCAGCCCGTTGCCCTTCCCCGCCACCAGCCCCGGCGTGAGTTGGTCCCGTTCCTTCTCGCTCGGCACCGGGTCCTGCTGATATTCTGATTGAAAAACGTCCTCCCCGTCGTCGATCAGAATATCATAGGCGTGCTGGATAGCCGAAAGCTCGTTGGCGTTGCGGCAGTATTTCCAAGACACGAGACACCCGGCGTCCATTTCGCGGCGGTGGCTGCGGTAGAAGGCCGTTGCGGCGCGGTGGGCGCGGTCCTGGTCTGCCGGAACCGTTCGGTCAAAGGTCCGCCGGATGTCGGAGTACTCCTTGAGCCACAGCGTATCGTGTGCGTCGGCCCACTTCTTGATCATCGGCACGCGTTGGCCTTGCCAGGCCGGATCGGCAAGCAGCGTTTCAATCATGTCATCGGGCGCGATGATCGTTGCGTTGATAACCACCGCCAAGCCCTTGCCCCGGCCTGCGGTTTGGCAAATGCCCTTCCGCAAGATCGTCAGGTTCTTGTTTACCCGCGCCTGCGTCGCCGCGCTTTCGTCGTTTTGGGGGTCGTCGACAATGGCTAGATCCGGCCGGACTTGGAGCCCGTCGCGCCGCTTGTACTTGATGCCGCGGGCCTTTCCATACGGTCGGGCCGTGATGATGACGCCCGAGGCAACTGAGCCCTTGATCGTCGGCATAACGAGGGTGTCAGCCCGCCAGACGATGTGTGTGTGCCGGCCGTCGCACGTCTGGTGTGGGGCCCGTTGCGGTTTGTTTTTCAAGGCCCGGATGTACAGGCAGACCTCCGGAAAGTCCGCGGCCAGCAGGTCGTTTTCGGCCAGCTCCGCCTTGATCGAGTCGATGTTGCCGGCCGATTCGTGCTTGTTGATGCCGACGAGCAAGACGAAACGGCGGAGGCCGTAGAGGGCAGCCCAGATAACCGCGTTCTCCGAGATGGTCGTCTTGGCGAAACCGCGATAGACCGCGTTGACCATCCGGCCACCGCCCCGAATACAGCGTTCCATTTCGCCGATCATCCGCTTGTGGTCGTCAGAGAACGGCTTCAGGCCGGTCGAGTGAGGAAAGTACGTGGTTAGAAACTTGAGCAGGCTCTT
>JAFGCA010000487.1 GCA_016932895.1 Sedimentisphaerales bacterium | reverse complement strand
TTCGGGTGGTTGTGGATCGCCACGCCGATCTTGTACTCCTGGCAGAGCCTGTCGATCAGAGCGATGGCGTCCTCCGGCGGCTCGGACACGACCGTCTCGATGCCCATGTCGCGCGCGAAATTGAACACCTTGCGGCACTCATCCTCGTTGTTCGGCAGGCCCACTACGCCGTAGTTGACCAGCTTGAGTCCCTGCTCCTTGAGCATCTCCAGGACCTGGAGCCTCAGCTCGGACGACATGTTGTGATCCAGCGTGGCGTCCCCGTGCTCCTTGCTGATCTTCTGGCCGGGATAGGCTTCGATGTACTTCAGTCCCACCGATTTGGTCTTGGCCACCGCTTCGTAGAACGTGAAGCGATTGAAGCTGTACGCCTGCGTCCCGAGGCGCCATTGCTCCTTCGCCTCCGTCCGGGCCACGCCGGCTACGCTGATGCACGTCCCTGCCACCAGCAGAGCGATCCCCACTCTCATTCGTTTGCTCATCTGATATTCTCCTGAACTGACCATTGGGTTGCTGTCCATTTCGCAAATCGCTCGCGCCGTCATTCCTACAGGGTCCAGCCCTGACGGTACTTCCGACTCAAATGCTGGTTCATCTCGGACATGTTCGTGACCTTCAGCGCGGCGCTGTCCCACATGATCTTGCGCCCGGCCTTGGCGGCAATGTTGCCCAGCAGGATCGCCTCGGTCAGCGGGCCGGCGTAGTCGAAATTCGACAGCGGTTTCGGCCCGCCCTTGCAGGCGCGGATCCATTCCAGGTAGTGGCCGCGGTCGCCTTCCTTCTCTCGGGGCAGGAAGGGCTCCGGCGGCTTGAACTCCCGCATCTTCGCATACGGAATCAGCTCCGGCCGACTGCCGTGCGGCAGCAGGAGTGTGCCCTTGTCGCCATAGTACAGGCCGCCCTGGTCGGGCAGCTTGCGCCCTTCCTCAAGCTCGGCGGGGCGAGGCGGACGGTTGTCCCCGTCGAACCATCGCACCGTCACCGGCGGGAGATTTCCGCGTGCGGGAAATTCCCAGGTGATGATCGTCTTGGTCGGAAACGTCTCGTCACTGAACGGTCCCGGCTGCGCCTCAATGCTCGTGGGAGCATCGAGATTCAGCGCCCACCACGCCGGATCGATGATATGGCATCCCATGTCGCCCAGGGTGCCCGTTCCGAAATCCCACCAGCGCCGCCACTCGCCGGGCAGATACGTCGGATGGTAGGGCCGGTAAGGCGCCGGTCCGAGCCAAAGATCCCAGTCCAGCGTTTCGGGCACAGGCGGGGTGTCGGTTGGGCGCGTGCCGCCGCCCCAGTTCTTTCCGCTCCAGAGGTCCACCTTGCGTACGTTGCCGATGGCGCCCGACTGGATGATCTCGACCATCGTCTTCATTTCCGTCGTCGCGTGAAGCTGCGTGCCCATCTGGGTCATCACGCCGTGCTCGCGCGCCGCCAGCGTCAACTGCCGCACTTCGTACACGTCGTGACAAAGCGGCTTCTGGCAGTAGACGTGCTTGTTCCGCTTGATGGCCGCCATGGACGCGACGGCATGGATGTTGTCCGGCGTCGAAACGCTTACCGCGTCGATGTTCTTGTCTTCGGCGTCGAGCATCTTGCGGAAGTCACGGTACTTTCTGGCATTGGGGAACCTCTCGAACGTGCCGGCCGCGTGCCGCCAGTCCACGTCGCACAGGGCGACGATGTTCTCGCCGGCAAACTGGCCGACGTCGCTGGACCCCATGCCACCGACCCCGATGCAGGCGATGTTGAGCTTCTCGCTGGGTGCGACAAACTTCGGGCCGCCCAGCACATGACGTGGAACGAAGGTGAACGCGGCCACCGCCGCCGATCCCCTGAGAAACTGCCGTCTGGTGATTCGTCTATCTCTTATCATGGTCTTCCTTCCTTCTTGGCGAGTGATCGCATGTCACTTCGCTATAAAGCCCAGCCTTCTCGAAAGGCGGGACGAATGTACTTGTCCGCGTCGTCGTTGTTCGTGACCTTCATCTTCGCGCCATCCCATTCGAGCGGGGTGTCCTTGAGTCGCATCGCCAGCACGCCCAACAGCACCATCTCCGTCAGCGGGCCGCCATACTCGAAGCTCGAACTGGCGGGCTTGCCGTCCTTGCAGGCGCGGACCCAGTCGCGCTCGTGGCCGCCGGAACCGTCTTTGACCCGCGGCAGCGACTCGGCCGGCCTCTTGTATGCACGCATCTTGCTCTCGGGGATGATCCGGACTCCGCCGGCCCCGTGGGAGTCGTGCATGATGGTGCCCTTGTCGCCGATGAACAGCGCCCCGTTGGTGCCGAGCCGGCGACCGGGCTCCAAGTCCTTCGGCCGCGGCGGAAGCAGCCGACCGTCAAACCACGTCAGCTTCACCGGCGGCATGTCGCCACGCGCCGGAAACTCGTAGCGAACGACCGAGGCGCGCGGATAGGTCTCCGCCGCGACCTCGGGCTCGTAGTGCGTCGTCGAAGCCTCGACCCGCGTCGGGTGACCGAGCTGGAGCGTCCAGAAGGCCGGATCGAGGATGTGACAACCCATGTCCCCCAGTGCGCCCGTCCCGAAATCCCAGAAACCGCGCCAGCTCATCGGGTGATAGATGGGATGATAGGGACGATACGCCGCAGGTCCCAGCCAGAGGTCCCAGTCGAGCGTCTCAGGGACCGGTGGCGTCTCCTTCGGCCGCGCCATGATGGGAAAGTCCGACCACGGATCGCCTCCCACCGGCCGGTCGCTCCAGGCGTAGACCTCGCGCACCGGCCCGATGGCGCCGTCCTGAATCCACTCGTAGAGCATGCGAATCTCGTTCGACGAGTGGCCCTGGTTGCCCATCTGCGTCTGCACCTTGTGCTTTCGCGCCGCTTCCGTCAACATCCGCGTTTCGTAGATCGAATGGGCCAGCGGTTTCTGGAGATAGACATGCTTGCCCCGACGGATGCATTCCATGCCGATGACCGCGTGTGTGTGGTCGGGTGTCGCGATGATCACCGCGTCGATGTTCCTGTCCTCCTTGTCGAGCATGACGCGATAGTCTTTGTAGGTCTTCGCCTGCGGGTACTTCTGGAACGTCCCTGCCGCGTGATTCGGATGCACGTCACAAAGAGCCAAAATGTTCTCATTCGCGACGGCGCTGAGATTGGCAGCCCCCATGCCGCCGACACCGATGGCCGCGATGTTAAGCTTCTCGCTGGCCGGCCGACCGCCACCCTGCCCCAGCACGCGCCCC
>JAFGCA010000486.1 GCA_016932895.1 Sedimentisphaerales bacterium | reverse complement strand
TGGCACATCTTGCCGCAGAGTTCCGTGTACTGCTGGGCGAGGTCCTCGGGATACACCGATCGCGGGCTCTTGATGCGAGTGAAAATCACCTTGTCCGCCCCGTACTGCAACTGCGTGAGCATGCCGGCCACGTCCTTGTCGGAGCAGCAGCCGAAGATGACCACCATCGAGTCGTACGGAATGTGCTGGCCGGTCGCCTGAATGCACGCCCGGATGCTCGCGGCGTTGTGGGCGCCGTCCACGACGATGCGGGGATTGTGATGGATGATCTCCATCCGCCCGGGCAGTTGCGTCTTGCTCAGGCCCGAAACCGCCCGTGCGTCGTCGATCGCAAACCCACGGCCCTTAAGCGCGTCCAGCAGCGATAGCGCGAGCCCGCAGTTGATCGCCTGGTGCTCGCCGAGCGCTGGCACAGGCAGGTGCTCATAGCTGGAGTTCGGCGTTGTCAGACACACACGATTGTGCGGCCCGAGCTGCCGCGACGATTCGAAGCGATACGAGAAATCGATGTCCTTGCCGGTGAATCGCAGCTCTGCGCCCACTCGGCTGGCCTCCGCGCGCAAGACGCGCATGGCCTCGGGCTCCTGGAGCACGGACACCACGGGGACGCCCGCCTTGAACACGCCGGCCTTTTCCCGGGCGATCTTCGTCAGGGTATTGCCAAGCTGGTGCTGGTGGTCGATGCTGATGCTCGTGATGCCGATGGCCTGGGGCGTCAGGACGTTCGTACTGTCGAGCCGGCCCCCCAGGCCCGTTTCGATCACCGCAAGGTCCACCTTGTTGACCACAAAGTGCATAAATGCAATGGCCGTAAAGATTTCGAAGAAGGTCGGCGGGTCGTCGGCCATATTCTTGACCACGGGGGCGATCTTACGCACGTGGCGGGTCATGGCCGCTTCGCTGACCATCTGACCGTTCACGACGATCCGCTCCCGCAGGTTCAACACGTGCGGCGAGGTGTAGAGCCCGACCTTGAAGCCGGCCGCGCGCAGCATCTCCGCCAACATCGTGCATGTGGAGCCTTTGCCCTTCGTCCCGGCGATGTGGACCGCCTGCAGGGCCTCGTGAGGCCGGCCGACTCCGTCAAGCAGACGGTACATCCGATCCAGGCTGAACGTATCCTCGTTGTAGCGGATCCGCTTGGCGGTCTCGTAGTTGGTGTTGCTGAAGAGAAAATCCAAGGCCGTCTTGTACGAACCGATCGCACGGGGTTTGCCCGTACGAACAGGCGATTTCGCCCGGGGGGTCTTGCCGGTCTGGGGATTCTTCCGGGGGCGTTTTGCGGTTGCTGAGTTTGCCATAGACGGCAGATTATAGCTCATTTCACGCAAAATTGCAATATCCCGACGGATTTGGCCCTATTTTGGCATTGACCGATGTAACTATTTATCCGGCAAGTGGCTGCGCGCAATGGACCGCCCGATCCTCGCCTGGATTGCCTATCAATTCGCCTGTGAATCCTTTCTCACGAGGGCACTTTTTCGGACCGCCCGGCCGGGCCTGCCAGTTTGGCAGCCTCATTAGGGGGGCACAAAGCCAGCCCGGACTCGGGGGGTGATTCATATGCGAAAAAACCGCCCGGTTGCGCCTGGGCGCACAACCCGGGCATTGACGGCAGCGGCCGGGCCCGGTATTGGTCAATACCGAACATCATTGGCCCGAACTCAGCCGGGAGGTCCCCGATGCCGCAGTCTTCGTCTCCGGCCCAGCAGATCCGAGTGGATCTCGGCCCTCGCTCGTACGACATCTTGGTTGGGGCTGACACGCTTGCCCAGCTTGGCCGGGCCTGCCGCAATGCCTGCCGGGCTCGACGCGTCGTCGTCATCTCCGATACGACCGTGGCCGATCTCTACGCCGAAGCCGCTCTGGCCAGCCTTCGCGGCGCGGGCCTCGACGCCCAGATCGTGACCGTCAATCCCGGCGAGGCTTCCAAGACGCTCGCCGTCGTCGCCTCCCTCTATGATCGCCTCTTCGAGCTGGCCGTCGAACGCTCCGACGCCGTTCTCGCCCTGGGCGGCGGCGTCGTCGGGGACCTGGCGGGCTTCGTGGCAGCGACCTTCAAGCGAGGCCTCGATTTTATCCAGGCCCCCACCACCCTGCTCGCCATGGTCGACAGCAGTATCGGCGGCAAGACGGGCGTCAATCACCCCCGCGGCAAGAACATGATCGGGGCGTTTCATCAGCCGTGCCTCGTTTTCGCCGACGTGGCCACCCTCAAGACCCTGCCCCGGCGGGAGCTCGGCTGCGGGCTCGCCGAAACCGTCAAGCACGCCATCATCCGCGATGCCGACTTTTTCTCCCGGCTGGAGAGCGACCACGCCGCCATCGAGGCGCTGGATCCGGCCGTCCTGGTGCAACTCGTCGCCCACAACTGCCGCATCAAGGCCGACGTCGTCGCCGCCGACGAGCGTGAGGCCGGCCTGCGGGGGATTCTCAACCTCGGCCACACCGTCGGCCACGCCATCGAAACCGTGCTCAAGCACCGCGACTTTCACCACGGCGAGGCCGTTGCGCTGGGCACCGTGGCCGCCTGCCGCCTCGCCGTCGGACGCGGCCTGATGGCCCCCGATGACGCGGCGCGCGTTTCTCGCCTCCTCCAGACCCTCCAACTTCCCATCCACCTCGCCGATGCACCCATCGACGACCTCTACGCCGCGATGGGGCACGACAAGAAGGTCCGCCACGGTCGGATTCGGTTCGTCCTGCCCCGCGGCATCGGCGATTGCACGTTTGTCGACGACCTCACCCCCGACGAGGTCAAACACGCCATCGCGGCCCTGGCGTCGCGTTCCGCCGCAGGATAAGCCCATGAGCACCGCCGACTCCCCTGGTCCCAACGTCCGCGATTGGCTCCGCCTCCACCTGGCCACCGGCGTGGGGCCCAAGACCTTTCGCAAGCTCGTGGATCACTTCGGTTCCGCCTCCGACGCGCTGGCTGCCAACGCGGGCCAGCTTTGCCACGTCCCGGGCATCGGCAAAAAGACCGCCGACGCCATCGCCCGTTCGCGCGACGACACCGACGTCGACAAGGAAATCGCCCTCGCGCAACGCCTCGGCGTGCGGATTCTCACGCTTGACGACCCCGACTATCCGTCGCTGCTGAGCGGCATCGACGACGCCCCGGCCATTCTGTACGTCAAAGGCACGCTCAGCCGCGACGACAACCTCGCCGTCGCGATCGTCGGCTCTCGCACCCCAAGCCACTACGGCCACGAGCAAGCCGGCCGACTCGGGCACCTCCTGGCGGCATCGGGTTTCACGATTGTCTCGGGCCTGGCACGCGGCATCGACGCGGCCGCCCATCGTGGGGCCCTGTCCGCCGATGGCCGGACCCTCGCCGTCCAAGGCTGCGGCCTTGCGCAGGTCTATCCCCCGGAACACGCCGAGCTCGCCGACGAGATCGTCCGCAACGGCGCCCTCGTGAGCGAACTGCCGCTGACCTTTGAGCCCCTGCCGACGACCTTCCCGATGCGAAACCGCATCATCTCGGGCCTGTCGCTTGGCACGATCGTCGTCGAAGCCCGCCCACGTTCGGGCGCCCTGATCACCGCCCGCCTGGCCGCCGAGCAGAACCGCGAAGTCATGGCCATCCCAGGCCGCGTCGACGCCCCCGGCTCCGCAGGGCCTCATGCGCTCATCCGGGACGGCGCCGCACTCATCACCCGCGTCGAAGACGTCCTCGACGCGCTGGGCCAGGTGACGGACCTTCTCCACGACCACGCCGCCAACGCCTCCGCCGCCGCCGAAGCCGCCGTCGAAGAACCAACCCTCTTCGACCCCGCGCCGCTGCTCGCGCGTCTCTCGATCGCTGAACGGACCCTCTTCGACCTGCTCGACCACGAACCCCGCCACGTCGACGACCTCATCCAGGCCTCTGCCTTGCCCGCCGGCGACGTCTACGCCGCCTGCGTCGGCCTCCAGCTCAAGGCCCTCGTCACCCAACTGCCCGGCAACTACTTCCGGAAACGACAAGGCATGTTCGCATAAGCCTCGTCCACCATTCCGATTGCGCAAGATAGAGCAAATAGACCATCTGGACAAAGCACCCCTCGCAATCATGTCCCCCCCTTCTTGCTGATATACGGCAGACTTCACGATTTTTCTGTACGTACAAACACGTACTTTTTGGTATACTCGGGGATCGTATCGTTGTTTTCAAGAGAGAGGAGAGTACAATGATGAGAGGGATGAGTTCCTTGTTTGCGCGCCTTGTTTGCGCCGCTGTGGCAGTCGTGTTGTCTCATTCGCTTGCACAGGGGGCCTTCCTGACCGCTGAGCCGGACGATTACACCGTCAACACGGCGATTCCTGACAATATCGGTGTCAAGCTGCGTAATTCCAGCTATCGGCCCGACCACTCCGAGTTCAGCCGTTCCTGGCGACGCATCTACGCCAAGGCCCCCGACGTCTATCCCTATTGCGGCCCTTCCACCGGCTCGCTCGTCCTGGGCAACGACTACTCCCACGCATTCAACGGCTATGATTACGGCCTGCGAGCCTGGTTCGTCGACAGCGCCAATACGTTCCAACCCACCAGCTACGTCGGCTTTGACATTTGCTGGGCTGATCCCATCACGAGCTCCGAAGGCGCCCGCGTCACCGCCTATGGCGACGACATCAACGGCAATGAAGTCGTCATCTTTGACCGCGGCTACCGACCCAGCGGCGATTATACCTCCGTCAATCTCTTCCTCCCCGGCATCAAGTGGCTCAAGATCATCTGCTGGGACGATTCCAGATACTTCCGGCAACAATACTTCAGCGTCGATGCCTTTGAGTTTTCCGATCAATCGGGCACGGCTTTCGCCACGTCTGACGGCGACAACATTGACGCTCCCCAAGGCATGAACCTCGGCGCCGACGATAGCCTTTCGGGCAACGGCTCCGTGGTCGGAAACGTGGTCAACGCCGGCACGGTCACGCCTGGGCAATCACCGGGCGTGCTCACCATCCAAGGCGATTATCAGCAGACCGACCAAGGCGTCCTCGAAATGGAGGTCGCCGGCCCGACCGCCGACCTCTACGACCAGCTCATCGTCACCGGCAACGCCAGCCTGGCCGGCACCCTTAAGGTCATTTTCGACGGCTATCAGCCCGCTCTGGGGGATTCGTTCACGCTGATGACCTACGCGAGGCACGAATTCGACTTCGACTCCGTGCTCTTCGAGGGAACCACCGGCGGCATGGATTTCGACCTGGCGTACAGCGACACTTCGGTCGTGCTCACCGCTGTGCCCGAGCCTGCGACGTTGAGCATGCTGATCCTGGGCAGCTTTGCGATGATTCGCCGCCGTAAACGAAGCTAAACCAGCAACCGTGATTGGCTGCTGTCCCCCGTGGCAAGGTCCCGACGCCCCCGGCCTACTCCTCGACGCTCTCTCCCCGGCCAAACTCGATGCCTACGCGCACCGCTGCGCCTCCCATCAGCACCGACCGATCCACCCGCACCACCTTGCCGCTCTTGATTCGCGCCGACTGGCCCGCCTCGCTCGCGAGCTCCTTTTCGCGCGGGAAGTTCACCTCGACCTCCTGCCCCGCTTCCACCGGCGTTCGCGGCCCGACTTCCAGCAATGCCCCATGTTCCGAAACGTTCACGCTGCGCCCGTGAATGAACCGCCCCATCCGCGGATGCCAAACGCTTACCGGCCATTCCGTCTGCCGCCGCTGCGATCGCCGCTGTTCCACGCTCCAGACCACGTTGCACTTCCTTTCCAGCCTTGCCGACCTCTCACCCGTCTCAGCCTAACCGTGGCTGTGCTGACGCCCTCCCCTGCACCACTGTCGCTATCGACCCGCACGACGCGCGAATTCAGCCCAGACTCTCCCACCTGAATATTCCGCTCATTTTCCCCACATCTCCCCTCTTGCCCCTCTGCTTATCGGCCGTTCCGCCTGACCGTCGCTCGCCTTACAATGCTCTCAGACGCCCGAATATCCCGCAAAACCCGAATAATCTGTTGCTCCCTCTGCTCGCCATTGGTATCATGGTGGACATGCCAGTGTAGCCAGCCTCGGTGTCTTTGTACAAAACGGGATTCTTAAGTTGACGTGCAAGCAGGTCTTTCCCCCAGTCATCGTACCCACCTGTTCGCATGGTCCGAAAAGGAGAAGAAAATGAGTATCCGATCCCTTTCTCTCGCCCCTGCCCTGTCTCTTCTGCTCGTTGCGTCTCTCACGCTGGCCTTGTCATCACCGGCTCACGCACAGTACTGCTCCGCCTGGGGCGGCGGCGATGAACATGTTTCCGGCGTCTCCTTTGGCGACATCAACACATCCACCGGCTATTCGACCGGCGGCTACGCGGGCTACACCCTTTACTCGACCGTCGTTGAGACCAACACTTCGTATCCCATCGTCGTCGAAAACGGCGTGGGCTATATCGGCGACCGAGCGGCCGTCTGGTGCGACTGGAACCAGGACGGCGACTTCTACGACGCCGGCGAGCAGACTACCCTCCAACCCGACGCCGTCCAAGGCACCTGGCAGTTTAATGGCATCATCGCCGTCCCTGCCGGCGCCTTGCCCGGCCTGACCCGCATGCGGGTTCGCATCTGCTATTACGCCTCCAGTCTCGTACCCTGCGGCGGCGCCACCTACGGCGAAGTCGAAGACTACTCCCTCGAGGTCAACGATCCCGCCTCCGGCTCTGTCTCCCTCTACCCCACCGACGATGCCTCCGTCTGCCAGCAGTCCCCCACCACCAACTATGGTTCCTCCAACTCGGTCTCCGCAGGCGCCTCGGGCTCCAACTACTATCGAGGCTATTTCAAATTCGACCTCTCCTCGCTGCCCACCGGTGTCCGCGTCACCTCCGCCACCTTGCGACTGAGCAACAATTTCATCAGCATCCCTGCTCCCACCATCCGCGCTCACTACTGCTCCACCGACTCCTGGTACGAATCCAGCATCACCTGGAACACCGCCCCCGCCTACGACTCCGCCTACTCGGATAGCGGCACTCCCTCGGGCGACTACCTTTCTCTCGACGTTACGGACCAGGCGGACAGCGCCCTCAACGACAACGGCGTGTGCACCATCGTCCTGGCCCGCTACGACGCTCTCGGCGGCGGCGGCGGCTGGTGGTCCAAGGAAAACACCTGGCTCCTCCAGGATCGCCCGCGCCTTACCGTGAACTTCGAGCCCATCACCGGCGACACGGACATCTTATACCCCACCGACGACGCCTCCATCTGCGAGCAATCGCCCGGCGACAACTACGGCTCTTCCAACTCCGTCTCCGCCGGCGTCATCGGCGCCAACACCTATCGCGGCTACCTCCGGTACGATCTGTCTTCTCTGCCCGGCGGCGTGCGCATCACCAACGCCACCCTGCGTCTGGCCAACAACTTCATCAGCATCCCCGCCCCCACCATCGAAGCCCACTATGGCATCCCCATCGACTGGTCTGAATCCACCATTACCTGGAACAACGCCCCCACCTTCACCAGCAGTATCTGTGACAGCGGCGTTCCTTCGGGAGATTATCTCGCCCTTGACGTCACCGAGCATGCCGACCGCGCCCTCACCGAGAATCGAATCTACACCGTCGTTCTCACCCATGACGACGCCGCCACGGGCGGCGCCGGATGGTGGTCCCGCGAAAACACCTATATGGGCGAGGACCGCCCCCGCCTCACCGTCACCTATGAACCTCTCTTCTCCGGCGGCGCCGGCTCCTTCCGAGACCCCTATCGCATCGAAACCCTCGACGACCTTCTCAACGTTGGCCTCAACTCTGACCGCTGGTCGCAACACTTCCTGCTTTGCAATGACCTGGACCTCTCCTCCATTTCCTCCGGCGACTGGACCCCGATCGGCAACGGCACTTCCATGTTTACAGGCACATTCAATGGTGACAACCACACCCTGTCCGGATCCCACGATGAGATATTTGGCGGCATCGGCACCAACGGCCGGGTCTTGAATCTCCGGATCGTAAACCCTGACCTCTATGCACCCGGCAGCGATCGCGTCGGCGCCCTCGTCGGCACGGTGGATTACCAGGGAGCCGTACTCAACTGCTCCGTCGAAGGCGGCGCCGTCACCGGCGATCAGTATGTCGGCGGCCTCGTCGGTTACTGCAAGGGCATCGTCTCCAGATGCTTCACCAATACCAGTGTTTCCGGCAGTCAGTACGTCGGCGGCCTCATCGGCTACTGCTATGGCAGCCGCATCGACAACTCCTATGCTCTTGGCTCCGTCGGCGCAGGCGACATCATCGGCGGACTTATCGGTTACGCTGGTAACTCCTACAAAGTCACCTCTTGCCATGCCGCCGCCGCCATCTCCGGCATGTCAAACACGGGAGGGCTTATCGCCGTCCAAGTTCCCTATGCAACCGACCCCTCCGATCCCTACTACTACGAACCTGTCGTCGACTCCTTTTGGGACACTGTTGCCTCCGGCCAACCTAGCTCCGCTGCCGGCACTCCTCTCAATACGGCCCAAATGCAGCAACGCCAAACCTTCCTCGATGCCGGCTGGGATCTTCTCGACGAATCCGCCAACGGTCCCTCCGAAGACTGGTTTGTCGGCGAACCCAACTACCCCGTCCTCACCTGGCAACTGGATCCACAGCCGCCCTTACCCACATTCGCCGGCGGTGATGGCTCGGCTGAGACACCCTATCTCCTCGCCACCGCCGAACACATGAACGGCATCGGACATAACACGCGTCTGATGAACTCCCATTTCCAACTCACCGCCGACGTGGACCTCGCCGGAAAAACCGTCTTCCCTATCGGCGACTTCGCCGATCCCTTCACCGGCACCTTCGACGGCGGTAACCGTATCATCTCCAACATCAGCATCACCCAGGCCGGACCGCGATGGTGCATCGGGCTCTTCCCACGCGTCGAAGAACCCAATACTGTCATCCAGAATCTCACCTTGCTCCAAGTCAGCGTGGATGCTCCTCTCGGTCTTTGCGGTGCCGCCCTCGTCGGCCAGCTCAATCAGTCCGCCGCGGTGCGCAACTGCCGAGCCCTTGACGTCGATGTTCGCGCTTTCATTGCCGGCGGCCTTATCGGCGCTGTTACCTGGTACTCTCATGTCGTGGACTGCTCCGTCACAGGCACCATCGTATCCGACCTGCCAAGCTCCCTTGCATCTGTCGGTGGCCTCGCCGCCGAACATCATTTCTTCTCTACTACCAAGCGATGCGCTGCCGACGTGAACGTCTCCGGCAACTACTTTACTGGCTGCCTTATCGGCTCACACGGTGTCGGCTCCACCCTCTCCGATTCGTTTGCCCGCGGTTCCGCCACGGGTCTTGAAGACGGCAGTAGTAGCACCGGTGGACTTCTCGGCCGTAATTCTTACCGCGTCGAACGTTGCTACGCAGCCGCTACCGTTACAGGCCTAGGTGACCTCGGAGCCTTCGCCGGCATGGGAACCCCCTCCACCAGCACACGCTACTACGATTCATTCTTCGACAACGAATACAACCCCATCCTCCCCGGCATCGGCGATGGCAATGACCCCAACGTCATCGGTTTGTCCACCGCGCAGCTCTACGACCCCAACACGTTCATTTCCCGCGGCTGGGACTTCGTCGGTGAATCCGCCAACGGCGCCGCCGACCCCTGGACTATCTGTGAATTCGCAGGCTATCCCCGTCTCGCCGCTCTCATTCCCGCTGCGGACTTCGTCTGCCCCGACGGCGTCGACCTCGTCGATTACGCCCTCTTCGCCCACGCCTGGCTCGCCACCCCCGCCGATCCTCGTTGGGATTCCCGCTGCAACCTGTACGCAGACTCCCTCATCGACATCCGCGACCTCCTCGCGTTCTCCCGCTCCTGGCTCCGCACCCTCGGTCCCTGATCGCGGGGCAGATGACAATCTTGCTGCGCCGCGATTCGGCCGCTTGCCGATCTCGACAGCGGGCTCAGCACGTTCTCGCCAGGCGTATCGCTACCTCCGCCACACGTCGGCCGAGGTTTGTCGCGGTCTTCATCCCCTCCTCATCCGCCTCGACGCCGCCGGGGCCGCCGCTGACCAGCGCGGCGCCGAAATGCGCCGAGTCCTTGCCGTCGCCCACGCAGATCATGTCGTGACACAGCATGGCCGCCCGCACGGATTGCAACGTCAATTCCTGCCCGCCGTTGCGCACCCGGCCAACCGCGAGAACTCCCCCCACTTTGTCCCGCAGCAGCCACCCGTTTCGCCGAAACACGATGCACCGATCCAGCAAGGCCTTGCACTGCGCCGTCATGCCGCCGAAATACACCGGCGTGCCGAGGATGATCCCGCCCACGGCCGCGTCCGACAACAACGGGATCAGCTCACCAAAATCATCGTCCCACCCGCAGATGAGCCCCTGCTTGCAGATATCGCAGGCCGTGCAGGGCCCGATCTTTCTGCCCGCCAGCTCAATGAGTTGCGTCTCGACCTGGCCGCGGGCTTCCTTTCCTGCCGCCGCAGCCGCGGCCAGGCACGTCTGCATGGCCTGGCAGGTTGTCTTGCCTTGTCGCGGACTGCACGATATCCCGATGATCTTCATTGGTTCCTCTCTAACTGTTCCATGAATTTCGCCGCCGCCGCCGCCATAACGATGCCTTGCTGGATCACCTGGGACTCGAGGGCATGGATCGGCCCGTGGGATTTTACGATCTTTGCTCGCACGACCAGTTCGACTCCGATCTTGATCGGATGGCGAAACCGCACGGTCATTCTGCCCGTCACCGCCACGATGCCATGCGCGAAGAGGCAGTTTGTCATCGCCCCATCGAGCAGCGACGACGTGATCCCGCCATGCAGCACGCCGGTGTAACCCTGCAGGCCCTGTCGGCAGGCGAAACGAGCTTCAACGCTCCCGTCCTCGCACAGCCGAAACTGCAGCCCCAAGCTGCACGCTCCGGCCTGGCCGCATATTAGGCACCTCGGATGCGCCGCTTCTCGCGTACGATCGAGCGTCTCCTGCGATGGCTCAATGGTCACAGACATTTTCGCCCGCTTCCAGTCGGCCGTCAAGATACGCCTGCGCCAACGCCCCGGGCTCAGCGGCGGGAGCGCCGACGACAACAGCGATGCCGTTTTGCGTGAACAGATTTTGCGCCCGTTGGCCCATGCCGCCGGCGATGATGACATTGGCGCCCTTTTCCGCCAGCCAGGCCGGCAACACGCCCGGCGCATGCGGCGGCGGGGTGACATATTCCGTATTCACAATCGAGTGATTGGCTTCGTCGGTCTCGATCAGTACAAACTGCTCGCAGTGGCCAAAATGCAAGCACAGTAGTCCAGAGGCCATGGGAATCGCGATCTTCATCTCGGGGTTCTCCTTATGCGTTGTGTGGTGTGTTACGTCCAGTGCCCCTGGACATCGGGGACGTCGGCCGGCGTGAGGGCGCCGCTTTTGAATTGTTCGATGGCTTGGGCGACGGTTCCGGTTGCGCCCGGGTACACCTGCACACCGCCGGCGAGTAATGTCGCGAAGGCTTTGGGGCCGACGTGGCCGGTCAGCACGGCCTGTACGTCGAGCTCCACGACGTTTCTGCCTGCCTGGATGCCGGCGCCCTGGGCGGCGTTGAGGTTTTGGGTGTTGTCGACGGCCGTGAATTCGCCGGTCTCGGTATCCACCACGACGAAGTACTTCGCTCGGCCAAACCTCGGGTCTACAGGCGACTCTAACTCGTTTCCTTGTGCTGTCACTGCGATCTTCATAGGGACTCCTTTCGTTTCTTAGCACGGAGCAATCCCTGTGCCACGAAGCATTGGTCGCTGTAACCTGCTTTTTTACAAAGGATTATCGAAGAAAGAGAGGACATTCGCCGGATCACACCATTGCAAAATGCCATGGTGCGTTGCCTGGGCCATGATCGTTTCCGCCGCAGCCCAAGGCAACGGCCAGCTTGCGGTTCTCCTCGACGGCGTGCATGCCCGGCGTTTGTTGTACGCGTTGCGTGAGGAGAAAACGGGCGTAGGAGAGGTTGCCGCCGAGAAGATACTCG
>JAFGCA010000053.1 GCA_016932895.1 Sedimentisphaerales bacterium | reverse complement strand
TGTCCGTCCTCGGATGGCCTCGAACAAACCAGGCTCGCCCGTCCGGGGTGGTCTTTTCCACTTCATGCATCCGGCCCGTGGCCAGGGCCCGCGCCACAGGGCAATCGGGGCACGGCTTATCGGCGCAAGCCCACAGTTCGTGGCATCTCTTGTCAACAATCTCATCCAGCCTCAAACCGACCGAATCGCAGGCGGCGCGATTCGCCCAGCGAATGTTCATTTGCCGGTCGTAAAACACCACGTGCTCGACGAGGTTGTCAAAGACGCGTTGCATCTCAGATTCGTTCATTCAGGCCCTCCCTGAACCTGCCCTGAGCAGCTTGTCTTTCCCACGGAACCGGGGCCGCCGGGCCCCACTGCGCTGGGCGTTGGGACATTATCCCCTCCATTTCGTTGTAGTGCGGGCTGCCCAAGAAACATCCCTCAACACCCCTTCACCGACCCGCCGAAAGGAACCACAAGCCCGCCAGCCCCGCAGACCCGAGGCATTCGGAAACAACACGATGCCAATTTGACCGCCAATTCTCGACCACCGTCGAACCTTTTTGCCGCCCCGCCGTATGGCTTATAGGACGAATAAAAAGACAAAAATACCGGCTAAAGTGTCCGGGGGTAAGTGCCGATATCGACACCAGCCCAAATAAAAGTTTTTTCTCCCCTCCGGAAAACGTCGGGTAACTCCGGTTACCCGATGTTTTCTTTTGTCCACACGGCGCCCCAACGGGGCCGACAACACGGGTCGCTTCCCTCTTAGGTACTGAACTTTTGCAAAATGGAGATTAGGCTTACTTCAGGGAGGAGAAATCTCCTTGTTGATTTTTCCTCCCGAGAACGTAAATGCTTTGGCAGTTGGTATTTAAGTCCCGTCTTCAAGGAAATCACACCAACGATTTCCTTGAAGAATATAAGCCTGATCTCCATTTTGCAAAGCTCTTCTTAGGTATTTATTTATGCAGGACTTACGCGCCACGCCTACCCGTTCTTCCCGCAGCATTTCTTGTACTTTTTGCCGCTGCCGCACGGACAAGGCTCGTTGCGACCGACCTTGGGCTGCTCGAGCCGAATCTGCTTGACGGCCCCTTCGCCTTGGGGGGCCTGGGCGGCGGCCCGCTGACGCTCGGCCATCGCAAACTGGCCCACCTCGTCGTGGGAGGTGCGGCTCACGTTCCAGACGCTGCGCGCCTGGGCCCCGGCCTCTAAATGGACCCGGAAGATGATGTCCGTAACCCGATCCTCGATGCCCTCGAGCATCTCGTTGAACATGCGGAATCCTTCCCGTTTGTATTCGGTTTTCGGGTCTTTTTCCGCAAACGACCGGGTCCAGATGCTGTCCTTCAGATGATCCATCGCATAGAGATGGTCCTTCCAGGTCCCGTCATAGACCTGCAGGAGCACGTATTTTTCCAGATCGGCCAATTCCGAGCGGAGGAAGCGCCGGCCCACCTCGGCCAGCCGTTCCTTGACGTTTTCGCCGTCGCCGAGATCCTCCTCCCGCAGCGAGGCATTGAATCTCAGGTTGGCCCACTTGACCAGATCCCCGATGCCCAGCGTCGCAATCTTCTCCGAAAGTTCCCTATCCAGTTTCCCGTTGTTGAAGTCCTCGCTGAGCCCGATCAACTGGCGGTGCAGCTCGCGCGGCTTGGCTTCCTGGAGGCGATCCACCGGAAGATCGACGTTGTATTTCTTTTTGGCCCAGTCGGCCAGCGTCTCAAACCCGTAGACGTTGGCGCCCTGGGGCCCGTAGACCATGCTCATTGCGAATTCGACGGGGTATTCGATCTCCCGGCGGCGGTATTTCTCGCCGGTTTCGGCCCGCACCATCTCGCCGGCGCTCTTGGCGTTGAGGTCCCTGAGCTGCTCGGCGTCCAGCTTGATGTCAAATTTCAGGCGGGCCCATTCGGCAAACCGCCGCACCGCGAAGTCCTCCTTCAGGAATTCGACCAGCGCCGAACACTCTTTCCTGTCGATCTGTTCGCCGGCCGCCTCGACGAGTTGCTCCTCGATCTCCTCCGGCGACTGATGCCGGATCTTGCCCGGGCTGAGATTCACCCGAAACGCCGTCATCGCCCATTTGCACAGACCCGACGTATCCCACGTCGTCGGATCGCTGTAGTCTTCCAGGTACTCGCCCAGCGACATGGAAATGTTGTTCCCGGCGCTTTCCCTGGCCTTGATCTTGATCAGCGCTTCGATTTCGCTCGGCTTGGAATGGGCGATGTCGGAGACCCTCAGATCCACGTCGAAGTTGGCCCGGGCCCACTCCACGATGCAGTTGAACGGGTACTCCTTGTCGAGAATGAGGTTGACGTGCTTGGTAACCGTCGAGTCGATCATATCGAGGACCATCTGCTTGAGACTCTCGCCGGCGAGCACCTGCCGCCGGCGCGAGTAGAAGATCTTGCGCTGATAGTCCATGACCTCGTCGTATTCGAGCAGGCTCTTGCGGATCTCGAAGTTGCGCTCCTCCACCTTCTTCTGGGCCTTCTCGATGCCCTTGCTGATCCGCTTGTGATAGATCGGCTGGCCTTCCTCCCAGCCGATCCAGGAAAGGGCCTTGACCGTCCACTCGGGGGCGAAGACCCGCATCAGGTCGTCGTCGAAGCTCAGGAAGAACTGGCTGGAGCCGGCGTCGCCCTGCCGTCCGGCGCGGCCGCGCAACTGGTTGTCGATGCGGCGGGCCTCGTGGCGCTCGGTGCCCAGGATGTGCAGGCCCCCGATCTCGGCGACGCCCTCGCCGAGCTTGATGTCCGTGCCGCGACCGGCCATGTTGGTCGCGATCGTCACATTTCCGCGCGGCTTGCCGTCGCGGCTCTTGTGCTGCTGACCGGCTTTGAGGACGATCTGGGCCTCCCGGGCGTGCTGTTTGGCGTTGAGCACCTCGTGCTCCAGGCCGTAGCGCTTCGTCAACGCCGCCGACAGCGCTTCGCTCTTCTCGATGCTGATGGTCCCGACCAGAACCGGCCGGCCGGCGGCGCTGGTCTCGTGAATCTCTTCCACGATGGCATTGAATTTCTCGCCCATCGATTTGTAGATCGCGTCCTCGCGGTCGTCGCGCACGCACGGCTTGTTGGTGGGAATGACCACCACGTCGAGTTCATAAATCTTCATGAACTCGTCGGCCTCCGTAGCCGCGGTGCCGGTCATGCCCGCAATCTGATGATACAGCTTGAAGAAGTTCTGCAGCGTGATCGTCGCGAGCGTCTGCGTCTCCTCTTTGATCGTCACGCTTTCCTTGGCTTCGATGGCCTGGTGAAGCCCGTCCGACCACTGCCGCCCGTGCATCAGCCGGCCCGTGAACTCATCGACGATCACCACCTTGCCGTCGAGCACCGCGTAGTCCTTCTCCTTCTGAAAAACTACGTGCGCCCGCAGGCTCTGCTTGACCCGGTCACGCCAGCCCGGATCGGGATTCTCGTACTCGTGAAACGACTTGACCTCCCCCATCTGCTGAAGAATCTGCTGCGCCCGCTTGTCGCCCTCGTCGGAGAGCTGGACGCTCTTCTTCTCGAGCTCGACCTCGTAATACTGTTCCGCCGTCTCCAACTTCGCCTGGGCGGTCTCCAGCTCCTTCTCCGCCTTGACGATTGCCTGCTGGGCCTTTTCCGCCCGTTTGCCGTCCCTGGCCTTCTTGGCCTCGTCGAGCTCGCCCCGGGCGTTGGCCGCCTGCCTTTCGGCGGCGGCAATCTGCTTCTCCAGACTGGCGTAGGAACTCTGGAGGCTGAGCAACTGCCGCCCCACCCGGTCGGCCTTGCTGTAGATGCTGACGTCGTCGTGCGCCGGACCGGAGATGATCAGCGGCGTCCGCGCCTCGTCGACCAGAATCGAGTCCACCTCGTCGATAATCGCGTATTGCAGCTCGCCCTGCACCATCTGCGCCAGAGAGGTCTTCATGTTGTCGCGCAGATAATCGAAGCCGAACTCGTTGTTCGTCCCGTACGTGACGTCGCAGGCGTATTGCGCCCGGCGCTCGTCGCCGGCGGTGTCCATATCCGCCTGGATTGCCCCCACGGTCAGGCCCAGGGCCTCATAGACCGGCGCCATCCATTCGGCGTCGCGCTTGGCCAGGTAGTCGTTGACCGTGACGATATGGACGCGCCGGCCCGTCAGGTGGACCAGGTAGACCGCCAGCGTCGCGACCAGGGTTTTTCCCTCGCCGGTCGCCATCTCGGCGATCTTGCCCTCGAACAGGACGGTTCCACCGATGAGCTGCACGTCGAAGTGCCGCATCTCGACGTTTCGCCGCGCCGCCTCCCGCACGACGGCAAACGCCTCGGGCAGGAGATCCTCGGGCTTGCGGCCTGCCGCCAGCACCTCTTTGAATTGCCCGGTCTTGGCCTTGAGCGCCTCGTCGTCGAGCGCGGCGACCTCGTCGGCGAATGCTTCAGCGGCGCGAGGGATGCCCGCATACGTCTTGATCAAACGTTCGTTGCGAGAGCCGAAAATCTTCAACAGGACTTTGTTCAGTTTGTCGAAAGCCATATCCCTACTCGATCATCTCCACAAAGGCACTCGCATTCGGCCGTAGCCGACGACCGGACCAATCCTGCGATCCGCCAACCGGGCTACTCCTTGACCCTCGTGACGTATTCGCCCGTGCGGGTATCGATCCGGATCAGCTCGCCCAGCTTGATAAACGGAGGCACTTGCACGACGAGCCCCGTCTCCAGCGTGGCCGGCTTGTTCTGGTTGGTCGCAGTGGCGCCCTTGATTTCCGGGGCCGTCTCCGTCACCTCCAGGTCCACCGTGTTGGGCAGAGTGATAACCACGGGTTTGCCCTCATACATGCTCACCTGCAGCGGAGTGTTGGGCTTGAGATACTTGGGCCCGTCCCCGAACGCATCATCGTCCAACGTGATCTGTTCGTAGTTCTCGGTGTCCATCAACACGTGCTCGCTGCCGGAGGAATACAGGTATTCGTAGTTCCTCTTGTCCAGGTAGGCCTCTTCAACGTTCTCCTCCGCGCGCAGCCGGATGTTCTGGATCGTACCGTCCAGGAGGCTCTTGAGCTTGGTCTGGTAGACCGCCCCGCCTTTGCCCAACTTCACGTGCTGGTAGTCTACGATCGCGTACAGCTTGTCGTCGACCTTGACGGTCTGGCCTTTTCGCATTTCCGATGCTCTCATGTGCTATCTTTCTCCAAAGTCAATCTCTTGCGAGACATTTCTGATAAGGGACTTCATTCGACAACGGTTAGCCGGTTAGTATGGCAGAATCGCCCGAGGATGTCAAGCAAGCCGCACGGGCCGACGGCGTCAAGTATTGGGCGCAGGCCTGATTCTGCCTCTGGGCAGGCCCGGCGGATCAGCCGGAAAGCCGCCGGTTCAATTGCCGCTGCACGTCTTTGAGACGGTTCACCTCGTCGAAGCCCGTGCGAAAGACGGGAAAAGCGGTCTTGTTGTGCAGGAGGGGCTCGTCCATATCCACCCAGCGGCGGCACGCCTGGCCGTCGGGCGTGCCCGGGATAGGCGAGAAATCCGCCAGCATGCCTCGAATCCCGAGGCTGTGAACGAAGTGCATGGACTCTTCCAGGTCCTGGGTATCGCTGTCGGGGTGACCGACGATCTGATATGCCGTGATGTCCGCCGGATCGGCCCCGGCGCAGATCAGGCAACCCACGGCCTGCTCGAGCTCTTCGGAATACACCTTGCCCCCGGTCCCCTCCTGCCACCGGCGCGAGGCGCTCTCGAAACCCAGATAGAAGGTCTTGAAGCCGGCCCGAATCATCAGTTCGGCCAAGGCGGGCGTCACGAAGCGCGCGTTGAGCGCGTTGGGAGTGTGAAAGTTCACCTGGAGAGACCGCCGGAGCACTTCGCGCAGAAAGGGA
>JAFGCA010000485.1 GCA_016932895.1 Sedimentisphaerales bacterium | reverse complement strand
GCGGCCCAGGCGGCGGTCAGAAACAAGTAAGTTCCTGTTGACAGGAATTTTGTACGCGGTACAATAGCAAGGTGCGTCGAGACCCCTCGACGCACCTTGTTCTTTGGCCGCGACCCGGCCTTTCGTGGTGAAAGTAGCTCAGTTGGTTAGAGCACCGGATTGTGGATCCGGGGGTCGGGGGTTCGAGTCCCCTCTTTCACCCTTATCAAGCCCTTGCGAGAAAGGGACGCGCGAATGTGAGCTTGGCGTGAGGAGCTGTCGCGCCGCATCACCCGCCATTGGCACGGGGTGAGTCGATGCCGGGCCCACTTTTCTCTTTGTCCCGGAGGTCGAACGTGAAGTTGACTCCCGCGCCGGGGACTGCTATATTCTGCGTATGGCAAGGACACCCAAAATACAGAAGCGTTTCTCGGCATCCAGGCGCATAGTCGTCTATCCGGGTAATTGCGTGGAATTGCTCCAATCGGTGCCGGATGAGTCTTTCCAACTTGTCATCACGTCCCCTCCGTACAACATCGGCAAGGAGTACGAGAAGAAACTTGACCTTGACGTCTATCTGGAGCAGCAGGCAACCGTGATTCGAGAGTGTGTTAGGGCCCTCTCTCCCAAAGGGAGTATCTGCTGGCAGGTCGGGAACTACGTCGATAGAGGGGCGATAGTCCCGTTGGATACGGTGCTCTACCCGGTCTTCGTTGAACTTGGCTTGAAGATGCGTAATCGTGTTGTATGGCACTTTGAACACGGGCTGCATTGTTCGCGGCGGTTTTCCGGAAGATACGAGACTATCATTTGGTTCACGAAGTCAGATGATTACTATTTCGACTTGGACCCCGTGAGAATACCGCAGAAATATCCAGGCAAGAAGCACTTCAAGGGTGCCAAGAGAGGGCAGTATTCGGGGAATCCTCTTGGCAAGAATCCAAGCGATGTATGGGTGATTCCAAACGTGAAATGCAACCACGTAGAGAAAACGGAACACCCTTGCCAGTTCCCCGTTGAATTGATCGAAAGATTGGTACTGTCGATGACCCAGAAGGGGGATTGGGTCTTCGATCCGTTTCTAGGGACTGGAACGTCAATCATCGCGGCGATACGCCATGGCCGAAGAGGGGCGGGCGCAGAGAAGGTTGGCAAGTATGCTGAGTTGGCAAACCGCCGCATTCAGCAAGAGCTTGCTGGCACGCTGCGCACTCGACCCATGGGGAAGCCGGTGTATGACCCGAAGCTGGCCGGGAATAGCTTGACGAGAGTGCCATGGCAGCCAGAAGAAAAGCCTGAGAACCTGCTTTTCTCAATCAGCTAACTCAACAGCGGTCCGTCGAGGTTGTATGAAAATTCGGGAGACATACTCGCACCTGAATGGTCTTGAGTACCTTCTTGTCCACAAACGTGCTCTTTGGAAAGAGATTGAACGAGTTGTTGCTGCGGTCGATGCCTCGAAGTGTAGAACGAAGATATCAAAAGAGAAGACCATGAAGGGCAAGAAGCTGTATAGCCCCGTCGATATGAACGCCCGGTTCACAGAGCTTCTCGAAGCAAAGGGATGGCGAGAAAGTCGTGTGAGCTACTGGGTGACCAAGAGTGAGAAGCTAATTCGGAAGACGCTGCCTATGCCACCCGAGGAACAGAAGAAGGAAATCACGGCGGCGGGTGATGTACCGATCTTCAGCTACAATCAGACCGATTTCACCAAGGACCGAGTGGCAATCGAAGTCCAATTCGGAAAATATGCATTCGTCGCTTATGACCTCTTTGTCAAGCATCTGGCCTTCTACGTGAGCGACCACATCGATGTAGGGATCGAGATTCTACCCATGAAGTCCCTCCAGAGCGAGATGAGCAGTGGCGTAGGCTACTATGAAGGCGAACTCTACAACGTCGTTCGCCAAGGTCGTGGCGTCCCTGCCGTGCCACTCGTTCTGATTGGTGTGGAGGTGTAGACCAATGTGGCGCAAACGTCTCGCGCCTCAACGGTGGTCACTCCAATCAGATTGCACTGATCGCAAAGAGGATACAGCACAAGGTTGCGAACAAGGCAGGGCCACACGTGACCAAGAAGGTTGAAGTTTCCCAGGTTCCTTTCCCTTGGTCCAGCCCCATAGGCCTTTTGATCTCTTGGTCCCTTTTCTCCCACCAAACATTGTCTTTTTCAATTCGTTGTGCTTCTTTCTTATAATCGTCCACATACTTGCGACCGCGTTTGCCGAGGCCAGCCCAAGCGATACCGCTGAGGACCCCGACTCCAGAGATGAGAAGCATCGCGACCTTCGCGGCCCACAAGGATGACTTGTCAGAAACGAATAGCGCTACCCAGGCCAGGACGAGTACGGAGCCGACGAGGAGAAAGTTATTGAAGCGAGTCCACGAAATGGACTCTGCATGAATGATTAACTGGATGTACGTTTGATAGGTCTGGCTTGGAGTCATCTTCATTGCCCGTCTCCCTTTTTCGTCTTACCGAGCGTTTGAGAGGATCGCCTGAGTCTCCTCTATCGTTTCCGCAGACAGTCTGACATCTCTGCTGTGATGTTCCAACCAGATTATCGCCTCAGTGCCGGAGGCTGTCAATCATGGTCAGATACGCGATTTGCAAATACGTCATCGGAATAGCCATTTGGAGGCTATGTTCTTGAATTTTGCCTCAGGCCCTCGAAATCAGGTCTCAGCCAATGCGGACCGTTGAGCCTTGCGTGAAGCCCGGGGGAATGAGCGTGAGGCCTGGTGCCGGTTCGACGTTGGCGGTTTTGGTTCTTACAGGGTTTTTCGGCGGCGCATTTGGGTGACGAGGGCGGTGCCGATGGCGGCCAGGAGCAGTCCTGCGGGGGCGGGGATGACCGAGGGTTCCATCACGGCGAAGGGCGATAGCGAAGTTACGCTGCCGTAGATCGTCTGGCCCGGTATGTCTATCGACGTGGTGCAATCGGCCCACACTCCGCCTTCGTGGTGGAAGAGACGCAGCGTCTCGGGCGCGCCCGTGAAGCTCATGGCGCTGAAATCGATCGAGATTTCTATGTCGCCGGAGTAGGTGGCGGTTGTCGTGATGTCAAAATACTGCAACGGGTCACCCAGCGCAAATCCGGACGGGACGTCGGGGCCGCTGGGCGATACGGTGAGGCTCGTATGGCCCGTCTCGGTAACGTTGTCGAACAGCAGTCCGGCGTCGATTCCGCTGGCAGCGTCCTGGAGGAGCACGGAAACATCGATGCCCGAGGCCGTGTTCGCTGCGTCAAACGCGGCGTACAGGTAACACTGTTCCGGCGTGCTCAATTCGAGAAAATATCGCGCCAGATCAACCGTCAGGGTGGGGGACGTCGGGTCGGGCACACAGTCCTGAACTACTGCCAGACCTCGCCATTCGTCAAAGACGTACCCCGGGTCCGGGGTGACGGTACACACTTCGTACGCATGCCAGGTCAGCTCTATGGAGGCAAACGTCATCTCCGTGCCTCCTGTGCCGCCCGGGCCGGACCGGGCTTGGACATAGTACGGAACATCCATGAGCACGTCGTACGTGACGAGGTCCGTGAACCATGGCGGCGCATCTCCCACGAACTCTCGAACCGTTACGTCTGCCACCTTCAGATTCGTCGCGCCGGGATTGTATTGGTATTTGTAGTTGCGAAGCACGGAGCAGACGACCACTTCGTCGCCCGCCGCCGGCGCAGCCGGATCGACCCGGCTCGTATAGTCGCCCGCCGCCGCCCCATTCGGAACGACCATGCACGAAATCACTTCAGAGCCGCCCGGATAAATGAACGACGTGCAACCCTCGTACTCGTGTATGGAGACCTGTTGAAGTTTGATGGAGCCGGCCTGCCCGAGAACCGGCACCAGCAGAACCGCAAGTAGAATCGTCCCGACAAGCTTCTTCATCACAATCTCCTCTATCTGTTTTGGCGGCAGATACGCCGCGCGCACTTGCCTCTCAGCAGCTCAGGGCCGAGGACTCTTTCGCCTCCGTGCGGTCTTCCACAACATTCTACCGTCTATCATACTCATCCAGGAGACGTTGTCAAGGTCTTATAGGACGAACGCTGAAAACCGCAGGCTGCGGCTGTCGGGCATGTGGTCACGGCTGGTTGCAGTCTGGCAGGGCGCCCTCGAGGGCCCAGGTGATGAAGGCGGCATCATTGAAGTCCTTCCACGGTCGGGGCGCGGCGCGGGGAATCCGGGTGACGTTGCGGGTCGGGGCTGGTAGTATAGGGCGTTGTTGGAGTGGTGAAGGACGAATGGTTTTTGTGGGCGCAATCGTAAGGAGATTTGACTTATGGGCGAGTTGTCGAGACGAGAGTTTATCGGTGCCGCTGCGGCCGGTGGGGCGTTGCTGGCGGGCGGGTTGGCGGTTCGGCCGTTGGCGGCAGCGGAAGAGGCGGGCTGGCCCAAGCTGCCGCCGGTCAAGATTCACGTCGTCTACGTCGGCACGGGCGGTGCGTGGCCCACACCCACCTTCGACGCACCCGCTGAGGTGGCGAAGTTCAAGAAGTATCTGGCCGGTGTGGCGGCTCGACTCGGCGACGTCACGTTCGTCGGCGGCGAGCTGATTCCCAACACGGTGCCGGCGGCGACCGAGGTGGCCGGTAAGCTCAAGGGCGTCGACGCGGTATTGCTGGTACACCTCAGTTTCGGAAGCGGCGCGCCGCTGCTGAAGCTGGTGGACGCGGGGCTGCCGACGGCGATCTTCTCGCAGCCCTTCAGCGGGCACGACTGGATGTACGTGCCGCAGTGGCAGCAGGCCGGCAAGAAGGTGATTCTGTTTACGTCCAGCGATTACGCCGAATTGGAGCGCGCGGCGGCCCTGTTGCGTGTTCCCGTGCGCATGGCCCAGTCGCGCATCATCGAGGTGGGCCCGGCCCGCGGGACAGCGCCGGCCTGTTCGGCCAAGCAGATCAAGGAAGCTCTCGGCGCGGAGGTCGTGCCGATCAGCCAGAGCCGGGTGGCGGCGGCTCACGAAGCCGTCGACCTGAAAGCGGCCGAGGCCGAGGCGCAGCGGTACTGGATCGGCCCGGCCCAGAAGATTGTCGAGCCCTCGCGGGCCGATATCATCAATTCGGCGCGGATGTACCTGGCGATCAGGAACATCATGATCCAGGAGCGCGCCCAGGCGATCACGAGCTCTCACTGCATGGGCAAGCCCGCCAAGGGCTGTTTGACGTTCAGCAAGCTCAACGACATCGGCTTAGTCGGCGCGTGCGAAGGAGACATCGACTCGACGCTGACGATGTTGATTTTCGCTTACGCGTTCGGGGTGCCGGGCTTTATCACCGACCCGTTGTTCGACGCGTCCAAGAACGCCGTCATCCACGCTCATTGCACGTGCACCACGAAACTGGACGGTCCCCAGGGCCGGCGCGCCCCCTTCCTCATTCGCACGCAGTGCGACAGCAACCAGGGGGTTTCGCTCGAGGTGCGGATGCGGGTGGGCCAGGAGATCACGTGTGCCAAGCTGGTCAATCTGGACACGATGCTGATCTCCGCCGGCAAGATTACCGAGCTGACCGACTTCCACGATCGCGGGTGTCGAACCCAGATCACCACGGAGGTGGCCGATGCGCGGACCATGATGCGCAACTGGGGTAGCGGGGTGCTTGCGGGCGATATGATGACGTTGCTCCACCGCGTGGTCTTCTACGGCAATCACATCGAGAGCGTCCGCGAGTTGGCCACCCTGATGGGACTGAAGATGGCGATGGAGGGATAACCGCTCCCGCGGATTCGCCCCTGGCTTTGCGGCTCGGCTATTTTTTCATGCCGGGGGGCATCGCCAGGCCGGAGGGACCTTGCTTGTCCCGGAAGTCCGTGATGATCTTGACGGCCGCCTTCGGATCGTTCTCGACCGTGAAGACGTCCAGGTCCTCAGGGGAGATGTATCCGTACCCGTCGAGCATCTTCTCGTGAACCCAGCGGATCAGCCCGTCCCAGTAGTCGCCGCCCATCAGGACGACCGGGAACTGGGCCTGGCGGAACGTCTGGATCAGCACGAGCGATTCGAAGAACTCGTCCATGGTCCCGTAGCCGCCCGGCAAGACGACGAAGCCGTGGGCGTACTTGAGGAACATGACTTTGCGTACGAAGAAGTAGCGAAACTGCATGGAGAGGTTCTGGTACTCGTTGGGGATCTGCTCCATGGGCAGGTCGATGTTGAGGCCGATACTGGTTCCGCCGGCCTCGGCGGCGCCTTTGTTGGCGGCTTCCATGATTCCGCCGCCGCCCCCGGTGATGACGGCGAATCCGGCCTTGACCAGTTCGCGGGCGGTTTGCTCGGCCATCTGGTAGTGGGGGTGGTCGGGCTCGGTGCGGGCCGAGCCGAAGACCGATACGGCCGGGCCCACCGAGGCCAGCTCCTCGAAGCCTTCGGTAAACTCGGCCATGATTCGGAAGATGCGCCACAAATCTTGTACGGGCTTGTCGGGGGTGTCGATCATAGGTCCATTCTCAAAGTAAGATCCTTGCTGGCGTTCACCACAAATCCGGCTCGTGGGCGGCCGGACAGTGGGTTGCGATCGGGCATTCGTTACAGTTCGGCTTTCGGGCCTTGCAGATGTTCCGCCCGTGAAAGATCAGCAGGTCACTGAACACCGTCCAGTTGCGCCTGGGGACTATTTCGGCCAGATCGAACTCCAGCTTTACCGGGTCGGAGTTATCGGACAGGACCAGGCGTCGCGAGAGCCGGATGACGTGCGTGTCACACGTGATGCCGGGCGTGTCGAAGGCGTTGCCCAGGACCACGTTGGCCGTCTTGCGACCGACGCCCGGCAGGGCGACGAGCTCGTCCATCGTGCCGGGGACCTGCCCGGCGTGCTGCTCGAGGATCTGCGTGCAGGCGCCCTGGATGCTGGCGGCCTTGTTGCGGAAGAAGCCGGTCGTTTTGATGTCTTCTTCGATCTGCGTAATGTCCGCCTTGGCCCAGTCGGAGGCGCTGTGGTACTTCTTGAAAAGGTCCTCGGTGACGATGTTGACGCGCACGTCGGTGCACTGGGCCGAGAGGATGGTGGCCACGAGCAGTTCGAGCGGATTGCTGAAGTGCAACGCGATTTTGGCGTCCGGATACGTCTTCTTCAGTATGGGGAAAATTTTCGTCACGCGGTCCGCCGCCGCACTCTTGTCAAAAGCGCCGGCCTTCTTCTTCGTTGTCTTCTTTCTGGTCTTCGTTTTGGGATTTGGAGCTTTCCTTTTCGCCATCTATTTCTCGCCCTCCGGCAGCGATTTGAGAATGTCAATCAGCTCTTGTTTGTCGAAGATTCCGCGCCATCTTCGGTTGGACCCTTCCGGGGGCACGAGGATGGTGACCGGCACGTTGCCGGCTTCGCCATAGATTGCCTTGAGGTCCGTAGTGGCCGGATAGTCGATGAGCGTCGTATCGGCCTTGATCGCCAGAACGTTCTTCTCCTTGACAAGCTCGGCGACCTGCGGGTCCTGGTAGACGCGCCGGTCCACGATTTTGCAGTTGGTGCACCAGTCGGCCGTGAACTTCAGCAGGACGGGACGTTTCTGAGCGGTAGCCTGCGCGACGACGTCCCGGTCGTATTCCTGCCAGTCGATGGACGCACCGGTCGGTTGTCCCGCCGCCGGAAGCAGCCAGAGCCCCGCGCCGACGGCGAGGGCCACTGCGACGGCGCGGACGGCCCATTTCCTGCCCGCCGGCGTCGAGAAGCCCACCCACTTGCTCCACATCCACACGCAGAAGCTGAAGATGATCCCGTACGTCAGCACGCTCAAGAGCCGGTCCTTGGGAAGCGCCGCCAGCGTCAGCTTGGCCGCGATGAAGAACAGCAGGAAGCCGGTCGATTTCTTGAAGATCTCCATCCAGGTCCCCGGCTTCGGGATGCGCTGCAGGAGGGAGGGGACCAGGACGATGACCGCATAGGGAAGCGCCATCCCCACGCCCATGAGCACGATCGCGGTGCTGCTGACGCCCAGCGTCTGCGTCTGCGCCCAGACCAGCACAAAGCCCAGCAACGCGCCGCTGCACGGCGTGCTGAGGATGCCGGCGAAGAAGCCCATCCCCACCGAACCGGCGACGCCCGAGCCGGAGCCCTGTCGGCTCGTGACGGCCGACGGCAGCGACAACGCGGCCACGTCCAGCATGGCCAGGCCAAAGAAGACGATAGCCAGGAACAAGACGATGACGGCCGCCGGATAGCGGAAAAGACTGTTCAAATCCAGCACGCTTCCCGTGGTCAGATGGATCACCGCCGAAACCACCGCGAACGCGGCGAAGAAGGAGATCACCCCCACGCAGAAGGCCAGACCCGAGGCGATGCGCTTGCCGTCGGATTGTTTGGATTGTTCGATCAGGCGCATCAGGATCAGCGGGATCACCGGCAGCACGCACGGCATGATATTGATGGACAGCCCCGCAACGATGGCCAGCAGGTAATAGACGCCCGTGCTGTAGGGCAGGACGGCCTGACGCTCGCTGCCGCCCTCGTCCGGGGTGGCGGGGGCCGCCGGCGCGGTTTCGTTCGGCTCGGCAGCGGCTGGTTCGAACGCAATCTCCTGCCACGTGCTCTGCCCGGCCGGCGCGATCGCGGCGGTCAGAGTCTTCTTAAAAGGTTGCAGGCAGATCGTGCTGGTGCAGGCCAGGCCCGAGATGTTGACTTCGACGTTCACCGTTTCCAGCGCCGCGATTTCGTTCGGTTCTGCGAACGGGACGAAGACGGTAAAGTCGCCGACGTAGACCTCCACTTTGCCCAGGGCCGGATCGTTGAACATCTTCCAGGGGCCAAAGACGGCCTTGCCAAAGTCGATGCCGTCGGCGCGGGCCTCGACTTGCAGATGCAGACCGGGCGCCGGGGCGGTTTCCGGCCGGGCGTAGTAATGAAGGTCGTCGGTCCCTTCGAAAACGACGGCCACGCCGGGACGGCCGTCCCGGCGCGCCCCCGCCAGGTGCGCGCGCGACGACTCATCTTCGTAACGAACGATTTCGACGCCGTCGGTGGTTTGAGCCAGGGCCGGCGGGCTCCACAAGGCCACGCCGACGGCGCAGGCGCAAAGAAAGATGTTCTTTCTCATTTTGAAATTCCGGGCCAAAAAAGGGGGCAATATCAGTCGGCGGACTGTCCTTGCTTTTCCTCTGTCCCGTCGGACGCGGTGCCGTTGTGCTTGGCCTGTTCGGCGGCCAGCAGATCGCCTACGGTTGGTTTGTCCAACTCGCCGCCTTCCAGGATCAGCGTGACGTCGTCGGCATCAAGTGTTTCGTACTTGAGCAGGGCGCGGGCAATCCGCTCGAGTCTGTCCTTGTTCTCTTCGATCAAGTTGCGGGCCTGCTGGTAGGCCTCTTCCATGATACGTTTGACTTCAACGTCGATTTGTTCTGCGGTTTTCTCGGAGTATTCCCGTTCGGTTTGTACGACGAAGGATTCCTTGGCGCTGTTGTTGGGTCCATAGCTGACGGGCCCGAGCTGATCGCTCATTCCCCAGGTCAGGACCATCTGCCGGGCAATCCGGGTGGCCTGCTCGATGTCGGACTGGGCGCCGCTGGAGATGTCGTCGCAGAACATTTCCTCGGCGATGCGTCCGGCGAAGCAGACTTGAATCAGGGCCACGCAGTAGCGTCGGGTGAACATCGTGCGGTCCTTCTCGGGCAGGGCGAAGGTGGCCCCGCCCATCGGTCCGCGCGGGATGATACTGACTTTGTGCAGGGGGTCGGCGTCCTTGAGGAGCGATTGGACCAGCGTGTGGCCGGCCTCGTGGAAGGCGGTGATTTCGCGTTCCTTCGTATCGATGACGCGGCTCTTCTTGGCGCGTCCCCAGCGGACCTTGTCCCTGGCCTCCTCGAGGTCGGCCATTTCGATGTATTCCTTGTTGCCCATGGTGGCCGCCAGGGCCGCCTCGTTGATAATGGCCGCCAGGTCGGCGCCGCTGAACATGGGCGTGCCGCGGGCGAGCCGGTCGAGACTGATGACCGGACCCAGCTTGACCTTTCGCGCGTGGACGCGGAGGATTTCGGCGCGGCCCTTGATATCGGGCAGGGGGACGATCACCTGCCGGTCGAACCGGCCGGGACGCGTCAGGGCGTGGTCCAGGATGTCGGCCCGGTTCGTCGCGGCGATGACGATGACCTGGTCGTTCGTGTCGAACCCGTCCATCTCCACCAGGATCGCGTTGAGCGTTTGCTCCCGCTCATCGTGTCCGCCGCCGACGAAGCTGGCTCCGCGTTTGCGGCCGATCGCGTCGATCTCGTCGAGGAAGATGATGCAGGGCGAGTTGTCCTTGGCCTGCTTGAAAAGGTCCCGCACGCGGGAAGCGCCGACCCCGACGAACATCTCCACGAAGTCGCTGCCGGAGATGCTCAGGAACGGCACGTCGGCCTCGCCGGCGATGGCCTTGGCCAGGAGGGTCTTGCCGCAGCCGGGC
>JAFGCA010000484.1 GCA_016932895.1 Sedimentisphaerales bacterium | reverse complement strand
GCTCGCCGTCGCTGGTGCCGTCGAGCCACGTGTGGACGGGCATGCCACCGGCGGCCAGGATGAAGCGGTTGGTGTCGGCCATCTGCGGAAACGAGCCTTTGTCGGGCCGGACGTAACCGACCCCGCCGCGTTTCATGGTTTTGGCTCGAATCGTATTGAGCAGGTCGCGTCCCTCGGGCAGGCCGAGAGCCCCGGCGTCGGTGCCGAGTTTCTCCGACCAGAACTGCGCCAGCTCCCCGGCGTCGCCGAAGAGTTCCTGGGCCTTGTGGGCGTACGCCACGCACATATGCCGCTCGGTGGCGTTGCCGGCGGGGGTGAGCGTCTGGACGTCGCGCTCGTAGTCGAGCCGGACCGGATCGAGGTAATCGTTGACCCGGCCCATCAGGTCGCGGTTTCGCTTCTGGGCGGTCTCCTTCAGCCCCGCGAGGAACTCTCTCTGCGATTCGGGCACCGCCGAGCCCGGGAATCCGACGCCCATATGATACGAGATGCCGGGCTCGCCGGGCGAGTTGATCACCCGCGTGGCGAATTCCGGCACGTACACGCGCGTCTCCAGGCCGGAGCAGCCTTTCAGACCCAGCAGCCTGCACGCCCGGCGGAACTCGTCGAGCGCGTCGAGCACGTCAAAATCCACCGTTCCCACCACCGCCAGGCCCGCTTTGCGCGCCAGCCAGGCGAATTTTGTCGGCGAATAGCCGTAGCTGTTGTAGGAGAAAAACGTGTGGCAATGGAGGTTCACAAATTGCCCCGGCTCCGGCAGCGCGACTTCCCCTGCCTTCACCTTTTCGCACAACTCCATCAGCGCCCGCTCTCTCTCGGCCGCGCTAAAACTGTCCAGTTGCTGCTCAAGCTGTTCCGTCAAAATGGTCTGCTCCTTGTTCTTGCTGGGTGACCCTCGGCATGGACACACACCACGGCGTGTCACAACGCGCGATCACTTCTGGCCGATGCGTTCTTCGTAGCGCTTTTTCCAGAGATCCGGATTCTGCGGCTGGTATTCCTTCAGTTCGAACGAGTTGCGCACGATCTGGCGGGCTTCGGCCAGTGATGCGATCTGGCCCGTGGCTTTGGCCTGCATCAGGATGTTGCCGCTGGCCGTGGCCTCGATGGGACCGGTGATGACCTTCTTGCCGATCGCGTCGGCGGTGAACTGGCAGAGCAGTTCGTTCTTGATGCCGCCGCCCACCACGTGCAGCACGTCGATGGCCTGGCCCGTCGCGTCCTCCATTGCGCCGAGGACCGAGCGGTACTTCAGGGCGAGACTCTCCAGAACCAGCCGGACCATCTGGCCTTTGTCGTCCGTGGGCGTCTGTCCCGTGTCGGAGAGGTGCTTGTTGATGCGGGCCGGCATGTCTCCCGGCGCCAGAAAGTCGCTGCAGTCGCAATCGACGTGCGCGAAGAACGGCTCGGCCTCCGAGGCCATTCGCGTCAGGTCGTCGTACGAAAGGTCCTGCCCGTCTCGCTGCCACTGTCGCTTGCACTCCTGCACGAGCCAGAGACCCATGATGTTCTTCAGGAGGCGGATGGTATTCTCCACGCCCCCCTCGTTGGTGAACTCGTATCCGAAGGTCTTGTCGTTGACGATGGCCCGGGGTAGTTCGACGCCCATCAGGCTCCAAGTCCCCGACGACAGATAGGCCCAGTCGCCGGTGCCGGCGGGAACGCCGAGGACCGCCGAGGCCGTATCGTGCGACCCGACGGCAATCACGGGAATCTTCGCACAGCCGATCTCGGCCGCCACGGCATCCGCCAGCTCGCCCACCACGGTTCCGGGCATCACCACCTCCGGCATGATCTCCAGCGGCAGGGACAGTTTCTCGAAAATCGCCTCGGACCACCGGCCCGTCTTCATATCCATCATCTGGGATGTGCTGGCCAGCGTGTATTCGCCGAAGGCCTTGCCGCAGAGGAAGTACGCGAATAGATCGGCCATGAAGATCAGCCGTTTGGTTCGGGCCAACACCTCCGAATTCGCCAGGCGCATGGCCAGAAGTTGGTAGAGCGAATTGAGCTGCATGAACTGGATGCCGGTGTGCTCGTAGACCTGCCGCTTGGGCATGATCTCGAAGGCCTTTTCCATCATGCCGTTGGTCCGGCTGTCACGATAGTGGTAGGGTCTTTCAAGGAGTTGCCCGTCGGCGCCGATCAGGCCGAAGTCAACGCCCCAGCTATCGACCCCGATGCCCAGGACCTCGCCCCCGGCGGCCTCGACCGCCTGGCCGATGCCCGCCTTGATCTCCGACAGCAGCCTCTCGAAGTCCCAGCGAAGCGATCCGTTCTCCTCGACGGGTCCGTTGCCGAAGCGACGCGTCTCGGCCAGACTCAGCTTGCCATCGGTGATCGAACCCAGCATCACGCGGCCGCTCTCGGCCCCGAGGTCAACTGCGATATAATGGGCGGTCTCAGCCATCGGTGACTCCTTATTCTAACCTTCTTTTCTGAGCCAGGGCGTTCTTTGGGGTAGCGTGCGCCGATTCCTCGAACCCGGGCGCCTCTGCACGGATTGGCAGAAAACACCTCGCCTGTGACGGGTTACGTCCTGACGGTGTACGCGTAAAGAAGTGATTAAAAGGCGGTGGAAGAGGATCGTCAACCCAAAAGTCCCCGTCCGGCCCGTTGGTGCTATGAGGCCGCTAGGGCGGGGTTGGGCTGGAAGCGCATTTTGCCTTGCCCGATGAGATAGAAGCTGCCCGTGATGCAGATCAGGTCCTCTCGGCCGACGGCGTTGCGCGCCAATTGCAGCGCTTCGCCCAGACTACTGGAGGTCTGGTACATCTTGCCGCAGACCTCAGTATACATATCGGCCAGATCCTGCGGCGAAACCGCCTTGGTCGAGCTGCTTCGCGTGAAGATCACCTTGTCGGCGCCGTATTGCAGCTCGGTGAGCATCCCTCTCACGTCCTTGTCGCTGTTGCAGCCGAAAACGACCACCATCGAGTCGTACGGGATATTCTGTCCGATGGCGTGGATGAGGGCCCGGATGCTTGCCGCGTTGTGGGCGCCGTCGATCATGATGCGCGGATCGTGGCAGATTATCTCCATTCGTCCGGCCAGCGTTACGCCATGCAGCCCATTGGCGGATTTTTCCACGTCGATCTTGTATCCGGCTGCTTTGAGCTTGTCCAGCAGGGCCAGCGCCAGACCGCAGTTGATCGCCTGGTGCTTGCCGTGCAGCGGCACCCGCAGATGCTCGAATTTGCTGGTCGGCGTGGTCAGGCAAATTCGCGTGTGCGGGCCGTGCTCACGCGATGTTTCGAATCGATACGAAAAGTCGATGTCCGTCCCGGTTACGCTCAGAGGAGCCTTTACCGCCAACGCCTGAGATTTCAACACGTTCAATGCCACAGGGTCCTGTTGGACCGTCACCGCCGGCACGCCGCGCTTGAGCACCCCGGCCTTCTCCATCGCGATTCGGTCGAGAGTATCGCCCAACTGGATTTTGTGATCGATGCTCAGGCTCGTAATGCCCACCACTTCGGGCTGAATCACGTTGGTGCTGTCAAGCCGGCCTCCCAGACCGGTCTCAATGACCCCGATGTCGATCTTGCAGTCGGCAAAATGCATGAACGCCATGGCCGTCATGATCTCAAAAAACGTCGGCGGATCCGTCTTGCCGAGCTTCTCCACCGGGGCGTGGAGCCGGTTCAAAAGGCCCAGCACCTCGCTCTCGCTGATCATCTCGGAATTGACCACGATGCGTTCGTGCAGATGCACCAAGTGCGGAGAGGTGTACAACCCCACGCTGAGCCCGTTGGATTCGAGCATCCGGGCCAGCATGGTGGCCGTCGAACCTTTGCCCTTGGTGCCCGCAATATGCACCGTGCGTATCTGCGTGTGCGGGTCGCCCACAAGAGATAGAAGCTTCTCCATCCGCTCCAGACTGAACGTCGTAGCGTTGTAGCGTATGTGCTCTTCGCGTTCGTAGTCGGTTCGATCAAAGAGGTAAGCCAGAGCCTGATTGTAGTTTCTGAAGGCTTTCTTTGCCCTGGCTGGTGCGGTCTTCGAAGAGCTCCTTCTTGTGCGTCTCTTTCCGGTTTTCCTTACTATTTTTGCCATGGACCCGACATGGTAGCACATCGTTTGTTCTTAGTCAACTACCACCTGCCGTACGTCCTTGAAAATCTGTTTTTCCGGGTCAGAAAGGTGTTTGTAAGTATTTTAGAAACAAGTGTTTGCGGAAATATTAGGTTCCTTTTGCCTGCCGTTTTTATCATTAGAAAATGTGAATTTGGGATTAGACTTGCTAATACAGACGCTCCCTTGCCTCGTCGCGTAGCCGCCTTCTGGGGCCCGGTTCGGCGGTTTGCACCACATTGGGCGTGTGGTGGACGAAGATGATCGCACGGCCGCCGCCTCGCGTGGTGGAAAGAGAAGTAGTTCTCAAACGACGCAGACCTACCGTCCTATAACAACAAGATTCTGTTTGTCATTTGGGTTTTGCTGTGGGTTATGAGGGTTCCAGGCACTCGTTAGGCCGCCGCGCGGCGGTCACCGACCGATCCGCGGATCGGGAGGCGAGCCGGCTCTGAGAACTATGCCGGCTGCTCTGTACAGTGGCACTATGGTCGGCGGCATCTGCGGATCAGCAGTACACCGAGGCCGAGCAGTGCCGCGGTGGCGGGCTCGGGAACCACGGCTGCGAAGAGGGCCGGATCAAGCGTTCCGCTGATGATCTGGATGCCCTGGATGACGGAATCGTTCGTTAGATTCGCTCCCTTCTGGTCCAGCAGGTCGGTGATGGCGAAGGCGATGCCCCCGATGGGCTGGTTCCAGTTGTACAAACCAATCCGATGCAGGCCGGTATCTCCCCAGGCCGAAACATCGACCGTGCGGTATTGCCCGAGGCGGCCGTCGCCGAGGACGGCTGCAACCAGGAAATCGTCGTTTATGCCCGCCTCAAAGACGAAAAAATCTGGATTGTCACCGTTGGTGTCCGTCCACGTTTCTTGGCCGTCGATCATGGTTATCTCCCAGCCCGTCTTCTCGTCGAGTCGGCTGGCTATGTTGTTCAGGTTCAGGTCATCGGCGTGGGAGATGTGAGAGCCAGACGACGTCTCGCCGATGGACGTGCCGGTGGCCAGGGATCCGGCGGTCACCGCGTAGTTGCCTACGGTAATACGTTCGAGCAGGTACGGCGGGGAGCCGTTTTCTCCGGCTTGGACGCTGGTAACGGGCTCTATGGCAGCCATGGAGGGGCCCGCGGCCAGAAAAACCGGGACCGCCACCGTCAGACTGAAAAGAATCCAAGCCTTCATGCCTCTTCCTTCTTTGCAAGCGCAAGGTCAATTTCCCGCATTCCGCCTTTGGCAGGACGACTCTTTTCCCAGCTTCCCGGGCGTGCATGTGGAAATCTCTACAGGTATCTATTTTACCTGTTTTCCCCAAGTTTTCAAGTCATGGATTGTAAAAACCTTGTTTCTAACGGGGATTTGATCCACCGTTCGGGATCGATAGGGTTGATTTTTGGGCCGTAAATGGGGTAATATCGCACATATGGGTCATCTTGGAACGTTTCAGGTTTTGGTGCGAATGCGGCCTCTGGGTGTGGGGGCGTGTTTGTTTTTTGCGGGCATGATGGTTGCCGGAGATGGGGTTTGCCCGGCCGTTCGGGCCGCACCACTGCCGTCGCTGGCAGATATCCCGCTCGCCGGCACGCAGACTGTCCTATTGAACGAGGTGATGGCCTCAAACAGCGGCACACTGGGCGATCCGCAGGGACAGTACGACGATTGGATCGAGTTGCACAATCCTTCCGATACACCTCTTGACGCAGGGGGCATGTACCTGACCGACAATCCCGGCCTGCCGATGAAATGGCGCCTGCCTGCGAACGATCCCGGCCTCACGACGATTCCCGGACGCGGTTTCTTGTTGGTGTGGGCGGACGGCGACGTCGGACAGGCGGGCCTGCATGCGGCCTTTCAACTCAATGCGGACGGGGATCAGATTGCCTTGTTCGCCGGCGACGGAGAGACCCTGATTGACAGCGTGAGTTTCGGCACTCAGCGTACGGATGTATCGCTGGGGCGATACCCCGACGGAACCGGCGCCTGGGGGCATATGAAGACGGCCACGCCGGGCCGGGCCAACGGGCCTGCATACGATGGCGTCGTCGTTGACGTGGCGCTGAGCCAGGGTAGAGGCTTTTACACCGAGCCGATTACCGTCGCGCTGGCGACATCCACGCCGGAGGCGGCCATCGTCTACACGCTCGACGGCAGCCGACCCCGGGCCGGCCACGGCCACGCGTACGACGGACCAATCTGCCTCGAGACCACCGCCGTCGTTCGAGCCGCCGCCTTCAAACCCGGCTTTCTGGAAACGAAGGTCGCGACACATAGCTACATTTTCCCGGAAGATGTAATTCACCAGAGTGCCGATGTGCCGGGTTATCCTCGGCCCTGGACATGGCTGGGCGGCAGCGGCTACGCCTACCACGACTACGAAATGGACCCGGACGTGG